>JAZQOU010000007.1:0-203106 GCA_045628025.1 Lachnospiraceae bacterium | reverse complement strand
TGAGACAGTATAATGGTGAGCGAGGTCAATGGAAAGGTATGAAGTGGTTTTTCTACATATATTATCCAGCACATTTATTTGTAATAGGAATTATTAGAGTGATGATTGGAAACGGAAGTATTTTTCCATAGAGTAATGATTAAAAAATTGTAATTTAGCATATAGAAACTCTTTTGTAAAAAGGGAGAAAATTTCAAATATTCTTAGCGGTGTCAAGAAAAAATACTTGACACCTCTTTTTTATTATAGTATAGTAGCACTCGGTGATTTTATGGAAGAAAAAATATATAGAGGTTATTTATATGACTTCTATGGACAGCTACTAAACGAACATCAAAGAGAAGTATATGAGCTATATGTTGTTGAGGATTTGTCTTTTTCAGAGATAGCTGAGATTAATGGCACATCTAGGCAGGGCGCTCATGATCTCGTAAAAAGATGTACCAAATCACTAGAAAATTATGAGTCAAAGCTTAAGCTTGTTGAGAGATTTATGACTATTAAAAATGACGTAAATCGAATAAACAATCTGACACAGGCGGATGACGTAAATGAGTCTATTTTGAAGGAAATAGCTGATATTTCCAGTAGGATATTAGAGGAATTATAATATGGCATTTGATTCCCTTTCAGATAAGCTCCAGGGAGTTTTTAAGAATTTAAGAGGCAAGGGCAGACTTACAGAAGATGATGTAAAGCTAGCTCTTAAAGAAGTTAAGATGGCCCTTCTTGAGGCTGATGTTAATTTCAAAGTAGTAAAGGAATTTACTAAAAAGGTTCAGGAAAGAGCTATTGGAGCAGATGTTTTAAATGGCTTGAATCCAGGACAGATGGTCATAAAGATTGTTAATGAAGAATTAACAAATCTTATGGGGTCTGAAACTACTGAGATTGAGTATAGACCAGGACAGCAGATTACTGTTGTGATGATGGTTGGTCTTCAGGGTGCAGGTAAAACTACTACAACAGCAAAGCTTGCAGGAAAGATGAAGCAAAAGGGTAAGGAAGTTTTGCTTGTTGCCTGTGATGTGTATAGACCTGCGGCAGTTGAACAGCTGCAGATAAATGGTAAAAAGCAGGAGGTTGAGGTCTTTTCCTTAGGAACAGATAAAAAGCCTGCAAAGATAGCTAAAGAAGCTATTGAATATGCTAAAAAGCATGGCAAAAATGTCGTGATTTTAGATACTGCCGGACGTCTTCATGTAGATGAAGATATGATGGACGAGCTGGTTTCTATTAAGGAATCAGTTGATGTTGCTCAGACAATACTTGTTGTTGATGCAATGACAGGTCAGGATGCTGTTAATGTTTCCCAGACATTTGATGAAAAGATAGGTATTGACGGAGTTATCCTTACAAAGCTTGATGGTGATACTAGAGGTGGTGCGGCTCTTTCAATCAGAGCTGTTACAGGTAAGCCTATTCTTTATGCAGGTATGGGAGAAAAGCTTTCAGACCTTGAACAGTTCTATCCTGATAGAATGGCTTCTCGTATCCTTGGAATGGGTGATGTGTTATCACTTATTGAGAAGGTAGAGGCTGAGGTAGATCAGGACAAGGCCAGAGAAATGGCCCAAAAGATGAAAAAGGCAGAATTTGATTTCAATGACTACCTTGATTCTATGGCTCAGATGAAAAAGCTTGGTGGCATGTCTTCATTGCTTGGCATGATGCCTGGTATGAATGCTTCGCAGATGGCTCAGCTTGAGGGCGCTGTGGATGATAAGAAGCTTGCTCATATTGAGGCAATTATTCTTTCAATGACACCTGAGGAGAGAGCCAATCCAAAGCTTATGAATCCTAGCAGAAAGCATAGACTTGCAAAAGGGGCTGGCGTAGATATTGCTGAGGTAAACAGATTTATAAAGCAGTTTGAGCAGTCCAAAAAGATGATGAAGCAGATGCCTGGTATGATGAAGCAGATGGGCAGACGCGGAGGCATGGGCGGTATGGGAAAGATGAAATTCCCGTTTTAGTAGCATGAATTTAGCAAATAGCTAATTCACATATATTTATTATTAATTCATTTTAGGAGGAAATTAAAATGGCAGTTAAGATTCGTTTAAGAAGAATGGGACAGAAGAAGAGACCTATCTATAGAATCGTTGTAGCAGATGCAAGAGCACCTAGAGATGGTAGATGTATCGATGAGATCGGAACATACGATCCAAATCAGGAGCCATCAGCATACACAGTTGATGAAGAAGCAGCAAAGAAGTGGTTAGCAAATGGAGCACAGCCAACAGCAGTTGTTTCTAGAATCTTCAAGCAGGCAGGAATCGAGAAATAATTTTACAACATTTGAAGCATACGCTTTAAGGAAAGGCAAGGTTCACTTATGAAAGAACTAGTTGAAGTAATTGCTAAGTCACTTGTCGACAATCCTGATGAAGTGGTTGTAACAGAGACCGAGAATGATAAGTCTATTGTTGTAGAATTACATGTTGCTCCTTCCGATATGGGAAAGGTTATTGGCAAGCAGGGCCGTATAGCTAAGGCTATTCGTTCTGTTGTTAAGGCAGCGGCCTCTAAGATGGACAAGAAGGTAATCGTTGACATTGTTGACGAGGCCTAAATAGTAGTTTATTAGAGCCCCTCATTTATTTGAGGGGCACTATTATGGTTTGGATTATGGAAGATTTATATCAGGTTGGCGCGATAACAACAACACATGGTATTAAGGGCGAGGTCAAGGTATTTCCTATGACTGATGATATTTCTCGCTTTAAAAAAGCAAAGAATATTCTTCTTGATACTGGTAGAGATTATATTTCTCTTGAGGTGGAAAATGTTAGGACGCAGAAGAATCTTGTCATTCTTAAATTCAAAGGAATAGACAATATTAACGATATAGAGAAATATAAAGGCAAGGGTCTTTATGTTACAAAAGAAAACAGAGTCAGCCTTAAAAAGGATGAATACTTTATAGCTGATTTAATAGGTCTTAGAGTATCAACAGAGGATGATGATGACTTTGGTAAAATCACTGACGTACTAGAGACTGGTGCAAATGATGTTTATGAAATCACCATGAATAATGGCAAGGTGGTTTTGTTGCCAGCTATTAAGGACTGCATTTTGAATGTAGATATTGAGGCTGGATTTATTAAAGTGAATATACTCGATGGATTGATGGATTAATTCATTGTTATTTAATATTTATTATGTTAGAATAATCACGTTGTTTTTCACAACTAGGAGGTAAAAATGGAAGTTTTAAAGTTAATTCTTGTAATAGTTCTTATATTAATTTGTGTTGCGCTTACAGTAATCATTCTTTTCCAGGAAGGAAAGCAGGCAGGACTTGGTTCATTATCAGGTCAGAATTCAGAGACATACTTTAATAAGAATAAGGGTCGTACAAAGGAAGGTATGCTTGTAAAGGCAACAACAGTTATGGTAATTCTTTTCTTTGTAATTTCTGCTGTACTTAATATTGGCAGCTTCTAAATTGATTGTTTATTTAGCCACTCCTTAGGGAGTGGTTTTTTTGTGTATAAATATAAGTTATTTGATTAAATGTTGCATATTTATTAATTATATTATACAAAACTATTTGCTTATTTTAGTCTATAATGACAAAATATATTGTATGCATACGAAAAATATTGCTAAATGTTGTGGTGGAAACTATAATCCTAAACAAGGGTTTCCAAATTGCGAAATCGAGAAGGTATTTTTATTAAAGGGAGGATTGTAGAAAAAATGAAAAAAGCAAAAATATTTTTCGCTTTGACACTAGTGGGGGCTATGTTATTTAGCAATGTTGCTTTTGCTGAGGAAATTGTACCGGGTATTACTGAGATTACAGAAGTATCATCTGAGTTTTCCGAGGAGGTAGTCATAGATCCATCAATTATCACTGAAGTTGATGGACAATTATCAGAAGGCTCTATTGAAGAAGATACTTCAATAGTAGAAAATGAGATTAACGAAGCTTCCGTAAAAGCTGTTACTGAACCTGACGTAATAGATGCTGAGCAGGATATTGAAATTGGTAATGCAAATCGTACTAATAAAGCAACAATGCGTGCAGCTCTTTCAAATTTCTATAATACGCCTTATGACACTAATGATGAGCATTTAGTTGCAATTAAAAATGCTGCTTTAGATGTTATTAATGGACAGAAAGTAACATATACTCAGGCAAATCAGGTAGCTGCTTTAGTTCAGCTTGGTTACTCATCAAATACATTAAATGGTCCTATTCAGATAACAAAAGGCCAGCTTAGATATAAAGACTGGTTATGGTGGAAGACAAAGGACTGTTATCTTGTAGCTATGTCAGGCACTGATACAAATATTTCGAATCAGACTACAGACTGGTGGACAGATATTCTTGTAGGCTTTGAACAGGACAATAAATATGCACAGAATATTAAAGCGTCAATTTATGATTCAATTCCAGTTGGATCAAATATTATTCTTACAGGTCATTCATTGGGTGGAATGGTTGCACAGCAAATTGCTGCTGATAAGGATATAAAAAGAGATTACAATATTTTAAATACGGTTACATTTGGATCACCACTGATTGATGGACTTGCTAGAGAAGGCATGGTAAAACGTCTTGGTGATAAAAATGATATTGTACCATATGCATCTGTTTCAACATTCTTAAATGTATTTTGGCAGGCTGCAGGAATTAATTCTGAAGACGGCGGGTATAGCCTCTTAGATTTTAGCTTTTCAGCACATCGCAAGTCATACCAAAGAGCATCGGTATGGGGCAAGTATGATCCATGTGGTGAGAAAAATGCTGGTAGACAGTTGACACTCGATTTCTCAACAACTCAGTGTTATAAGTCACCAGTTACTGTAACAGAATAATAGTTTTTTGGATGGTTTCACCTAGGTGTTGCCATCCTTTTTTTATTAATCTGTTGTTATTTGATTAAAAAAATATAATAATAGGTTTATAATAAGTTTAGAGAAAGGATATTCCTATGAAAGAAAGAGGTAAAACAATAAACAATTTAAAAATCAGCCTTATGGTTAAAGTAACAGCGTGTATTTTACTTTTGGTAATCGCGGCAATGTCTATACTTAGCGTTTTGGCAGTGTCAACATCTAAAAAAGCGGTAACAGCTCTACTTGATAATCAGTATATGGTAAGTACAGAGCTTTACGCTTGTGAATTTGATGAAGGAATGGGTGTTTTTAGAACAACAACAGAAAATTTAGCTAAAGCAATCGAGACCGTAGATATCAATAACGAGGCTGTTCAAAAATCTATTCAGTCTCAAATGGCAAATATCGGAGATAACAACGAAGATATTATTGCTTGTTATGTAGGATTCGATGATAAATTGTATCTTGACGGCTCTTATTGGATTCCTGACGCTGACTGGATTTGCACAGAAAGACCTTGGTATAATGACGCAAAAAAAGCAAATGGAGAGATTGTGTTCAGTGACCCTTATACAGATGCAGAATCAGGAGCTATGTGTATTACTATTTCCAAGATGATTACAAGTGGAAATAAAGATGGTGTTATAGGAGTAGATATTTATATTGACTCTCTGCTTACGTCACTTGAAGAACTTGTTGTTGAGTATGGTAATGAGGGCGATTATTTAATGATTACTTCAAAAGAGGGCAATATTATTACCCACCCTAACACAGAGTTCAACCCAACAGATGATAAGCTTGTAAACTTGAATGATATTCTTGGTGGCAAATACATCAAAGCTATGGAAAAAGATAATGTTTTTATTGATTATGACGGAACAAAGTGTTGCTTAACAAAATCAGATAGTGCGTCTACAGGATGGCAGGTTATTTATGTATCTCCATCTAAATATTATGATATTCAGGTAAATAATATTAGAAATACTTTACTCTTGATTTATGCTATCTGCGCTTTTATAGCAGGCGTTTTAGCAATCATTATTTCTCGCTTGATTGTAAGACCTATTAACAGTTTGAGTACGCAGCTCTCCAATATTACAAACAAGGTAAAAAATAGTAATGGTGATTTAACTGAAAGAATTGCTATTTCAACAAAAGACGAAATTGAGGATGTAGGAAACAATATCAATGCGTTCATTGAGACTTTGCAGAGTATTATTTTCAAAATTAAGAATATTTCAAGCGATATTCAGACTGCATCAGAAGTTATTAATGCTAATATCAATTCTTCAAATGATGAAGCTTCAAACATTTCAGCTATCACAGAAGAGTTATCGGCATCAATGTCTTTAGTTGTAGATTCGTCTTCTAATATTTCTGCTGCGACAGAGGAAGTATTAGCATCAACAGAGTCTTTAGTCGGTGAAACAATTTCTGGTAATGAATATGTTGAACAAATGGAACAGCGAGCTAATAATATCAACAAATTGGTAGAAACAAAGGTGCAGACAACTTCTGAATTAGTAGAAATAAAGAAAAACGACTTAGAAGTTGCTATTGAAAGCAGTAAGAAAGTGAGTCATATTTCCGAATTAGCTAATGATATTTTAAATATTGCTAGTCAGACCAATCTTCTTGCCCTTAACGCTTCTATCGAGGCTGCTCGTGCAGGAGACGCAGGCAAGGGATTCGCCGTTGTAGCCACCGAGATTCGTGATTTAGCTGAAAATAGTAAGAATACAGCCGATAGCATCCAGGTTATTTCAAAAGATGTTATTGACGCGGTTGATAACTTAGTTCATACATCAGAGCAATTGATTGATGTTATGAATGCTATGATTTCAGAAGATTACACTAAGTTCGCCGAAATGGGCGTAGATTACTATAATGACGCAGAGCACGTTAGAGATATCCTTGAAACATTCAAGACTACATCTTCAGAGGTAAGAAACGCTATGGAGATGGTGGCTCAAGGTGTTACCGATATCACTGGAAATATTACAGAATGCTCTTATGGTATCACTGATGTAGCAAATTCAACAACTAATCTTGTTTCTCAGATTGCTGATATTCGATGCGAAAGCGATACGAATACTGAGAACATGGATGTTCTTATTAAAGAAACCGAAGCATTTAAAAAACTTTAGTCCTACAGTTTTATATTTCTTATTTAATAAAAGCACTTGATTTAATAGAGTAGAATTCACAAGCTTGAAAATGTTGTCTTTGATATTCCAAAGGATTCAAGTGGAAAATATATTTACACAGATGTTTGGAATGTTTATTCAGAAGACAAGAGATTAGAAGCTACATTTGAGCCTATACTAGATAGAAGTGCTACAATGGATTTTAAGATAATACTCAGTGATCAGCATCAGGTCTTTGGGCGATTATCAGGCTATATTATTATGGATGATGGCGAAAAGATAGAATTAAAGGACTTTATCTGCGCTCTTGAAGTGGTGAGGAATAAATATTAATATTATATCTATTGATATAGAATTAGGAGACTGACATGGAGCTACATTTATACTGGGTTTCGGCAATAACATATGCATTTGTATTAAGCGTTATATTGTTTTCTGATATAAAAACGACTAAAACAGATATTTTAAATTTTAAAGTAAATTCTTTAGAAAAAAGCTATCAGGTTATGACATTTTGGGTCATATTCTTTTGTTTACAAGATACAGTATGGGGGCTTTGCGATGCTAAAGTTATAAAGAATGATTTTGTATTTTTCGTAAGCAGCTCTGTTTTTCATATTTCAACAGTATTGACAACATTTTTTTGGCTAAAATATGTTTTGGATTATTTGGGTGCGAAGGTTAGAAATAAGAAAATATATTTGCTGATAGACTGTATAATAATTTTCTTTGAATTATTTCTTGTTATTAGGAATTGTTTTACACCAACATTATTTGAAATTGTTGATGGTGTCTATATTACAGGAGCCTATCGTCCATTAACCTTTATTAATCAGTACATTGTATATGTAATAATTGGTCTGACAGCTTTAGTTCTTGCAATAAAAAGAGAATTTAACGATACATCCAATTATAATACAGTTTTTATTTTTGCACTTGCTCCTATTATGTTAGGCGTATGTCAGCTGTTGTTTCCTAATGCACCATTTTATAGCCTCGGATACTTCATAGGCTGTATTATTATTCATGCATTTATTGTTTCAAATGAACGTGAAATATATTTAAGCGAGGAGGAAAAGCTTAAAAAGATAACAGAACTAAATAATGAATTAAAGAAAAAACAAGATGAAATAGATGAGCAGTTTGATATCCTTAATTCTATTTCTGGTGCGTTTGATTATATTAATTTAGTTGATCTTGAGTCTCAGACTGCATATAGATTTGACGTGAAGGGGTCAGCTGCTGACAGCTTTGATCTAGTAAATGATCCTCATACAGCCTTAAATAAGAGATTAGCGCCGCTTATTGATAAAACTTTTTATGATCGTTTTATAGAATATACTAATCTGTCTACGCTTGATGAAAAAATGAAAGGCAAAAAGCTTGTTTCAGGTGAATTTAAATATTCAAATGGAGACTGGTTTAATGCCATGTATATCAGAGTTGGAGATAATATAAATGCACCTATTTCTAAGGTTGCGTATGGCTTGAGAGATATTACAGCTGATAGAAAACGAGAAGCTTTGGTGTACTCAGCACTCAAGAACATGGTGTATTCTTTGCATATTTTTGATCTTGCAAATGACACAATGGAAAGACTTATCGAGTCAGATATTTTCAAGCAAATAGTTGGTGGTGAGACTAGTGCGCAGAAGATGTCCTATACCATAATTAAAGCTACCTGTAGAGAAGAGTATCTTGACATGATGATGGAATTTGTCAATCTATCAACTGTTAGTCAGCGTATGATAGATAAACCATTATTAACTATTGAGTTTGTTGGCAAATATCATGGCTGGACCAGAATGAGCTTTATTCCAATCGATAGAGTTGATGGACAGGTAAATAAAATTGTTGTTGCAACTGAAATTATCGATTCAGAAAAGAATGAACTGATGAATTTGATTTATAAATCAAGTACTGATGAGCTTACGAGATTATATAATCGAAGAACATACGAAGAGGATCTTGACACTATTAGTTCAAACAACTTTATGGATGATCTTGTGATTGTTGCATTGGATGTTAATGGTCTTAAGACTGTCAATGACACATTAGGTCATAAGGCTGGTGATGAGCTTATTATAGGTGCAAGTAAGTGTATTGATGCTGGATTTAGAAGAGTTGGAAAATCCTACCGAACTGGTGGTGATGAATTTATGGCAATTCTAAGGTGTGATAAAGATCAATTGAACAATGCTTTGGAAGAGTTTGAAAAGACCATTTCTGACTGGTCAGGAATTCTTGTTAAAAAGCTTTCAATTTCCTATGGTTATGTTAGGGCCGATGAGTTTAAGGACATGACAATTAGAGAACTGGCAACAGTTGCTGATAAACGTATGTATGAAGACAAGGAAGAATATTATAGAAAAAATGGTATTGTAAAGAGAAGAACTTAATTATATTTATTTTTATAAAAAACCTATTTACATTTCCCTTGACTAGTATTATATTATAGATAACTCGTGAATAGGTATTCACGAGAAACTCAAAGAGGAGTTGTGCAAACAGTAAAATTATATATTTTACTTCTTGCATAGCTCCTTTTTGCAATTTAGGAGTTAGTGCGTTAGCACATGGTTTTTACAAATAGGAGGTTTGAAATGGCATACAATGGATTTGCAATTGATGAGTACCTTGATGCAGATGAGGTTACCAGAAAGCTGGACAAGCTAAAGGAGAGTCCAGTTTATTCTATTAAGCCAGATGAGCTGGCAAAGTATGAGAAGGATTATTTCGAAGCAAAGTGTTCAAAGTCAAAGGAAATGATTACAGAGGCAAAGCAGATCATTCCTGGTGGTGTTCAGCATAACTTAGCATTTAATTATCCATTCCCTATTGTTATTACAAAGGCACAGGATAATAAGCTTTATGATATTGATGGTAATGAATATTATGACTTACTCCAGGCAGGTGGTCCAACAGTTCTTGGTTCTAATCCACCTATTGTTAGAGAAGCAGTTATCGATCTTTTGAATACATGTGGTCCATCAACTGGTCTTTTCCATGAGTATGAGTATAAGCTTGCAAAGAAGATTTCTGATTCAGTTCCTTCAGTAGAAATGTTCAGAATGCTTGGATCAGGAACTGAGGCTTGTATGGTTGCTGCTCGTATCGCAAGACTTAAGACAGGTAATAAGAACATCTTAAAGATGGGTGGTGCATACCACGGCTGGTCTGATCAGCTTGCTTATGGTATTCGTATTCCAGGAACAAAGGGAATTCAGTCAAGAGGTATTCCAAGCTATGTATTTGGACATACTGATGAATTCTTCCCTAACGATTTGGATGATTTGGAAAGAAAACTTAGAAAGCATAAGATGGATGGTGGTACAGCTGCTGTATATCTTGAGCCTATCGGACCTGAGTCTGGTACAAGACCATTATCAAAGGAATTTGTTCTTGGTGCTGCTAGACTTGCTCATCAGTACGGAGCATTGATTATCTTTGATGAGGTTGTTACAGGATTTAGAATAGGTATGTCTGGTGCTCAGGGCTACTTTGGTGTAGACCCAGACCTTACAATCTTTGGTAAGGTAATAGCTGGTGGTTATCCAGGAGCCGGCGGAGTCGGTGGACACAAGGATTGCATGGCTCATCTTGGCGCTGGACTTGATAAGTCTGGTAAAAAGATTAAGAAGGCTCTTTGTGGTGGTACAATGGCTGCTACACCTATTTCATGCTGTGCTGGTTACTACACACTGGAAGAGATTGAAAAGCAGAATGCCTGCGAGGTTGCAGGTCGCATGGGCGACAGACTGACAAAGGGACTTCAGGAGTCAATTAAGAAGTATAATCTTCCATTCGTTGCATTTAACCAGGGCTCTGTATGTCACCTTGATAATGCTGGTACAATGCACTTTGCAATTGACTGGTCTAAACCATGGCAGCTGCCAGATATCCTTAAGGAGACTGGTATTCGTCAGAAGGAAATGGAGCACATGGGTGCTGCATATATGGCAGAGGGTATTATTACTCTTGCAGGCTCAAGACTTTACACAAACGCTTGCTACACCGAGGAGCAGATTGATGATGTTATCGCACGCTTTGACAAGGTATTCTCTAAGTGTGCACCTATTGGGGAGGCTAAGTAATGCCATACGAAATAAACGAAGCAAAGGATTTAGTTATTAAGGCAGGAAAAGAGCTTTTGGAAAGCGGCTTGATAGCCAGAACCTGGGGCAATATTTCTGCAAGAATATCTGATACTCAGTTTGTAATTACACCATCTGGTAAGGCTTATGACGGCCTTACCAGAGATGATATTGTTGTAGTTTCAATTGAGGATTTGAAGTATTCTGGTAATGTAAAGCCTTCATCTGAAAAGGGAGTTCACGCTGAATGCTATCGTCTAAGACCTGAGGTGAATTTTGTAATTCATACTCATCAGACAAATGCTTCTGCACTTAGTATTTTAGGTACAGACATTGTTCCAGATGCAAAGGTATCTGATGATGATAAAAAGATTTTAGGATATAAGATTCCATGTGCAAAATATGGACTTTCTTCTACAAAAACTCTTAAGAATGCGGTTGCAGATGCAGTTGAGAAGAATCCAAAATGTCCACAGGTCCTTATGAAATATCATGGTGCTGTATGTATGGGAACTGATTATGATGAAGCATTTAATGTGGCTCATACATTGGAGCGTGTAGCTGGTGTGATTTATGCTGATTATGTTGGCGAAGAACTTGCTAGTGCAACAGCTGAAAATGTCAGAGAAGATGTATATGATCTTGTTGCTATTCATGCAAAGACACCATACATTATGAAGATGTCAGCACTCGGAAAGCCGATGAAACCATATATTGATGATTTGGCTCAGATTTCTGGAACAGTTACAAAATGCGTTGCTTTTAATGCCAGCAAAGAAGATATTTTGGCTGGCAAAGGAAAGAATGAAGCAGTATTTATTCATTCAGACGGTGCAATGTGCTTTGGTGCAAATATTGAAGAAGCAGAAGCAGTTGCAATGGTTCTTGAAAAAGGTTGTCAGGCTGCATACCTTGGAGAGAAAAAGAAGGTTTCAGGTGTTGGTGCAGCAGAGGCATTACTTGAAAGAACAATTTATGTAAAAAAATATTCAAAACTAAAATAAAGGGGTAAGGTATACATGCATAAACAACTCACGGATGAACAGTTAGAAGTTATTCTGAAGGTCGCAATTGATGAGTTTGCAAGTAAAGGGTATACCAATTCTAGCATTAGCCAGATAGCGAAGCTATCAGGTGTTAGTGTAGGTGTTATTTACAAGTATTATGAGGATAAGGCGGCTCTTTTTGGTGCCTGCATCAACAAGAGCCTAAATCTTCTTACAACTACATTATCTACGGTTGAAGAGTCTGGTGGTAGTCTTGAGGATATGATTAGAGGGCTGATAAAGAATAATATCAGCTTTGCAAAAGAACATCCTGAATACATTAGAATGTATCATGCTATCACTACCGGAGATGCACCAATTTCATCTTCTGCTCTTACTATAGAGATAGAAAAATACACCGCTGATGCTTATAAAGAAGTGATTTCAAAGGCGAAATCTGAGGGCGTGATACAGGGGAGTATCAGGCCTGAGGAGTTCGCCTTTTTCTTTGATAATCTTATGATGATGCTTCATTTTTCATACGCTTGTGATTACTACATTGAAAGAATGAAGCTATATTGTGGAGATGAAATTTTTGATTTGGATGAAAGAGTTTGTGACTCTTTACTTGATTTTATAAAACGTGGATTTTCGATGGGCGAAGAGGTATAAAAATGAGATATGTACTAGCGTATGATATTGGAACAACTGGTATAAAAACCTGTTTGTTTGGAATGGAAAACACTATTAAACAAATAGCATCTGCTACCTGTGAGTATAATCTCTATATAATGGATGGTGGAAAGGCAGAACAGGATCCGGATGAATGGTGGAATGCTATGTGCGTTACCACTAATGAAATTTTGAAAAAATCTGGTATTGATTCAAAGGATATAGAAGGAATTTCATTTTGTTCCCAAATGCAAGGTCTTGTACTTGTTGATAAGGAAGGCAAAGCTTTAAGAAGAGCAATGTCTTATATGGATCAAAGAGCTACAAAAGAGTTAAAAGAAGGTATTGCATATGGATTTAAGATAGCAGGTGCAAATATATTTAAATTAATTCCTTCACTGATTATTACAGGAGCAGTTTCAAGCTCTGTAAAGGATCCGATGTGGAAATATCTATGGGTTAAAAATAATGAGCCTGAGATATATAGTAAGATTTATAAGTGGTTAGATGTAAAGGAATATATTATTTGTCGTTGCACTGGCAAATTTATAATGACCAGAGATTCTGCTTTTTCAACAATGTTATATGATTTAAGAAAAGGTCATGAGTGCTTTAGTGAAAAGCTTTGTAAAATGTTTGGTGTAAATATTCAACACATGCCGGATATTTGCGAAGTTACAGATATGGTTGGTGGATTAACTGAGTCTGCTGCTGCACAGCTTGGATTGATGCCAGGAACGAAGGTTTTTGGTGGTGGTGGAGATGCAACACTTATTGGTGTTGGAGCAGGCTGTGTTCAGACCGGTGATACACATATTTATTCTGGTACAAGTGGTTGGGTATCTACCATCACAGAAAAGCAGATGGTTGATGCTAATAACATGATTGCAGCGATTATTGGCGCACAAAAAGGAAAATACAATTATTTTGCCGAAATGGAAACAGCAGGTAAATGTCTTGAATGGATGAAGAATCATCTATGCCTGGATGAAATTGGTATTTATCTTGAAAAGATGGATGTTACTGGAAGCTCAGAAACTGTTTACACAAGTCTTTATGATTATATGACTGAAACAGTAAAGGATATGGAGCCAGGAGCTGGAGGAGTAATTTTTACACCTTGGCTGCATGGTAACAGATGTCCATTTGAAGATCCTGCTGCAGCTGGAATGTTTTTTAATATTAGACTTGAAACTGGAAAAACAGAAATGATTAGAGCCGTACTTGAGGGTGTGTGTTATCATTTGAGATGGATGCTTGAATGTCAGGATAAAAAGCTTAAAACAGCACAGGCTATTCGCTTTTGTGGTGGTGGTGCTTTATCAGATGTTACCAGTCAGATACTTGCAGACATTACAGGCCATACAATAGAGATTGTAAAGAAGCCACAGGACGTAGGTGCTGTTGGTGCTGCAGCAACTATAGCTGTTGGAATTGGTCTTGTAGATGATCTTGAAAATATCAAATCAATGATTGAAGTTGAAAAGACATTTGAACCTAATTTTACTAATAAAGATTTATATGATAAGAATTTTGAAGTATTCAAAAATCTATATAAGTCAAATAAAAAGAATTTTAGAGCATTAAATCAGTATAATTAATGAAAGAGAGTGGAAGATGGAAGAAGGAAAGAAAAAAGAGTTATTTAGAGCAATTAAATTTGGTTTGTTTTCATTGTCAGCGGGAATAATTGAGATAATTGTTTTTGCCATACTTGAAGGATTTACAAGCTGGCCATACTGGCCTTGCTATTTGATAGCACTTGTTGCATCAGTTGTTTGGAATTTTACGCTTAATAGAGAGTTTACCTTCAAGTCGGCTAATAATGTGCCTGTAGCAATGCTTAAGGTGGCTGCATTTTATGCAGTATTTACTCCTGTAACAACTATTCTTGGCAATTATCTTGCTGAAACAGTAGGGGTAAACGATTTTATTGTTACAGCAATTAATATGTGCTGCAATTTTGTATTAGAATATTTATATGATCGTTTTATTGTATTTGGTAAAACTATAGATACAAACGATAGAGCTTAAAATTACAGATATATATGATAATGCATAATATCACAGATATAAATGTAAATAATAGAGCATAAAATAACAGATATATATGATAATTCATAATATCACAGATATAAATGTAAATAATAGAGCATATAACTACAGAATAATGGTGCGTTTATGACAGAAAATACTTTATATACAAAAGAATATGTAAAGAGCCTGGTCAATGCTCAGAGAGAATATTTTCTAACTAATGAGACACTTGATATTGCTTTTAGAATAGAACAGCTGAATAAGCTAAAGTCTATGATTATTAAAAACGAGCAGGCGATGAAGGATGCTATGGCTAAGGACTTGGGCAGGCATCAGCTGGAGGCTTATTTTTGTGACATAGGCTCTGTTATTATGGAAATTAATGAAACAATAAAAGGTCTGAGACGATGGGCAAAGCCTGAAAGGCATTTTAGTGGCTTTGTATGTTTTCCTAGCATAATTACAAATGTATACAAAATGCCTTACGGAGTCAGCCTGATTATTAGTCCTTTTAACTTTCCTTATATGTTGTCTCTGGGCGTATTGGCGGCGGCAATTGCCGGTGGTAATACTGCTGTTATAAAAGCAAGTTCAAAATCTAAGCATTGTACAGATCTTTTAATAAAGATGATATCTGAAACCTTTGATGAAAAATATGTTGTTGCTTTAGGCGGAGGACATGATGTCGCAGATTTTTGTCTTGATCAGAGGTTTGATAAGATTTTTTACACTGGTTCACCAAATGTGGGCAAGCATGTACTTGAAAAAGCAGCGAAAAATTTAACACCTGTTGCATTGGAACTGGGCGGCGAAAATGGAAACTGGGCAATTATTAGAAAAGATGCAGACATTAAAGATGCTGCTCGCAAGATTGCCTTCTTTAAAATATTAAATTCTGGCCAGATTTGTATAAACATTAATCAGGTAGCAGTTGCAAAAGAGATTGCAGAAGAGTTTGTTAATGAAGTGAAAAAGGCAATAGAAGTCTTTTTGGGTGAAAAGCCTCTTGAAAACGATGAATATCCGAAATTAATTTCACGTTCTGCCTATGAAAAATGTGCTGCTGAAGCAAAGTTGTATGAAGATAGAATTATATGTGGCGGATATGGTAATGAAGCTACATGTCAGTATGCACCTACAGTTATATATCCAGTCGATATAAAAGAAGATATAGTAAATCATGAACTGTTTTGTCCATTGTTACCTATAGTTGTGTATGAGGACGCCAAGATTGATGCTTTGCTTAATGAAATAGCAAGAAGAGAACATGGTTTGTCTTTGTATATTTTTACAGCCAACAAGAAATGGGCAAAAAAAGTTATGCAAACCCAACAATATGGTGGTGGCTGCATCAATGAGGTGTGTTTACATCTTATGGTAAAGGGCGTTCCATTTAATGGTACTGGACATTCAGGCATGGGTGCATATCATGGTCAGTGGGGCTTTAGAGAGTTTACACATCCATCTACGGTACTTATAGGTTCAAACCACTTTAATTTATCACTTAGAGAACATTCTTATAAAAAAGAAGGTAAGGAAAAAATATTAAAGATATTTGAGAGATAATATTTATTTATTGTCTTAAATAGATTATTATTTGTAATCATGAAAAAGACAACTAAAGAAAAAGTTTTAGAGTTATTAATAGAAAATAAGGGTAAATCAGTATCTGGGCAAGAAATTGCCCAGATTGTTTGCGTTTCAAGGACATCTGTTTGGAAGGCTATCAATACACTTCGGTTAGAAGGATATAACATTACAGGATCGACAAATGTTGGCTATATGATAGAAGAAGAGAATAATGATTTAAGAGCCGATGAAATTGAACGCAGACTTAGCTCACTTTCAAATGAATTTTATAGAGTAGAGACAGTTGCTACTATTGATTCTACTAATCGAGCAGTTATAGATCGTGCCTCTTCTATGGAGGCAGAAGGTCTTTGCATTATATCTAAGGAACAGACAAAAGGCAGAGGCAGAAGAGGCAGGTCTTTTTATTCGCCTGACTCAACAGGTGTTTATATTAGTGTTTTGTTAAGACCTGATTTAGTTATTGAAGATGCTGTTTTGATTACGACAGCAGCGGCTGTTGCTGCAGCAAAAGCTTGTGAAACAGTTAACAAATCGTTGAATTCATATGATGTGGCAATAAAATGGGTGAATGATTTGTTTTTAAACGACAGGAAATTTTGTGGCATACTTACAGAGGCCAGTATATCTGTTGAGTCAAAAAAACTTGATTATGCTGTTTTAGGTATTGGCTTTAATATAGCACCACCTATTGATGGTTTTCCTGAGGAAATAGCATCTGTTGCTGGTACCTTATTTGATGGAGCTACTCCTCTTGGAATTAGAAATGATTTGTCTGCAGCATTTTTGAACGAATTCTATTATATTTATAAAGATCTTCCTTCTGTAACATATTTGGAGGAATATAGAAAACGTCAGCTGACTCTTGATAAGGATGTTTTTGTTATAGAAGCTGATTCGAGCAAGAGGCCGGCTCATGTAGTAGGGGTTAATGATCGATGTGAGCTCGAAGTTGTATATGAGGGTGAAAGCGAAGTTGTTGCTTTGAATTCCGGTGAAATAAGTATTAGATTTGAGTGATTTTTTGATTATGGATGAAAGACTTAATAATACAAAATTCTATATGGCTCCCTTGGAGGGAATAACAGATTCTATATATAGAAATACATTTGATAAATATTTTAATGGCGTGGACAGATATTTCACGCCTTTTATTTCGCCAAATTCTAATTTGAAATTTACAGCTCGAGAGCTTAGGGATACTAATCCAAATGAAAATGATATAAATAAACTTGTTCCGCAGCTATTAACGAATAATTCGGCTCATTTTAACTGGGCTGCAGATGAACTTAAAGCGCTAGGCTACAATGAAATAAATCTTAATCTGGGCTGCCCTTCTGGAACTGTTGTTGCAAAGAAAAAAGGTAGTGGACTTTTAGCTTATACCAGGATGCTTGATGATTTTTTATATGAAATCTTTTCTCATTCGCAGAATAAAGGTATTGGAGTTTCTATAAAAACAAGAATAGGCAAGGAAGATGAGGAAGAGTTTTTTGAAATTCTTGAAATATTTAATAAGTATGATATGACAGAACTAATCATTCATCCAAGACTTCAAAAAGATTTTTATAAAGGTCCTATCAGGTGGTCAGCTTTTGAATATGCAATTAAAAATTCGAAAAATAAACTTTGTTATAATGGAGATATAACAGACCTAAATAATATTAGAGATATAATAGATTTAATTAATATTAGAAATATAAAAGATTTAAATAATATTAGAGATATAACAGATTCATATGGTATGAATAATACTTGTGAAGTTAATGATTCCATATTATATATGGATTCGATAATGATTGGCAGAGGACTTATTGCAAGACCATATATGCTGGATACTACTTGCTTAGATGCAAATTGCATAGATACAAAAGTTGATTATTATAAGCTGAAGGAATTTCATGATGAGCTTATTACTTCATATAAAGAAATTTATTGTGGGGATTTACCGCTAATTAATCATATGAAGGAAATATGGTTTTATATGAGCTGCAATTTTAAAGATTTGGATACTTTTGATAAAAGCTATAAGAAACTAAAAAAAGCAAAACACATGCATGAATATAGCGAGGCTGTAAGAGAACTATTTAATGGGTATATTTGATGAGCAAAGTAAATAATAAAAATGATGAATTATCAATCAAAATATATACTATGACACATAAGAAATTTGATTTGCCTACAGATCCAATTTATATACCCTTGCATGTTGGTCGTGAAGGAAAAGAGGATTTGGGTTATCTTTGCGATAATACAGGAGATAATATTTCTAATCTAAATTGCTATTACAGTGAACTTACAGGTCTGTATTGGGCATGGAAGAATGATACTACCAGTGATATTTTAGGACTATGTCATTATAGAAGATATCTTTTGGATGAAAATGAGTTAGTCCTTACTAAAGATGAAATTGTAGATTATCTAAAGGATTATGATATTTTGACTTCAAAGAAGTTAGAATTAAATTTTTCATATTATTATGGCTTTGGCAAAAATCACGACGAAGGTGATTTGAATATACTCGCTAGTGTATTAAAAGATATGTATCCTTCATTTTACAGCATGTATGAAAAGCGAGTTCATGAAAAAAATACTTACTTTGGTAATATTATGATTTGCAAAAGAGATTTATTTGCAGCTTATTGTCAGTTTTTGTTTCCGATTTTTGAAAAGATGCATCCTCTTTTAGATTTAGATAAGCTTGATTCATATCATAAGAGACTATATGGATTTATTTCAGAATTTCTTTTAATGGTATGGTGTGAATATAATGGTCTTAAAGTAAAAGAATGTAAAGTTGGAATAATAGGGGAGAAGAAGGAAACGCATGAAGTAGTAGAACGTATTCTTTTGTATTTCGCAGAGGGCGATTATTTAAATGCCAAATCATATTTTCTTGATATTAATAGAAAAAGGCCTGATATTATGATGGAGGCTTCAGATGTTGATGGAAGATTGCACTTATGCCTGGAGGCTATTTCAATTTGTGAGTTTGAAATGGCGGAGTATGGCAAAATCATTTTTCCAATAAAAGATAATCCTGAAACCATTTTTTCTTTGCTTAATCAAATAAATGAATATGCGTCTAGTGAAAGTGAATCAACACTTTTATTAAAAAATGAAAAAATTTCAGATGTGGCTTGTTTTATTGCTAAAAAATTATATAGTTCAAATGGTTGAAATAATATTATAATTTAATAATGAACTTAATATAAAATCATATATTTGGATTAGACGGGGCGTGGCTCAGTTTGGTAGAGCGCTAGCTTCGGGAGCTAGAGGTCGCGCGTTCGAATCGCGTCGCCCCGATTTGTCATTCTGTGAGAATTATTAGTATAAAGTTGAGTATTATTTTTATAAATGATACAATATACCATAATGTCCACAATATGGAGGATGTATGACAAACGAAGAAATACAAAAGCAAAGAGATAAGCGTAAGCGCGTTAGTCGTATGAAGAAGATGATTGTGACGACGATTTTGACATACATGATTGTATCGATTGTTGTTATGGTATTCTTGCTTTATAAGGTTTTCTCTCTACAGCATCAGATATATATTTTATCTGGTGATTATAATTTTGATAATATTGTAGAGGACGAATATGCCAGTGCCTACGATGAGGAGGGAGAATCAAAGCTATATACCAATGATAATAGCGCCAATCTTTTGGAAGAGGGCGAAATACCAATGGTATATCTGACATTTGATGATGGTCCATCAGATAACACGGATGCTATTTTAGATGTTCTTGATGACTACAATGTTAAGGCAACATTTTTTGTCACAGGAGATAATAGCGAAGAAGCTGCAGCAAAATATAAGCGAATTGTTGATGAAGGCCATACTATAGGAATGCATTCATACTCACATAAATATAGTGATATTTATTCATCAATTGATGCATTTAAGCAGGATTTAGCTGATATTCAGAATTTGATTTATGACACTACTGGTGTTACTAGTAAATATTATAGATTTCCAGGTGGAAGCTCTAATCAGGTTTCCAATATAGATATGTCTAGTTATATTTCATACTTAAATGAACAGGGTATTGTTTATTATGATTGGAATGTAGCTAGTGGAGATGCCACATCACAGGCGTTTACACCTGATGAACTTGTTGAAAATGTTATGAAGGATGTGGTAAAATACAAAACGTCTGTTGTCTTGATGCATGATGGCTCTAATAAGGGCTCTACAGTAGAGGCTTTGCCAAAACTAATAGAGGAATTGCAGGCACATGGTGCTATTATTAGACCTATAACAGACGAAACAACTGTCATTCAGCACATGAGTGTATTGAATAAATAATTTGGAGGAACAAGATGGGATTTTTTAAAGAGTTTAAAGAAGATTTTTCAGACGCTGTAGATGAGCTTATTCCAGGTGGTTCTGATCTTACTGATGATGAAATCATGGTTAACACACTTGATGGAGACATCGATGTTGATTCAGAGCTTAATAAGCTTGATGGTCTTTTAGAGCAGGTTGCTAAAAAGGTAGAAACACCTGAGCAGCCAGTTAAGGAAGAAAAGCCTGTAGTTAAAGAAGAAAAGCCTGTAGTTAAGGAGAGCGTAAAAATGGATACAGTTATTAATCAGAATGTTGCACCAGTTGAGAACAAGCCAGTTTCAGATGAGACAGCAGTTATTACAGCTGGTATGAAGATAAAGGGTAGTCTTGAGTCAGAGGGTTCTATTGACGTTCAAGGTGCTATTGAAGGTGATGTTTCATGTAATGGCAAGCTTGTTGTTACTGGTGTAATCAAGGGAAATAGTTCATCATCTGAGTTCTTTGCTGATTCTGCAAAGATTGAAGGTGAGGTTTCTACAACAGGAACAGCTAAGATCGGTGTTGGATCTGTAATCATTGGTAATATTTCAGCTACATCTGCTGTTATTGCTGGTGCTGTAAAGGGTGACATTGATGTTCAGGGGCCTGTTGTTATTGATACAAGTGCAGTTATTATGGGTAATATCAAGTCTCGTTCAGTACAGATTAATAATGGTGCTGTAATCGAGGGCTTCTGTTCTCAGGCATACTCAGAGGTTGATGTTACTTCAGTATTTGCATAAATAGTTGTTAAATATGACATATTATGAGTCTTAGGATTTGTAATATGTCTATTTTTAGGGAGTAAAATATGAACAGAGTATTATTAAAGCTTTCAGGTGAAGCTCTTGCTGGTGAGAAGGGCTTTGGACTTGATGATGAGACAATTATTCCAGTTGCTAAACAGGTGAAGAAACTTGTTGATGCTGGTACTCAGGTTGGTATCGTTATTGGTGGTGGCAATTTCTGGAGAGGAAGATCTAATGATACTGTAGACAGATGCAAGGCTGATCAGGTAGGTATGCTTGCTACTGTTATGAACTGCATCTATGTTGCAGAGGTTTTTAGAACTGTAGGTCTTACTACCGAGGTTTTAACTCCATTTGAATGTGGCTCTTTTTCAAAGCTGTATTCAAAGGACAGAGTTAATAAGTACTTTGGCAGAGGTAATGTAATTTTCTTTGCAGGTGGTACGGGTCATCCATATTTTTCAACAGATACAGCAACAGTTCTTAGAGCAATTGAGATTGAAGCTGACTGCATTTTGCTTGCAAAGTCAATTGATGGTGTTTATGATTCTGACCCAAAGGTTAATCCTAACGCTGTTAGATATGATGAGATTAGCATTGATGAGGTTATTGCAAAGAAGCTTCAGGTTGTAGATATGACTGCATCTATACTTGCAATGGAGCAAAAGATGCCTATGTATGTTTTCTCTTTAAATGAAGAAGATTCTATTATAAAGGCATCATCAGGTAGTTTTAATGGTACAAAAGTAATTGTGTAGAGGTATAAAATGGACGAAAGATTAGTTGCATATGACGAGAAAATGCAAAAGTCCTTCAATAATTTATTGGAGGAATTCAATACAATCAGAGCAGGACGTGCTAATCCACATGTTCTTGACAAGGTAATGGTTGATTATTACGGAGCTCCAACACCTATTCAGCAGGTGGCAAATGTTTCTGTGCCTGAGGCTAGAATGATTCAGATTCAGCCATGGGAGGCGTCTATCCTTAAGGATATTGAAAAGGCTATTATGATTGCTGATATCGGCATTAATCCTACTAATGATGGTAAGATGATTCGTCTTGTATTTCCTGAGCTTACTGAGGATCGTCGTAAGGAGCTTGCAAAGGATGTAAAGAAGCATGGCGAGGATGCTAAAGTTGCAGTTCGTAATATCAGACGTGATGCAATGGATTCTTTTAAGAAGCTTTCAAAAGAGGCTGATGTTTCAGAAGACCAGATAAAAGATCTTGAGGGACAGGCTCAGAAGCTTACAGACAAGTATATTGCTCAGATTGATGAAGCAATTGAAGCTAAATCAAAGGAAATTATGACAGTATAGTTTTGTAAGACTTTTGTATATGGTTTACTATTGAGGGCACGATTGTGCCCTTTTCTTGCATTATATGAGAGGTAAAAAATGAGTGCACCAGAGCATATAGCGATAATATTAGATGGAAATGGAAGATGGGCAAAGTCAAAGGGAATGCCTCGTACTTATGGACATTCTGTTGGCGCCAAAAATGTTGATACTATTTGCCGAGCTGCCTATGATAGAGGCGTTAAGTATGTGACAATGTATGCTTTTTCTACAGAAAATTGGTCTAGACCAAAGGAAGAAGTAGATACTATCATGAATCTTTTGTCTGAATATATAAAAAAATGTATGAAGACGGCAAAAAAAGATAATCTTAGAATGAGATTTATAGGTGATTTATCAAAGCTTTCAGAAGCAAATATTAAAGCGATTCACGAGCTTGAGGAGTTTACAAAGGATTTTGATGGACTTACTCTTACAATCGCTGTAAATTATGGCTCAAGAGATGAGATTAGAAGAGCTGTAACTAATATTGCAAATGATGTTAAGGCTGGTAATATAAATAGTGAGGATATTGATGAAAAAATGATTTCATCATATCTTGATACTAGCTATATTCCTGACCCTGATCTTATGATTAGAACATCAGGTGAGCAAAGACTTTCTAATTATCTTTTGTGGCAGCTTGCTTATGCAGAGTTTTATTTTACTGAAGTTCCATGGCCTGCGTTTGATGAGGCAGAATTGGATAAGGCTATTGCAGCATACGAAAATAGAAATCGTAGATTTGGAGGCGTTTAATGTTTAAAACAAGATTAATAAGTGGAATAGTTTTAGTGGCTCTAGCGTTGCTTTTCATTATAAACGGTGGGCTGTTACTTTGGGGCGTTATGGCTATTATTTCCCTAATTGGATTATTTGAATTATATCGTGCCATAGGTATAGAAAAGAGTGGTCTTGCAATCGCTGGGTATATTTTTTCTGTAGTATATTATTGCAACCTTTTATTTAAAGGTACATTGAGTTTGCCAGTTTTACTTGCATTTATGATTACTCTTATGATGGTTTATGTTTTTGCATATCCAAAGTTTGATTTTAAGCAGGTGGCAGGTGCATTCTTTGGCTTAGTATATGTATCTGTAATGCTTTCGTGTTTATATCTTACCAGGAATTATCTTGCTAACGGTGAATATTTGGTATGGCTTATTTTCCTTTGCTCATGGGGCTGTGATACATGTGCTTATTGTGTGGGTATGCTTATTGGAAAGCATAAAATGTCACCTATACTTAGTCCTAAAAAGAGTATTGAAGGAGCTGTTGGCGGCGTTGTTGGCGCTGCACTTTTGACAGCCTTATATTCATATATATTTATGAATCAGATGTCTATTACAAGCGCTGAAATTGTAATTCTTGCAATAATGTCAGCTGTTGGTGCGCTTATTTCAATGGTGGGAGATCTGACAGCATCCGCTATTAAAAGAAACTATGATATAAAGGACTATGGAAAGCTAATACCTGGACATGGTGGAATTCTT
The DNA here is from genome assembly GCA_045628025.1 of Lachnospiraceae bacterium. GTDB lineage: Bacteria > Bacillota > Clostridia > Lachnospirales > Lachnospiraceae > Pseudobutyrivibrio. Next base: position 178,811 of record JAZQOU010000007.1, on the reverse strand, counting down.
GACAGATTTGATTCTATTATAATTACAGCACCTATTATTTATTATCTGTGTTTATATTTTATGTAGTTTATTTCTTAAGCAGTATATTTTTAAGTAGTTTATTTCTTAAGTAGATTTTTTTAGCAGTATATTTCTTAAGTAGATTTTTTAAGTAGTATATTTCTTAAGTAGATTATTGTTTAAGCAGTATATTTCTTAAGTAATTCATTTTTTAAGGACGGTTATTATATAACATTTATTTTAGTTATATTATAAGAGGGTATTATGAAGCATTTATCTATTCTTGGTTCAACTGGATCAATTGGTACACAGACTCTTGATATTGTCTCATCCAATAAGGACGAGCTTGTAGTTGAGGCTATGAGCTGTGGAAGAAATATAAAGCTATTTGAAGAGCAAATTAGAAAATTTCACCCTTCTTTAGTTTGTGTTGCAGACGAAAAGGATGCGATTAGTCTTTCTACATCAATAAAGGATTTGTCTGACATTAGAGTCTGTTTTGGAATGGACGGCCTGATTGAAGTGGCAACCTACGAAAAATCTGATACTGTTGTTACGGCCATTGTTGGAATGATAGGAGTAAGACCTACAGTAGAGGCTATTAAGGCTAAGAAGACAATTGCTTTGGCAAATAAAGAAACACTTGTTACTGCTGGTCATATTATTATGCCACTTGCAAAGGAAATGGGCGTTGATATTTTGCCTGTAGATAGCGAGCATTCGGCTATTTTTCAGTCATTAAATGGTGAAAGACATAATGAAATCAGCAAAATATTACTTACAGCGTCTGGTGGACCTTTTAGAGGCAAATCTTTAGATGAACTTGAGAATGTCACTTTAGAGGATGCCTTAAAGCATCCAAACTGGTCAATGGGAAGAAAGATTACTATTGATTCTGCGACAATGGTAAATAAGGGCTTAGAAGTAATGGAAGCCAAGTGGCTTTTTAATGTTCCATTATCAAAGGTCGAGGTTTTGGTACATCCTCAGAGTATTCTGCATTCGGCAGTTGAATTTATGGATGGAGCAGTAATTGGACAGATGGGTGTTCCGGATATGAGATTACCTATTCTTTACGCACTTTTTTATCCTAATAGACGTACTCTTTACACAGAAGGTTTAGACTTGTTTAAAGTTGGCACACTTACATTTGAAAAGCCTGATTTAGATACCTTTTTTGGTCTGGCTCTGGCTTATGATGCAATGCAGGCAGGAGGTAATATTCCTACCATTTATAATGCAGCTAATGAAAAGGCTGTTGCTATGTTTTTAGATAAAAAAATTGGCTTCCTTCAGATTCCTGAGATTATTTCTGAGGCTATGATGGATGTTGACTTTATTGAAAATCCGAATTTGGAAGAGGTGCTTGCAACTGAGCAGGCAACCTATGATTATATACTAGGAAAATATTGTTAGATAAAGCTTTGAAATGTTAAATATTAATTAACATTGATAAATACAACGCGTGTTGGAGAATTGATTTGAAAATAATAATTGCAATTTTAATATTTACGTTCATGATTATATTTCATGAACTTGGACATTTTTTAGTAGCAAAGGCCTGTAACGTTCAGGTTAATGAGTTTTGTATTGGTTTTGGCCCAGAAATAGTAGGCTTTAAAAAGGGCGAAACCAGATATTCTATTAAGCTTTTATGGCTTGGTGGAGCCTGTGTCATGGAAGGCGAAGATGATGATTCAACAAATCCTAGAGCTTTCAATAATAAAAAGGCATGGCAAAGATTATTAATTTCAGTTGCAGGACCACTTTTTAACATTATTTTAGCTTTTGTTGCTTCAATTATACTTTTATCTGCTTCATATACTACATTACCTGTTATATCTAGAGTAATGGAAGGTTCACCAGCAGAAGAGGCTGGTCTTACATCAGGCGATGAAATCAAATCTATAGCTGGATATAATCTGCATTTCTTTAATGAGATTGCGATATGCTTGTATTTCAACCATGATGATATTAAGGTTGAATATTTGCGTGATGGTGAATTACAGACTACTACGCTTAATGCCGCAAAAACCGATAGTGGTAGATATGTTATTGGCGTTGTTAGTGGAATGCCTGAAAAATTAAAAGGAGCAAATATTTTAAAATACAGCTTCTATGAAATGAAATATCAGATTTATATGACTATTGAGTCACTAAAAATGCTTTTTACAGGTGGCGTTAAAGCATCTGATTTGTCAGGACCGGTTGGTATAGTTGATACTATAGGAGATGTCTACGAAGAATCTGCTGTAAATGGCGCAATTAGTGTTATTTTAAATATGCTTAATATGCTCATTCTCTTATCTGTTAACCTTGGTATAATGAATTTGTTACCTGTTCCAGCTCTTGACGGCGGCAGGATATTATTCATTATTGTTGAGATGATTAGAGGAAAGAAAATAGATGAGGATTTAGAAGGCAAAATTCATGTGCTTGGGTTTGCTTTGCTAATGCTTTTGATGTTTTATGTTATGTATAATGACATTATTAAAATTATTGTTGGACGATAATTGTCAATAATTAAAGATAATTGGTTAGATGGTAATTGATTATTAAGGGGATTGATATGCAAACAAGAGAAGTTAAAATTGGAAACAAGGTTATTGGTGGAAATAATCCTATATTAATTCAGTCTATGACAAATACAAAGACGGAAGATGTTAATGCCACTGTCGCACAAATAAAAGCATTGACTGCTGCAGGTTGTGATATTATTAGATGTGCTGTTCCAACAATGGAGGCTGCTTCAGCAATAGCTGAAATTAAAAAGCAAATTGATATACCTCTTGTTGCTGATATTCATTTCGACTATAGACTTGCTCTTGCAGCTATTGAAAATGGTGCTGACAAAATCCGAATTAATCCTGGAAACATTGGCTCTAAGGATAGAATAAAGGCGGTTGTTGATGCCTGTAAGGAAAGAAATATTCCGATAAGAGTTGGCGTTAATTCTGGATCGTTAGAAAAAGAACTTGTTGCAAAGTATAATGGTGTTACTGCAGAAGGCCTTGTTGAATCAGCACTTGATAAGGTGTCCATTATTGAGGACATGGGATATGATAATCTTGTTATTAGCATCAAGAGCTCAGATGTATTGATGTGTGTTAAGGCACATGAGCTTTTATCGACAAAGACTGATCATCCTCTTCATGTAGGTATTACTGAAGCGGGTACTCTTATATCTGGAAATATTAAGTCATCTATAGGTCTTGGACTTATTTTGTCGCAGGGAATAGGAGACACTATTAGAGTTTCACTTACTGGTGATCCACTTGAAGAGATTAAGTCAGCAAAGCTTATATTGCGTACACTGGGGCTTAAAAAGGGCGGCATAGAGATTGTATCATGTCCTACATGTGGTCGAACACAGATAGATTTGATAGGCCTTGCTAATCAGGTAGAAAATCTCGTACAGGATTATGACCTCGATATTAAGGTTGCTGTTATGGGGTGTGTTGTTAATGGTCCAGGTGAGGCAAAAGAGGCAGATCTTGGTGTGGCTGGTGGAATAAGTGAAGGCCTTATTATTAAAGGCGGAGAAGTAGTTAAAAAGGTTAAGGAGGAGGTCCTTTTAGAAGAACTAAAAAAGGAGCTTGATGCTTGGCCTAGATAGTTGAGGGTATTATGGATTGTCAGGGATTTTATGATGTTTTTCCTGAATATAAGTCAGATACAGAGGGTGACATTTTAAAGGATGCCACTATTACAAGGGTAAGTACGTGTAAAAAGGATAATTCTTTGCGTATTTACCTTTCTTTTAATATGCTTGTTCCTAAACGAGCTATTTTAAAGCTTGAAAAGAATATTAAAAAGCAGTTTTTTTCAAATAATGATACTTGTATCAAGATTATTGAAAGTTTTAATCTTTCTAGTTTATACACTCCAAAGAATCTTATGGACGCATATAGAGATTCTATTTTAGAGGAGCTTGATAATTATAGTTCTATTCTGTTTTCTATATTTAAAAATGCTGATTTTGATTATTCTACTGAGGGAAAGATTGTTGTCATATTAGAAGACTCATTTATGGCACGTCAGCGTCAGCAGGAGCTTGCTGATATTTTGTTTAAAATATTATGTCAAAGATGTAATCAGTCTATAATTATTGATTTTGATTATAAAGAGGCGCGTCCTTCAAATATGCTTGAACGAAATGAAGAGGCTGTAATTGCCTCTGTTAAGGCTATATCTGACAGGGTATTTGGTATTGATGAAATCATTGAAAAAGCCAGGGAAGAAAAGACAATTGAAGAGGAGAAAAAGCCTTTTGACCCATCGATGAAAAAGAATAAAGAGAAGTCTGCTGCTTATGGTCGTTCAGTCGTAAAATCTGATAACCCTGACTGCCTATATGGTAGAGAATTTACAGATGAGTCTATTCCTATTGTTGAGGTTATTGATGAGATAGGTGAGACTACTATTAGAGGTCAGATTCTTTCTTTGGAGATGCGTCCAATCAAGAATGAAAAGACTATAGCTATTGGCTCTATTACTGACTTTACAGATACTATTGGCTTCAAGGTCTTTCTTACTAACGCCGCTGCTGAAGAGTTTGAGAGTGATGTAAAGGTTGGGGAGTTTGTTAAGCTAAAAGGTATTCCAAAGTTTGATAAATTTGACAATGAACTTTCATTTTCATCTATTTATGGAATTATGAAAATTAAGAGTTTTTTGACTACTAGAATGGAGCAGTCAACAGAAAAACGAGTAGAGCTTCATTGTCATACAAAGATGAGTGAATATGATGGAGTGTCAGAGGTTCAGGATATTCTTAAGAGAGCAAAAGCATGGGGACATAAGGCTTTAGCAGTTACAGACCATGGTGTTGTACAGGCCTTCCCTGATGCACATCATTTTGTGGAGAAAAATCCTGATTTTAAGGTTATATATGGCTGCGAGATTTATCTTGTAGATGATACAAAGCTTCCTGTTACTGACGAAGCTGGGCAGAATTTTGATGGTGCATTTGTTGTATTTGATATTGAAACAACAGGATTTAATGCTAGCAAGGACAGAATAATTGAAATTGGTGCTGTTAAAATTGTTAATAATGAGATAGTTGACAGATTTTCTGAATATATTAATCCCCAAATTCCTATTCCATATAGGATTACCGAGCTTACTACAATCACTGATGATATGGTAATTGATGCACCGACCTATGATGTCATACTGCCTAGATTTGTTGAATTTTGTAAGGGCTGTGTTCTTGTAGCTCATAATGCAGATTTTGATACAGGATTTATAAAAGAAAAATGTAAGGAATTAGGTATAGATTATAGCTTCACTTATTTGGATACTGTGGCAACAGCCAGATATTTGATGCCAGATCAGTCTAATTTCAAACTTCATATTTTAGCAAAAGCCTTAGATGTTCATCTTGAGTTGCATCATAGGGCTGTTTATGATGCAGAATGTACTGCTTTGATTTTCTTAAAGCTTGTAGAAAAGCTTAAGAATAGAGATATTAATGATCTTGCAAAATTGAATGAAGTGGGAGCACCTTCTGATGCGCAGATAAAAAAGATGCACCCGAATCATTGTATTTTGCTTGCTAAGAATGATTTAGGAAGAATAAATCTATATAGACTTGTTTCAGAATCTCATATTAGATATTTTCAAAACAGACCAAAGGTTCCTAAGTCACTGGTTGACAAGTATCGTGATGGCTTAATTATTGGTTCTGCCTGTTCGGAGGGCGAGCTATATGATGCTATACTTTTGGGCCGACCTGAGTCAGAGATTATTCGTATTGCAAACTGGTATGATTATTTAGAAATTCAACCAGTCGGAAATAACGGATATATGATTCGTGAGGAAAAGTATTACATTGAAAATGATGATGACCTACGAGAGATAAACAAAAAGATTGTAGCTCTTGGAGAAGAGTTGAATAAGCCAGTTTGTGCTACATGTGATGTCCATTTTCTTGATCCAGAGGATGAAATATACAGAAGGTTTATTCAGGCTTCTAAAGGTTTTAACGACGCTGATATGCAGCCACCTATATATCTTCATACCACTGAGGAAATGCTTGAAGAATTTGCATATTTAGGACTTGAAAAGGCTCATGAAGTAGTAATTGATAATACTAATATGATAGCTGATATGATAGAGAACATATCTCCAGTCAGACCTGATAAATGTCCACCTGTCATCGAAGATTCAGACCTGACTCTTCGAAAGATTTGTTATGATAAGGCACATAGTATGTATGGTCCAGAGCTTCCAGAGGTGGTTGCAGAGCGTCTGGAAAGAGAGCTTAAGTCCATTATTGGAAATGGCTATGCCGTTATGTACATTATTGCTCAAAAACTGGTGTGGAAGTCAGTTGAGGATGGCTATTTGGTTGGATCAAGAGGTTCGGTTGGTTCATCTTTTGTGGCTACAATGGCTGGTATTACGGAGGTTAATCCTCTTTCTGCGCATTATCTCTGTGACAAATGTTATTATGTTGATTTTGATTCAGACGAGGTAAAGGCGTTTTCTGGTCGAGGCGGCTGTGATATGCCGGACAAGCTTTGTCCAAAATGCGGTAATAAGCTTTCAAAGCATGGATTTGATATTCCATTTGAAACCTTCCTTGGATTTAAAGGTGACAAAGAGCCTGATATTGACCTGAATTTTTCTGGTGATTATCAGTCAAAGGCGCATAGATATACTGAAGTTATATTTGGAGATGGTCAAACCTTTAAAGCTGGTACAATAGGTACTGTTGCTGAAAAAACTGCATATGGAATGGTTAAAAAATACTATGAAGAGCATGGCGTTGATAAAAGAAAAAAAGAGGTTGAGAGACTTCTTGTTGGCTGTACTGGTGTAAAAAATACAACTGGTCAGCATCCAGGAGGAATTATCGTATTGCCAGTTGGTGAGGAGATATATTCTTTTACACCTATTCAACATCCTGCTAATAAGGATACAGATATTGTTACTACTCATTTTGATTATCATTCTATAGATACAAACCTTCTAAAGCTTGATATTTTAGGACATGCAGATCCTACAATGATTAGACGTCTGGAAGAGTTGATTGGTTTTGATGCAACAACTATTCCTTTAGATGATAAGGGTGTTATGTCCTTATTCCAAAATACAGAAGCGCTTGGGGTTACGCCTGACGATTTAATGGGAACATCACTTGGAACACTTGGTATACCTGAGTTTGGTACTGATTTTGCTATGCAGATGCTTATTGATGCCAAGCCAACAGAGTTTTCGGATTTAGTTCGTATTGCAGGACTCGCACATGGAACTGATGTATGGCTAGGTAATGCAAAGGATTTGATTCTTTCAGGAAAAGCAACTATTTCAACTGCGATTTGTACCAGAGATGATATTATGACCTATTTGATCCATATGGGATTGGATCCTGCAGAGTCCTTTACTATTATGGAAAGAGTCAGAAAGGGTACTGTTGCAAAAGGAAAATGTGACCAGTGGCCAGAATATAAGGCTCATATGCTAGAGCATAATGTTCCAGAATGGTACGTAGAATCTTGTGAAAAGATTAAGTATATGTTCCCTAAGGCACATGCTGTTGCTTATGTTATGATGGCTTGGAGAGTGGCATATTGCAAGATTAATTATCCGCTTGAATTTTATGCTGCATTTTTCTCGATTAGAGCAGATAATTTTGATTGTGAATTAATGTGTCAGGGACAGGCCAAGGTAGAGGCAGAGATTAAAAGACTGCAAAATGCAGATGATGCATCAGCAAAGGATGAAGGTACATTAAAGGATCTTCGTATTGTGCAGGAAATGTATGCTAGAGGTTTTGAATTTTTGCCTATTGACCTCTATGAATCAGATTCTATTTATTTTAAAATTAAAGATGGTAAGCTTTTACCTTCCTTTGTTTCTATTGCAGGAATGGGTGGCAAGGCTGCAGAAATGCTTGCAATTGCTGCTAAAGATGGTCCATTTTTATCAAAACAGGATATAAAGGACAGAGGAAAGGTTTCTGCTGCGACAATAGAGGCTTTGGATAGAATGGGAGTTACTGCAGGAATGTCAGAATCTAATCAGCTGTCATTGTTTGATTTTGCATAAGCAGGTTATTTTCAATAATAGAAATAAAGTCTTTGTGGCTTTTAAAACTGATTAATAATAAAATTATTTTATAAAATATTGCATAAATTATGAAGAATACTAATATTTCATCAATAAAATTAATAATTGGAATTGCTGCTGTTGTGCTAGCATTATTTGCCTTTAAGTTTTTTAGCGAAAGAACAGTTTATAATGATGGTATTGTAAATGGCAATACTGCTTCAAACCTATACAACGAGGGTACAGTTTGTGAGCATGATGGACTCGTTTATTTTGCAAATCCTAACGATAATAACAGACTATATTCTATGAACTTGGATGAGTCAGACATTAAAAAAGTCAACGATGACAGAGTCTTTTATATTAATGCTGATGATAATTATCTCTATTATTGTAGAGATAATAATAATGATGAGGGGCAGATGTCCTTTTTGAAGATTTCAACACATTCTCTTTGCAGAACGACAAAAAAGGGGAAAAAGGTCAAGATACTAGATGATGCCGTGTGTTCTCATTTATCCTTGATTGGTAATGATCTTTATTACGTTCACTATGACAAGGCATCAGCCAGCACACTATATAAGGTGGATATAGCTGGAAATGATCCTCATCAGGTGATAAATGCTGGTGTTGATCCTTCTGGTACTACAGGCAATGAGATATATTATTGTGGCGTTATAAAGGATCATTACGTTCACAGATTAAAGCCAGATGGTTCTGACTCTATTATTTCTAACGAACTTATATATCAGCCAGTTTTATTTAATGGAGTTATATACGGTTGTAATCTTAGTGATGAATACAAATTGTGCTCTATTGACTTAAACGGAGGTTCTTTAATTAATAGAACAGAAGAAGGCGTATCTCATTTTAATATAACAAATGACTATATATTTTATCAGACGATGCCAAATGGTGATGAGCCTGCTGCACTTTATGTTCTTGATATGAATACTGGAGCTAGAAATCTTATAATGACAGGTGAATATAAAAATATTTGTCTTACCTCCAGGTATTTGTATTTTAAAGAATTTAACGGAAATAAAATGTATCATGTAAATTATTCAAATGGTGATTTTGTGCCTGGTGAATTTTCACCTATAGTGGAGATGAAATAAGTGAAAGATTTAACAGAAATTAGAAAAGAAATAGATGAAGTAGATACAAAGCTTTTAGAGCTCTATGAAAAAAGATTACTCTTAGCTGAGGATGTTGCCAGATTCAAAATAGAAAATGGCAAAAAGGTATATGATAAGGAACGTGAGATAGCAAAGTTAAAAGCCTTGTCATCGCTTGCTCATGATGATTTTTCAGCACAGGGAATTAATCAGTTATTTGAGCAGATTATGTCAACCAGTAGAAAAAAGCAATATACGATTCTTGCAGAGCATGGCCTTTTAGATGATATGGATTTTTCTGGTAAAGACAGCTTTGATTTTACTGGAAAAAAGGTGGTATATCAGGGTGTTGAGGGAGCATATTCACAGCTTGCTTTAAAACAGTTTTTTGGAGATTACGTATTAGACAGCGATACTTTTCATGTCAAAACCTGGAAGGATGCCATGGAAGCTATTGTTTCTGGTAAGGCCGATTATGCTGTACTTCCTATAGAGAATTCTTCAGCAGGATCCATAACTGAAAACTATGATTTGCTGATGGATTATGATGTTACAATTATTGGCCAGCAGATTATTAATGTTAATCATTCTCTACTGGGCATAAAAGGTGCAAATATTTCAGATATTAAATCCGTTTATTCTCATCCACAGGCTCTTATGCAGTGCTCTAAGTATCTGTCTAATAAGCATAGTGACTGGTCTCAAAATGCTGTTTTAAATACTGCTGTTGCAGCTAAAAAAGTTAGTGATGATAATGACAAATCAAAAGCATCTATAGGTTCTATTTTAAATGCTAATATTTATGGGCTGGATGTTTTAGAAGAATGTATTCAGGATAATACCGAAAATCAAACCAGGTTTATTATTGTTGGCAGCAATAAAGAATATTTAAACACTGCAGATAAAATTAGTATCTGCTTTGAACTTCCTAATACAGATGGAAGCTTATATGGTATTCTTTCGCACTTTGCTTTTAATGGTTTAAATATGTCATTAATTGAATCAAGACCAATAAAGGGAAAGAACTGGGAATATAGATTTTTTATTGATATTACTGGCAACCTTAAGCAGGAAGCTGTTATGAATGCTCTTTTAGGTATTAGAGAAGAAGCAAGCTTTTTTAAAGTATTAGGTAATTATTAAAGAAGGTAGAATATGTTAGCTGACAGATTGGTTTATTTTAAATTAGACGAAAGCAATACAATATATAAAATATCGAGACTCCATGATATGCTCATTAGGGGAAACAATATTAATTGTTTTGAAAGAGAATATTATGAATGCTTAAATGAAATTGTTGATTTATCTGTTTCACATGGTTTTTATAATAATCTTTGGCAATTAACTATAGCTCATTTTTTGGTTAATTCTGAAAATGCTTATAGTTTATCCTGCGAGATGATAGGTGATTGTGGTGGAGCTATATCTAAGACAGCTCTTAGAGATTTTGAGATTGTAAAGGATATTTTTTCAATCGACCTAAAGGATTTTGACAAGATTTTTCCATATGATTATGAGACATTATCCTGTTTTGATGCTAAAGAAAATACTGGTTATAAGTTTAATAAAAGAATCAGAGACTGTATTGTTGATCTTGCTTCTGATTTAGCTAATGCAAAAGATGCAAAAGAGTTTATGATGCTTGTTGCAGATTTTTACAAAGCCTTTGGCGTTGGTAAGCTTGGTCTTCATAAGGCATTTAGAATCAAGCCAGGTGGAGAAATTGTTCCTGTTTCAAATATTACACACGTTAATTTGGACGATCTTATTGGATATGAGTCTCAAAAGAAAAAGCTTATAGATAATACAGAGTCATTTTTACAGGGGAGGGTTGCAAATAATTGTTTATTGTTTGGTGATTCTGGTACTGGAAAATCTACTTCTATTAAGGCTATTTGTAATGAATACTATGATGATGGACTTAGACTGATTGAAATATACAAGCATCAGTTATTAGATGTACATAATGTTATCGCCCAGATTAAGTCCCGTAAATATAAATTTATTTTATATATGGATGACCTTTCTTTTGAAGAATTTGAAACTGAGTATAAATACTTAAAAGCTGTTATAGAGGGTGGACTTGAAAAAAAGCCGGATAATGTTTTGATTTATGCTACCTCGAATAGAAGACATCTTATAAAAGAGTCTTTCAAGGATAAGGATGATTATGATGATTTGCATAAGAACGATACTATATCCGAAAAGTTATCATTATCATATAGATTTGGTGTAACAATATACTATGGCTCTCCATCTAAAAAAGAATTCAACGATATTGTGTTGGGGTTAAAAGAACAATATCAGCTTGAAATAGAAGATGATGTTTTGTTGGCTGAAGCCAATAAATGGGAATTGTCACATGGTGGTCTTTCTGGCAGATGTGCCAGACAATTTATAGATTATATGAAAGGTGTGGGGATTTGAAGCTATTTGCATCAATTTACGTTGGCTCATATGAAGTCACGATGAAGGTATTTGAGGTTAGTAAGCAAAAGGGTATTAAGGAGATAGACTGTTTAAAAACTCAGACAGATATTATATCTGATATTATGAGATACAAGTATATTTCTAAAGAAACCACAACATCTTTGTGCGCTGTTTTATCTGACATGAGAACTGTAATTGAAGGGTATCATGTCGATGATTACAGAGCTTATGTTGGTGTGAATATTTCTGCTGCTGACAATAGTCTTTTTGTAATCGAACAGATTAAGTTAAAAACTGGTCTTAATATTTCTATTATACGTAATTCTTGGCATCGGTTCTTGGGATATGAAGCCATTGCTTCTATGTCTGATTTTGATGAAATGATTAAAGAATCGGCTCTTCTTGTAGATGTAGGTGGAACATCTCTACAGATTACTTTGTTTTCCAAGGGTAAAATTATAACAACTCAGCATATTATGCTAGGTACAGTAGCTGTTAAGGAAAACCTAAAGAAGCTAGCTCATCTTGAAAATTATAAAGAGCAGATTAATGAAGTAATTACTAAAGAATTATCTGTATTTGCAGATATGTTTTTGCGGGATATATCTCCAAAGTACATGATTTTATTAGGTGATCAGGTTTCTTATATTTTTGATTCAGTTGTTAAATATAAAGAGAATAATCATGTAACAACAGAAAGATATAGAAAATTTGTTAGTGATATTGACAAAGAAAAGGTAAGTAAATATACAACAGGTGTTGACTTTTTGAATGATAATGATGAAATAATAGAGCCTTTTATTATGCTTCATCGTGCTATTGCTAATATCTTACCATCTGAAGAAGTGGTTATACCTGGTTTATCTATATGCGAGGGAATAGCATACGACTATTCATATGAAAATAAGTGGCTTATTTCCGAACATGATTTTGATCAGGATGTATTATCTGCTGCCTGGTCAATAGCTCTTCGCTATGGAAGTTATCAGCCTCATTTAAAGGCTTTATGTAAGATGTCGAACATGATATTTGACACTACAAAAAAATATCATGGTATGGATAAAAGATATAAGCTTTTGCTTGAGGTGGCATGTATATTACATGATTGTGGAAAATACATAAGTATTGCGGCTTCAGCTGAATGCTCAAAGCAAATTATTATGTCTAATGAAATCCTGGGTCTTACACATAAAGAAAGAGAAATAATTGCAGCTGTAGTAGCAAGCAATAAAATGAATATTTTTGATTTTGACCAGAATACATCTGCTTTTACTGAAGATGAGTATATTATCATTGCAAAGCTTTTAGCTATACTTAAAGTTGCAAATGCACTTGACAGAAGTCATAAACAAAAATTAAAGCATGTAACTATGAGAGTTAGTGCTAACCAGCTGATTATTAATATTGAATCTAGTGCATCTATGGCTCTGGAAAGAGGTTTGTTTACTGAAAAGGCTGATTTTTTTGAATCTGTATTTTCAATTAGACCAGTTCTTAGAGAAAAAAGATTATAGGAGCAGTTTATGAAAAAATTGGATTTTAGTGAATATAGTAATTTTAATAATAGAGAGCTTAGCTGGATTGCTTTTAATAATAGAGTATTAGGAGAATCAAAGGATGCTAATATACCTGTTTTAGATAGAATGAAGTTTGTAAGTATTGCCAGCTCTAATTTAGATGAATTCTTTATGGTTAGAGTTGCTTCCTTAAAGGATATGGAGCATGCTGGCTACGATAAGCTGGATATTGCAGGAATGACTCCAACTATGCAGCTTTATGAAATAAATAAAGCAACAAGAGAGTTAGTTACAAATCAGTATAATATTTACAATAAAAGCATTATTCCTTTACTAAAAAAAGAAGGCATTGTTCTTTATTCGGATTATAAGGACTTGAATGATGAACAGACGGATTTTGCTGACAGATACTTTATGGATCAGGTATACCCTGTTCTTACACCAATGGCTCATGATGCATCAAGACCATTTCCACTTATAAGGAATAAATCACTTAATATTGCTGCTTTGATTAATAAAAAAACAAAGACAGACGTAAAGAGTGACGTAGAATTTGCTACAGTACAGGTTCCATCTGTACTTCCTAGATTTATTAGAATTCCTAATGCAAAAGGTGTTACTGATAGCTTTATTTTACTTGAGACTATTATTGAAAATAATATGGATAAGCTGTTTTTGAATTATGAGATTACAGCTACTTCACCATATCGTGTTATGAGAAATGCTGACTTTACTCTCGATGAAGATGAGGCAGAAGATCTTTTGATTGAGATAGAAAGACAGATAAAAAAGCGTCAGTGGGGCGAAGTAATAAGACTGGAAGTGTCAAAGGATATTAATCCAAAGCTATTATCTATTCTAAAGGATAATCTTACAGTAAAGGATGATGATATTTTTAAAATTTCTGGTCCGATTGATTTGACATTTTTATTCAAGCTATATGGTATTGAAGGGCATGATAATTTAAAGCTACCATCATATACTCCACAGTCTAATCCGAGAATTGCTCCTGGTGATAATATTTTTGATGAGATTAAAAAGGGGGATGTATTCCTTCATCATCCGTATGAGACCTTTGATCCCGTTGTTGATTTTATAGCTCAGGCCGCAAATGATAAGAAGGTTCTGGCCATAAAACAAACTTTATATAGAGTTTCTGGAAACTCACCAATTATTGCTTCTTTGGCAAAAGCTGCAGAAAATGGTAAGCAGGTAACAGTTCTTGTCGAATTAAAAGCCAGATTTGATGAAGAAAATAATATTGTTTGGGCAAGAAAACTTGAAAAAGCTGGTTGTCATGTTATATATGGCCTTGTTGGATTAAAGACGCACTGTAAAATTGCTCTTGTAGTCAGACGTGAAGAAGATCAGATTAGAAGATATGTTCATTTAGGAACCGGAAATTATAATGATTCGACGGCCAAGCTTTATACTGATTGTGGTATTTTTACATGCAAAGAGAGCTATGGTATGGATGCAACTGCAGTATTTAATATGTTATCTGGTTATTCAAAGCCTAATTCATGGAACAAGCTTGCTGTAGCTCCTTTCTGGCTGAGAAATAAGTTTATTTCTTTAATTGACAGAGAAATAAAGCATGCAAAGGAAGGAAAGAAAGCTCTTATTATAGCTAAAATGAATTCTTTATGTGATAAAGAAATAATCGAAAAGCTATATGAGGCTTCCTGTGCTGGAGTAGAGATTAATCTTATTGTCAGAGGTATATGCTGCCTCAGGGCGCAGCTTCCAGGTATCAGTGAGAATATAAAGGTTTGTTCAATCGTTGGTACATATCTAGAGCATAGTCGAATCTTTTATTTTTATAATAATGGTCAGGAAGATATATATATGGGTTCTGCTGACTGGATGCCAAGAAATCTTGATAGAAGAGTTGAGATAGTATTCCCTGTTGAGGATGATGAGATTAAGGCTAGAATAGTAAATATATTAAATGTACTTTTATCTGATAATCTTAAAGCATATTACATGAATGAAAAATCAGAGTATGTTAGATTGAACAGACGAAATAATGAGCCAATCTGTGCACAAAATGCTTTTTGCGAGGCAGCGTTAACGTATAACAAGGCAAAAAATAAAAGAAATACTTCACAAATGAAATTTGTGCCTGTATTTGCTGGAGATAATACATTAGGAAAAGATACTGATAAAGACGATACAGAATCTTAAACACAATATATTGTGTTATATGCTTGCAAAATTCCCTAAATGATGTTATATTGCTCTTAGGAACTAATGACTAACACCATAAGAGAGGGGATGATCTTATCTTTTTTGATGATTATTCAAGAGTTTCGGCGGTAGCCGAGTATTCAAGTTCCTCAGATTCTGGTTCCCATGGACAGATTTTCTACAAATTTGTAAAGAAAGACAGTAATGGGGAATTTGGAAACATGTTCAAATCAGCCTGTGATGAACTAAAAAATGAATCAGGCAACGCACATCAAAATAGGGTTTTTGTCCCTACAGTAAGTGGCTTAAGCCGTCTTACAAATCCGCTTATATTTTAAGCAATAAAAGCTACCTTTTTAGGTAGCTTTTATATTGCATATTTTTAATAAATATTTATTAAGCCTCTGATTTGTGGTAGTATATTTAAGATTGAGGTTACTATGTTCAACAAGATTAGACGTTTTTTTGTAAATAAAAAAAATAAAAGAAGCAATAAGCTTAGATTTAAGCGAAGAAGACAAAAAGCTGATAGAGAAAGAATTGCATATTTTGTGACCTTTGCTATTGAGCTAGTTGTTACAATTGCACTTGCATATTTTTGTGTATTTTCATTTGGCAAGCAGGTGGAGTGTGCTAATGTTTCTATGGATTCCACTATTTCATCTGGTGATTCTCTTTTAGTTAATACATTATCATACAAGTTTGTATCACCTAAGTCTGGTGATATCGTAGCATTTAAGCCTGCCAAGAATGTTAATGCC
The DNA here is from genome assembly GCA_045628025.1 of Lachnospiraceae bacterium. Lineage (GTDB taxonomy): Bacteria > Bacillota > Clostridia > Lachnospirales > Lachnospiraceae > Pseudobutyrivibrio. The sequence goes on along the minus strand of JAZQOU010000007.1, from coordinate 162,740 downwards.
AGCTATAGTATTAAAAGAATTGTAGCTGTTCCAGGAGATACTGTTCTTATAAAAAATGGCAAGCTATATGTTAATGATGAACAGTTTAATAGCTTGATTGCTGACAGCAAGATCACTGATCCAGGTATTGCCGCTGTTCCTCTTACATTATCAGAAGAAGAATATTTTGTACTTGGCGATAACAGAGACGAGAGTGAAGATTCAAGATACGAAACAATTGGTAACATAAAAAAAGAAGATATTCTTGGCAGAATTTGGTTTGATATTACAAACAAAAAGCTGTTTTTTTAGATTTTTGATTATTTGAAAGGTATATATATGGAGTTTCAATGGTATCCTGGTCATATGACAAAGGCTGTTCGTAGCATGCAGGAAGATATAAAACTGATTGATTTAATAATAGAGGTGATTGATGCAAGAGTACCATACTCAAGTACAAATCCTGATATAAATAAGCTTGCAAATGGTAAGCTTAGATTAGTTCTATTGAATAAGGCTGATTTGGCAGATAAAAGAGTTTTAGATGAATGGATTTCATATTATAAAAATAAAGGATTTTATGTTGTTCCACTTGATTCAAGAGAACGCAAAAATATGAAATCTGTTACAGCTGCACTTGATGAGGTTTGTGCAGAAAAGTTCGAACGTGATAGAAAAAGAGGTATAAAAAATCGACCTGTCAGGGCTATGGTTGTAGGTATTCCTAATGTAGGTAAATCAACCTTTATTAATTCTTATGCCAATAAAGCTGTTGCTAAAACTGGAAATAAGCCAGGTGTCACCAAAGGAAAACAGTGGATAAAGCTAAATAAATCTGTAGAGTTATTAGACACTCCTGGTATATTATGGCCTAAATTTGAAGATCAGACAGTAGGATTGCATTTGGCCTTTATTGGATCGATTAATGACGATATTATTGAATTGTCCGAATTATCCTGTGAGCTTATTAAGCTGTTAAAAGATATATATAAGGGAGCTTTGGCCAATAGATACGAAGTTGATGAGTCCTTAGATGAGTATTCAATAATTGAAGAAGTTGCAAAAAACAGGGCTTTTTTAATTAAAGGCGGTGAACCTGATTTGAATAAAGCTTCCAGATGTATTATTGATGAATTTAGGTCTGGTAAACTTGGAAGAATGACTTTAGAAAAACCAAAGGATATTTGCAATGAATAATAATGAGATAAATACTGATTCTTCAGAACCAGTTAATATAAAAAAAGAAATATTGGGTGTAGTATTATATATTGCCAGCATTTTTGCTTGCGTGTTTTTTATATTACATTTTGTTGGAATAAGAACTGTAGTAAATGGTTCTTCGATGGAGACAACTCTTAGTAATGGAGATTCTATTATCACTGAAAAGCTTACAAAAAGATTTTCAAATATTGAAAGATTTGATGTAATTGTTTTTCCACCTATTCATGACCCTAATAGACTATACATTAAAAGAGTCATAGGTCTTCCTGGTGAAACTGTTTATATAGAAGAAGGAAAGATTTATATAAATGGAGAAGTTCTTGACGAACACTATGGATTTGAAGAGATTTTAGATCCAGGTATGGCATATGACCCTATTATGCTTGAAGAAGATGAGTACTTTGTTTTAGGTGACAATAGAAATAATAGCGAAGATTCCAGGTATGCAATTGTTGGTCCGGTATCTAAAGACAGAATCACAGGAGTAGCCTGGCTTAGAATTTATCCTTTTAATGAAATTGGTTTAGTGAAGAATATCAAATAATATTAAATAATATTAAATAATATTAAATAATATTAAATAATTTTAAATAATATTAAATACTAATATATTGCTAGGGGATTATTAATGAGCGAGAAAAAAATTTCTGATATTACAAATGAATACAAGGCAACAGATGATATAAAATTGCCTTCATTTATTGAAGAGTATATAAAAGACGGAAGACCTGGTGTATCAAAGATTGTTTCTCAAGCTGCTAAAAAACTTGAAAAGCTTAGACTTGAACAGGAGAGAATTGAGAAGCTCAAAGAATATGAAAATCAGTATTGGGATAAATATGAATTTATAGCAGGCATTGATGAGGTGGGTAGAGGCCCGCTTGCTGGACCAGTTATGACTGCAGCTGTTATTTTGCCGAAGGATTGCTCTATTTTATATATAAATGATTCTAAAAAACTATCAGAATCTAAGCGTGAAGAGCTTTATGAAATAATCATGGACCAGGCTGTTGCTGTAGGCATAGGTGTTAATGATTCAACCAGAATTGATGAGATTAATATACTTCAGGCTACATATGAAGCTATGAGATTTGCTATAAACGACTTATCACAAGCACCCGATATATTATTAAACGATGCTGTAAAAATACCGGATGTAGATATTAAGCAGGTTCCTATTATCAAGGGTGATGCAAAATCTATTTCAATTGGTGCAGCGTCAATTATTGCAAAGGTCACAAGAGACAGATTTATGGTTGAAATGGATAAGGTATATCCAGAATATGGCTTTGCCAAGAATAAAGGCTATGGTACGCAAGAGCATATTGAAGCCCTCAAAAAATATGGTCCATGTCCAATTCACAGAAGAAGCTTCATAGGAAACTTTGTTTAATGCAAATATCAGATTTTTTTTCTAAAATGAATAATGGTAGTAATACTGTTACTCAATCAAACGCAAGACCTGTAGCAGCTGTGTCGTCAGTTGAAGCTACAAAGGAGGCTATGCCAGAAGGTACAGTGTTTGAAGGTACGGTTTCATCCATAAAGGATGGAGTGGTTACATTGTCATTAGATAATGGTAAGACTATGTCTGCGAGACTGGACGCTTCTGTTAGTTTGCAGGAGGGACAGTCTGTTTTCTTTTCTGTCAAAAGTAATGATGGCATAACTATTATGTTAAAGCCTGTTTCTTTAGATGGTCTATTAGGAAATCCTACACTTGATAAAGCTCTAAATGCGGCAAACCTTCCTATTAATGAAAAGACTCTTAACATGGTTAATACTATGATTAAGGAACAAATGTCTATTGACTCTGATAGTCTCATTAAAATGAACAGGCTACTTAGTTCTAATCCGACAGCTAATATTGACACTATTGTTAACATGAAAAATAATGGAATTGCTGTTAATGATGCTAATGTTTCTATGTTTGAGGCATATTCAAAGAATCAGGCGAAGATTCTTGACGCAATGAACAATATGACTCAAGAGGCAACAAAACTTCTTACAGATAATTCACTTGATTCCGAGACAACTATAAAACTTGCTAATACGATATTAGATCTGGCTATTACAACTACAGAAAATGAAGCCATTGAAGGACAGACTGTTAATGACTCAGCATCTGGTGCAGTGGCAGGATTACAGGATGGTTTAGGAACTAATATCACAGCTGGCTTGACGGAGACTATTTCTTCTGAAGCTAATAATCTGGCTGAGGAAAATAATGCAGTTAATTCTAATAATGCAGTTATTTCTAGTGATACTTTAAATGCTAATAATGTTGTTAATACTAATAATCTTGCTAATACTAATAATGTATTTGATGCTAATAATGTTACTGAAGAGCAGGATATTTTAGGTTCAAATAATGACAGGAGTTCATTGAATGAAAATCAACAGGCTAATCATTTATCACAAGTTTTAAATGATAAACAGCTTAGTGAGCTATCAAAACAACTGTCAAAAATGGACGGATTAGGGAATAATCCAGCTATATTTGATGATCAGGGCAAGCTAAAGGGTGATGTGACCACTAAAGAGCTTATGTCTGTATTAAAAGAATTTGTATCTATGAATTCAGCCTCTACGGAGGATTTGAAAGAGGTATTCAAACAAAAGGGCTTTAATCTGGTCCTTAAAAACGCACTATCTGATAAATGGTCTCTTGAACCAAAGGACATTGTCAAAACTGACCAAATAAAAAAGTTATATCAAACTATTTTAGAAGATACTGCAAGACTTACAGATACAGCCAAAAGTCTTATGGAAAAGGGCGAAGGTTTGTTAAAATCGGCTAACAGTCTGAAAGATAATGTATCTTTTATGAACCAAATGAATGATTTATATTCCTTTGTTCAGATACCAATTAAGCTTACTAATCAGACAACCAATAGTGAGCTATATGTATATAGAAATAAAAAGAATAGTGTAGAAGAAAATGAGGAACTAACAGCTTTCTTAAGATTCGATATGGAGCATCTTGGCAATACAGAAATTTTTGTCAGACTTAAGGAAAATAAAGTTAACTGTGACTGGAAGCTTCAAAGTGATGAATCATTAATGGTTATTGCTGATCATCTTGATATTTTAGAGGCTCGTCTTAATGCAAAGGGTTACAATTGCAATATGACACTTGAAAAGAAAACTGATGAGAACAGCTTTGATTTTGTAAATGATTTTATAAAGAAAGACACATCGGTGTCATCTGATTTTGTACACAGATATTCGTTTGATGTAAAAGCATAGGACTTAACATGGCATTTGGACAGACTAAAGAACAAACAGATAAAGATAAAACAGCGGTAGCTTTGGCTTATGAGGCTGGTGATGAGGCTCCTAAAATCCTGGCAACTGGAAAAGGTCATATGGCTGAAAGAATAATCGAAGAGGCCAAGAAAAATGATGTTCCCTTTTATAAGGATGATAAGCTGGCAAAGACTCTTTCATCTCTTGAAATAGGAGAGGCTATTCCACCAGAATTATATGAGGTAGTTGCTGAAATCCTTGTTTTTGTTGATGGAATGGATAAAGTAAAGGCAAAGCTAGAAGGTGCTAATAAGCTATAGTTGATATAAAGGAGATTTCTATTAATAAAAGAGCTATTGGTAGTGCTTATGAAGATCTTGCATGCAAGTATTTAGAAAAAGAAGGCTATCATATTATTACAAGAAATTTTTACTGCAAAAGTGGAGAACTTGATATTGTTGCTTCATATGAAAAATATCTTATTTTTGTTGAAGTAAAGTATAGAAAGAATCTTAGCTTTGGAAGTGGTCTAGATGCAGTTGATATAAAAAAGCAAAAACAAATCATACGCGTGTCGGATTTTTACCGCTTAAGATATGGAATAAAAGAGGGGACGCCAGTAAGGTATGATGTTATAGCTATTGACGGAGAAAATAATATTACGCATGTCAAAAATGCGTTTGGGTATAATTATTAATGAGTTCACATGAAATTCAAAGTGTTAGACCGGGGTCGCTTGCTGATTTAGCTGGCCTAAAGGCTAAAGACACTATTATAAAAATGAATAATGTTCTTCTAAAAGATATATTTGATTATCATTATTATTCGGATGAGCCTTCAATAGATTTGGAGGTACTACATTCAGATGGAAGTACATCTATATTTCATATTGATAATGAGTATGGAGAAGATTTAGGTATCATATTTGTTAATGGACTAATGGATGATTATAAGTCATGCCATAATAAGTGCATGTTTTGCTTTATTGATCAGATGCCGCCAGGAATGAGAGATACTCTATATTTTAAGGATGATGATACAAGATTATCATTTTTACAGGGCAATTATGTTACTCTGACTAATATGAAATATGAAGACTTAGACAGAATCATTACATATAAGCTTGCACCAATTAATATTTCGGTACATGCGACTAATCCAGAGCTTCGCGTAAGAATGCTTAAAAATAGATTTGCAGGTGATATTTTAGATAAAATCAAATATCTATATGAGCATGAAATTCCAATGAATTCTCAGATAGTTCTGTGCAGAGGCATTAATGATGGCAAGGAGCTTGAAAGAACTATTTCTGAACTTTTGGATTTTTATCCTTATATGCAGTCACTTTCTGTAGTTCCTGTTGGATTAACAAAGTATAGAGACGGCCTGGAACCATTAATTCCTTTTGATGAAGAATCTGCTAAGGAAACTATAGATATCATAGAAAAATGGCAAAACATTTCATATGAAAGATATGGTATTCATTTTGCACAGGCATCAGACGAATGGTATTTACTAGCAAATAGACAGTTGCCAGATGCTAATGTTTATGATGGATATATTCAGCTTGAAAATGGTGTGGGTATGCTTCGACTTTTAGAAGAAGAAGTAAATGAGGCTATATCTACAATCAAAAGACCTTTATTTTTCAAAGAAAGAACTATAACAATTGCAACAGGAAGGCTTGCATATGAGCATATATGTATGCTTTCAAGACGTATTGAAGAAAAATATAAAAAAATACACATAAATGTTGTTGCAATTAAAAATGATTATTTTGGAGAGTCTATAACTGTTTCTGGATTAATCTGCGGCCAGGATTTGATTTCGCAGTTAAAAAACAAGGATTTAGGTGATTGCTTGCTTTTACCATGTAATATGTTAAAGCAGGATGAGGAAATTTTCTTGGATGACATTACACTTGAAGAATTGAGGTCTGCTTTACAAGTTGATGTTTCTATTGTAAAATCCAGTGGCGATAGTTTAGTTAAATGTGTTTTAGGTATTAAGAATTAGGAGAATCTAATGGCAAAACCTTTAGTTGCCGTAGTTGGCAGACCGAATGTTGGAAAATCAACATTGTTTAATGCTCTTTGCGGCGAAAGAATTTCAATAGTAAAAGATACACCTGGTGTTACCAGAGATAGAATATATGCTGATGTTAGCTGGTTGAATTATAATTTTACTCTTGTTGATACGGGTGGTATTGAGCCAGATTCAAAGGACATTATTCTTTCACAGATGCGTGAACAGGCTCAGATAGCCATCGATACTGCAGATGTTATTATTTTTATAACAGACGTAAAGCAGGGGCTTGTTGATGCTGATGGCAAGGTTTCCGATATGTTAAGACGCTCAAAGAAACCGGTTGTGCTTGTAGTAAACAAGGTAGACGATTTTGACAAGTACATGCCAGATGTTTACGAGTTCTATAACCTTGGTATAGGCGAGCCTCATCCAATTTCAGCCAGCTCAAGACTTGGCTTTGGCGATATGCTTGACGCTGTTGTAGAGAATTTCAATGCTTCTGCGACTGAGGAAGAAGAGGATGATACACCTCGTATCGCAATTGTAGGAAAGCCTAATGTTGGTAAGTCATCTCTTGTGAACAAGCTTTGTGGTGAGGACCGTGTTATTGTATCTGACATTGCCGGTACAACCAGAGATGCTGTTGATACAAAGGTAAAATATAATGGCAGGGATTACATTTTTATTGATACAGCCGGTCTTAGAAGAAAGAGCAAAATAAAAGAAGAAATCGAAAGATACTCTATAATAAGAGCTGTTTCTGCTGTCGAAAAGGCTGACGTAGTAATCGTTATGATTGATGCTACAGAGGGTGTTACGGAGCAGGATGCCAAGATTGCCGGAATCGCACATGAAAGAGGCAAGGGTGTTATCATTGCTGTAAATAAATGGGATGCCGTTGTTAAGGATGACAAGACAATATATAGACATACAGAAAAAATCCGTCAGGTGCTTTCATTTATGCCTTACGCCAGCATTTTGTTTATATCTGTTGCTACTGGACAGCGTATTGGCAAAATCTATGAGACTATAGATGCCGTTATAGAGAACAATTCAATGAGAATTGCAACTGGTGTCCTTAATGAGATTGTTACTGAGGCAGTTGCTTTACAGCAGCCACCATCTGATAAGGGAAAACGTTTGAAGATTTTCTATGTTACACAGGTGGCAGTAAAACCACCTACCTTTGTCATTTTTGTTAATGACAAAGAGCTTATGCATTTTTCTTATGTAAGATATCTGGAAAACCGTATAAGAGATGCATTTGGATTTGAAGGAACCTCTCTCAAGTTTATAGTCAGAGAGAGAAAGGACGACTAATGGTTTATCGTATTATATCTTCTTTAATAGGATATTTAATTGGAAATATTATGACAGGATATCTGCTTGCTAAGGCTAAGAATATAGATCTTAGAAAAGAGGGCAGTGGAAATCTTGGAACTACTAATACTTTGCGTACTCTTGGAGTTAAAACAGGCGCGATAACATTTTTGTTTGATTGTTTAAAGTCAGTTCTTTCAGCTTTAATTGTATTTTTAATTTTTAGAAATAGTTTTGAAGATGTGAGATTATTGATGCTTTATGCTTCTTTTGGATGTGTATTAGGTCATGATTTTCCTATTATTATGAAGTTTAAGGGTGGTAAAGGTATAGCTTCTTCGCTTGGTCTTGCGCTTATATGTATGCCAATTGTTGCACCTGTTTCATTAGCTATATTTATTGTTACTGTAGCTACAACTAGATATGTATCTCTTGGCTCTATTTTAGCAGCAATTACGTTTTCGGTTCAGGTGATTATTTTTGGTTTTATGGGCTTACTGCCTTTTGAAGGCAGTCATCTTGCAGAAACGATGGTTATTGGTATATTGATTGGGGCAATAGCAGTATTTTTACATAGATCTAACATTGAACGTTTAAAGAATGGATGCGAGAATAAGTTCTCATTTCATCCTAATACAAAAGTATAGATATTAGGCAGATTTTGTTAGTATTATGCATTGACACACTATATATTGTGGTGTTACAATTCTAGGAGTTTACTAGTTATAGTAGGCTCCTATTTTGTTTGTATATTATTTATATAAAGGGGAAAATCATGATACAGGTAGTTAAAAAGGATGGAACTTTAGAAGAGTTTAATGTTCAGAAGGTCGTTGATGCAGTTAATAAATCTGCTAACCGCGTATTGATTAAATTTACACCAGAAGAGGAAAAGTTTATTTGTCAGTTTGTTGAAGAGCGTGTTGACGCACTTGATATTGATCAAATAGAGATCTGGCAAATGCATAATATTGTAGAAGGTGCTCTTGAAAAGGTTAATCCTTTAGTTGCTAAAAGCTATAAGGATTATCGAAATTACAAGCAGGACTTTGTTTCTATGCTCGATGATGTTTATAAAAAGAGCCAAAATATCATGTATATTGGTGACAAAGAGAATTCAAACACTGATTCTGCTCTTGTTTCGACAAAAAGAAGTCTTATTTTTAATGAATTAAACCGTGAATTATACAAGAAGTTTTTCCTTACTACAGAAGAAATTCAGGCTATTCGTGATGGATACTTATATATTCATGATATGTCTGCAAGAAGAGATACAATGAACTGCTGCTTATTTAATGTAAAAGAGGTTCTTACAGGCGGCTTTGAGATGGGTAATATCTGGTATAACGAGCCAAAGAGCCTCGATGTTGCCTTCGATGTTATTGGTGATATCGTTCTTTCTGCTGCCAGTCAGCAGTATGGTGGTTTTACATTGCCTCAGATAGACACAATTTTGGATTCTTATGCAGAAAAATCATATGCTAAATACATTGAAAAGTATGAAGCTCTTGGTGTTTCAAAAGAAAATGCAGAAGCTGAGGCTTTAAAGGATATTGAACGTGATTTTGAGCAGGGCTTCCAGGGCTGGGAGTATAAGTTTAATACTGTTGCATCAAGCCGTGGCGATTATCCATTCATTACAGTTACACTTGGTCTTGGACAGACTCGCTTTGCAAAGCTTGCATCAAAGATTTGCTTAAAGGTTAGATCAATTGGTCAAGGACGTCCTGGGTTTAAAAAGCCTGTTCTTTTTCCTAAGGTTGTTTTCCTTTATGATGAGAATCTTCATGGCTCAGGTGGGGTTCTTGAGGATGTATTTGAAGCAGGTATTGAATGTAGCCGTAAGACAATGTACCCTGACTGGCTTTCATTAACGGGTGAAGGATATATTGCAAGTATGTACAAGCAGTATGGTGAGGTTATTTCACCTATGGGCTGCAGAGCCTTCCTTAGCCCTTGGTATGAAAGAGGTGGAATGCACCCAGAGGATGAAAATGATAAGCCAGTTTTTGTTGGTAGATTTAATATTGGTGTTGTATCTCTTCACCTTCCTATGATTCTTGCAAAGTCAAGACAGGAATCTAAGGATTTCTATGAGGTTCTTGATTATTATCTTGAACTCATCAGAAAGCTTCATATAAGAACATATGCTTATTTAGGTGAGATGAGAGCTTCAACAAATCCACTGGCATATTGTGAAGGTGGTTTTTATGGTGGACATCTTAAATACAATGAGAAGATAAAGCCTATTTTAAAGACAGCTACTGCCAGCTTTGGTATTACTGCATTTAATGAGCTACAGCAGCTTTACAATGGTAAGTCACTGGTTGAGGATGGTGAATTTGCACTTGAAGTATTGACTCACATTAATGATATGGTTAATAAGTTCAAGGAAGAGGATGGAAATCTTTATGCTATTTATGCTACTCCAGCAGAAAACCTTTGTGGACTACAGGTAAAGCAGTTTAGAAAGAAATATGGCATTGTTGAAAATGTTTCAGATAGAGACTATGTATCAAATGGCTTCCATTGTCATGTAACAGAGGATATAACACCTATTGAAAAGCAGGATAAAGAATACAGATTTTGGGAGCTTTCTAATGGTGGAAAGATTCAATATGTAAAATATCCAATTAGCTACAATGAAGGAGCTGTAAAGACTCTTGTCAGACGTGCTATGGACATGGGATTTTACGAGGGTGTAAATCTTTCGTTAGCATATTGTGATGACTGTGGTCATGAAGAGCTTGAAATGGATGTTTGTCCATGTTGTGGAAGCAAGAATCTTACTAAGATTGACAGAATGAATGGGTATCTTTCTTACTCTAGAGTAAAGGGCGATACCAGATTAAATGAAGCCAAAATGGCTGAAATTGCCGAAAGGAAGAGTATGTAATAATGCGTTATCATAATATAACAAAAGATGACATGTTAAACGGAGATGGTCTTAGAGTAGTTCTTTGGGTATCTGGATGTGACCATTGCTGTGAAGAATGTCAGAATCCTATTACATGGGATCCAAACGGTGGCCTGGATTTTGATGATGATGCAAAACAGGAGATTTTTGAACAGCTTGATAAGTCTTATATTTCAGGAATAACATTTTCTGGTGGTGATCCATTATTTATGGATAATCGTACAGCTGTTACTGCATTTGCAAAAGAAATAAAGGAAAAGTATCCTGATAAAACTATTTGGATGTATACAGGATATTCTTACGAAACAGTTTGTGATTTAGAAGTCATGAACTATGTTGATGTACTTGTTGATGGTGAATATGAAAAAGCCCTGCGTGATGTAAATGCTTGCTGGAGAGGCTCAACAAACCAGCGTGTAATCAAAGTACAGGATTCAAAGGCAAAAGGAGAAATAGTATTATTCTGCGAATAATCTTATTTTGAAAGGAAAATATATGGAAAAAGAAACAATTCAAATTCAGTATCATAGTAAGGATATTGATAAGCTGCAATATATTGATGGAAAGTCTGACTGGATTGACCTTAGAGCTGCAGAGAAAGTTGAGTTTAAGGCTGGCGATTTTAAGCTTATCAATCTTGGAATTTCTATGAGAATTCCAAAGGGATATGAGGCTCATATTGCACCTCGTTCATCTACATTCAAAACATGGGGATTACTTCAGACGAATTCAGTTGGTGTTGTAGATTATTCATATAATACCTCAGACGATATCTGGATGGTGCCAATGTATGCTACAAGAGATACTGTTGTTGAGGTTAATGATAGAATAGCTCAGTTTCGAATTGTAAAGAATCAGCCAGCTATTATTTTTGATGAGGTTGATCATCTTGATGGTGAGGCCAGAGGTGGCTTTGGTTCAACAGGAAAGAATTAGAACAATTAATTATTTACACATGGTTGGGAGGTTACTATGGGATTTTTAGGAGACAGATTATTAAAGTTTTATGCCAGAGATGACAGATCAGTAGTTTTAAATGCTGTTCCTGGTCATTTTGCAACTAGTCAGTCACATATCAATTATTATATCGATGTTACGTCGCTTAAGAGTAGATGTAAGGAGGCGCAGGAGGCTGCAAAGGTATTACGTGCACGTATGCTTCATAAAGTACATACTGTTGATACAATTGTTTGTATGGACGGTACAGAGGTTATTGGTGCATTTCTTGCAAAGGAACTGGAGTCTGTTGACATTGCAATGACTAATCGTCATGAAACAATATATGTTGTTACACCAGATGTTAATTCAATTGGTCAGCTTATGTTTAGAGAAAACGTTAGACCTTCCATTGAAGGTAAAAATGTTTTGCTTCTTCTAGCAACAATGACTACTGGTGAGACTGTTAAAAAATCAGTTGAATGTATTGAGTATTATGGTGGAAAGATGGCTGGTGTTGCCTCTATATTCTCAACACAAAATCATATTGATGATCTTGGTGTATTTACATTGTTTGATACAGAAGATCTTCCTGGTTATGAAACCTTTTCGCCACATGATTGTCCATATTGCAAAAAGGGACATCAGATTGAGGCTATGGTTAATGGCTTTGGTTATTCAAAATTATAAGATATAAATCTTATTGATTAATAATTAACGATTAAAAGTACGCTGAGCGTGCTTTTTGTCGCGTTTAAGGAGTATTCATAAATGGCAAAAAAAGTAACGTATGACGAGAGCTCAATTTCAGTTCTTGAAGGCCTGGAGGCTGTTAGAAAAAGACCTGGTATGTATATCGGTTCGACTTCTACAAAGGGTCTTAATCATATGATATATGAGATAGTTGACAACTCTGTCGATGAGCATTTGGCTGGAGAGTGTGATCTCATTCATGTAACCCTTGAAAAGGATGGTTCATGTACAGTAGAGGATAATGGTCGTGGTATACCTGTTGGTATGCACGCAAAGGGAATTTCTGCTGCAAGACTTGTATTTTCTACATTACATGCGGGCGGAAAATTTGACGACTCTGTATATAAGACATCAGGTGGTTTGCATGGTGTAGGTTCGTCTGTTGTAAATGCTTTGTCAACATATTTGGATGTTGAAATTAGAAGAGAAGGCTACATACATCATGATAGATATGAAAGAGGTATACCGACTGTAAAGCTTGAGAATGGTCTTTTGCCAACACTTGGAAAGACAAAGGAGCATGGAACAAAGGTCAACTTTTTACCTGATCCAGAGATTTTTGAAAAGACTAAATTCAAGGCAGAAGAGGTTAAAAGCCGTCTTCACGAGACAGCATATCTTAATCCAAAGCTTACAATCATTTATGATGATTTAAGAGGTGAGGAGCCAGAGCATAAGGAATATCATGAGCCAGAGGGTATCAGAGGCTATGTTATGGATGCTAACAAGTCCTCAGAGGCATTACATGATGTCGTTTATTTTGAGGGCGAAGCAGAAAATATTTCTGTTGAAATTGCTTTTCAGTATTGTAATGAGTTTTCTGAAAATATTGATGGCTTTTGTAATAATATTTATAACTCAGAAGGCGGAACACATATTACAGGCTTTAAAAAGGAACTTACAACTGTTATCAATCAGTACGCCAGAGAGCTTGGCATTTTAAAGGAAAAGGATGACAATTTTACAGGTGCTGATGTTAGAAATGGAATAACGGCTGTTGTATCTGTAAAGCATCCTGCACCTAGATTTGAGGGACAGACAAAAACAAAGCTTGATAACCCTGATGCTGAAAAGGCTGTTATAAAGGTTTGTTCAGACGAGCTTATACTTTTCTTTGACAGAAATCTTGAGACATTAAAGACAGTCATTTCCTGTGCTGAAAAATCTGCAAAGATTAGAAAGACTGAGGAAAAAGCAAAGACAAATCTTCTTACAAAGCAAAAGTATTCCTTTGATCAGAATGGTAAGCTTGCAAACTGTGAGTCAAGAGATGCAAGTAAGTGTGAAATATTTATAGTCGAGGGAGATTCGGCTGGTGGCTCTGCAAAGACAGCCAGAAATAGAATGTATCAGGCTATTATGCCTATAAGAGGTAAGATTCTTAACGTAGAAAAAGCATCTATGGATAAGGTTTTAGCTAATGCAGAGATTAAGACTATGATTAATGCCTTTGGCTGTGGCTTTTCAGAGGGCTACGGTAATGATTTTGATATCTCAAAGCTTAGATATGACAAGATTATTATTATGGCCGATGCCGACGTCGATGGTGCTCATATTTCAACCCTGCTTTTGACATTTTTCTTTAGATTTATGCCTGACCTTATTAGAGAAGGCCATATTTATGTTGCAATGCCGCCACTATATAAGGTTATTCCTTCAAAGGGCGAAGGCGAATACCTTTATGATGATTATGCACTTGAAAAATACAAGGCTAAGCATAAATCAGGCTTTACACTTCAAAGATACAAAGGTCTTGGTGAAATGGATGCAGACCAGCTTTGGGAAACAACCATGGATCCTGAAAGACGTATGATGAAGCGTGTTGAAATCGAAGATGGTCATTTGGCAAAGGAAGTTACTTCTATGCTGATGGGTACAGAGGTACCACCACGTAGACAGTTTATTTATGAGCATGCTATGGAGGCAGAGCTTGATTTGTAAGATTTAATTATTTCTAATTTATATTATTGCATATTAATTGATATATTAAATCGTACATTGATTGTATTTATAAATCGTTTTATATTGAGTGCAAATAACTATTAATCTAAATATTAAATATTTTAAGGATATAGAATGGCAGAATTAGATAACATTATTCAAATGGAATATTCGGACATCATGCAGAAGGCTTATATTGATTATTCAATGTCGGTTCTTTTGGCAAGAGCCTTGCCTGATGTCAGAGACGGACTTAAACCTGTTCAAAGACGTACATTATATGATATGTACGAGCTTGGAGTTAGATACGACAAGCCATATAAAAAATCAGCGCGTATTGTAGGTGATACCATGGGTAAATATCACCCACATGGTGATTCATCAATCTATGATGCGCTGGTTGTTATGAGCCAGGATTTCAAAAAAGGACTTCCTTTAGTAGATGGTCATGGTAACTTTGGTTCTATTGAGGGCGATTCACCTGCTGCAATGCGATACACCGAAGCTCGTCTTGCAAAGGTTACACAGGAGGTTTTTCTTTCTGACTTAGATAAGAATGTTGTTGATTTTGTTTCAAACTATGATGAGACAGAAAAAGAGCCGGGCGTTCTTCCTGTTAGACTTCCAAACCTTTTGGTAAATGGAGCAGAGGGTATTGCTGTAGGTATGGCTACATCAATTCCACCTCACAATGTTGGCGAGGTTATTGATGGTGTTATTGCATACATGAAGAACCCGGATATAAATACTTCTCAGATGATGAAGTATATTCCTGGACCTGATTTTCCAACAGGTGGTATTGTCACAAATAAGGACGAGCTATTAGAGATATATTCAACAGGTGTTGGAAAAATAAAGGTTCGTGGCAAAGTTGAAATCGAAAAGCTTAAAGGCGGTAAGGAACAGATTGTCGTAACAGAGATTCCTTATCCAATGATTGGTGCCAATATTTCAAAATTCTGTATGGATGTTATTGGACTTGTTGAGTCTAAGAAGACAACTGATATTGTTGATGTATCAAATCAGTCATCAAAGGATGGCATGCGTATAGTTATCGAGCTTCGTAAGGGGGCAGATGCTAATAACGTATGCAATCTCTTATATAAAAAGACCAGACTTGAGGATACCTTTGGTGTTAATATGCTTGCAGTTGCAGATGGCAAGCCAGAGACCTTGGGACTGGTTCCAATTATTAGACATCATGTGAATTTCCAGTATGAGCTTTGCACTAGAAAGTACACCAATCTTTTAGCAAAGGAAAGAGAAAAGAAGGAGATTCAGGAAGGTCTCATTAAGGCCTGTGATGTTATTGATCTTATTATAGAGATTCTTCGTGGTTCAAAGGACGTAAAGCAGGCAAAGGCATGTCTTGTTGATGGAGATACTACCGGAATCAAGTTTAAAACAGAACAGTCTAAGAAGGATGCTGCATTACTCAAATTTACAGAGCGTCAGGCTCAGGCTATTCTTGAAATGCGTTTGCAAAAGCTGATTGGCTTGGAGATTGATGCACTACGTGGTGATTATGCCAAGACTATGCAAAATATTTCTGACTATACAGAGATTCTTAATAATAGAGCCACAATGGCAAAGGTAATTATCGAGGATTTGAAGTCTATTAAAAAGGAATATGCAATAGACAGAAAAACTCTTATTGATAATGTTGAAGAGGCTGTCGTTGAAGAAAAGCCTATTGAGGAAATTGATGTTGCTGTCCTTATAGACAGATTTGCCTATGGACGTGTTATTGACATGCCTACCTTTGAAAGAAATAAGGAAACTGCAGAGGCTGAAAGTAAGCAGATTATTTTCTGCAAAAATGTTGATAAGCTTGTTCTCTTCACCGATACTGGTGATGCACATATTATCAAGGTATTAAGTCTTCCATTTGGAAAGTTTAGAGATAAGGGTCAGCCACTTGATAATGTCTCAAATTATGACTCTAAAAAAGAACAGTGCTTATATGTAGACTGTGTTTCGAATATTATCGGTAAAAAGCTTGTGTTTGGTACAAAGCAGGCATTTTTAAAGCAGGTTGATGGTTCTGAATTTGATGTTACAAGAAGAACAATTGCAGCAACAAAGCTTAACGATGATGACAGCGTTCTATGTGTTAAGACGCTTACTGGCAATGATACTCTTGTTATGCAATCAGCAAAGGATATGTTCCTTAGAATTGACTGTGCTAGTATTCCAGAAAAGAAAAAAGGAGCATGTGGAGTACGCGGAATAAAGCTTGCCAAGGGAGATGAGCTTACAGGCGTTTATGTTCTTGCTGATGGTGAGAATGAAGTAGTAAAGGTAAAGGGCAAGGAAATTGCTCTTAATAGACTGCATATTGGTACAAGAGATACCAAGGGAGTTAAGAAATAATGAATGAATTATCCAGCTTTTTGGATGAATCAAAAGCCCGGGGATGGCTTCCCCGGCTTTTTACGTGTCAAGAGGCACTAAACAGACTCGATAATCCGCAGGATAAAATTAAAATTATTCATATAGCAGGCACTAATGGAAAAGGTTCAATTGGAGCTTATATTAGAAACACATTAATGCAGGCAGGATTTAAGGTTGCATCATATACATCACCTGCTCTTGAATCTGAGTATGAAAGATACTGGATTAATGGCAAATATATTTCAGATTCAGATTATGAGAAATATATGCTTATGATAAAGACTGTTTGTGATGAAATGCAAGAGGATGGTTTGGAACCATTATCTTTGTTTGAAACAGAAACTGTCATGGCATTTTTATATTTTTTTGACAACGATGTTGACTATGCTGTCATTGAATGTGGTATGGGTGGTGCACTTGATGCTACTAATATGATTAAAAAACCTACAGCTGTTGTGTTTTCGTCTATAGGTCTTGATCACATGTCTTACCTTGGAAATACAATTGAAGCTATTACGGAGAATAAAGCTGGAATTATTAAGCCTGAATCAATGGTATTTTCTTCACCGCAGACTATTGAAGCTAAGAATGTTTTATTAAATGTTTCAAAAACGACAAATTCAAATATTATTTTTGTTAATGAAGAAGATATTAGTTCATTTAATATTTTAAATGATGGTACTATAGAGTTTTGCTATAAAGGAATGGAGTTTAAGCCTTCATTAAAAGGCTCTTATCAGTTGTACAATGCATGTTGTGCTGTTGAAGTACTTCATTTTTTATTAAAAGAAGAAAATAATTCTTATACAGCTAAAGAGCTTTTTAAGCTTATAAAGCATGGCATAGAAACAACATATTGGCCTTATCGTTTTGAAATTGTTTACAGATATAATGATAATATACCAATTATTTTAGATGGGGCTCATAATGTTCCAGCTATAAATGAACTTGCTAAAACTATAGAAGGCAGTTTTACAAAAGGTCATGTTACTTTTATAATAGGAGTGTTTAAGGATAAAGATTATGACTCTATGTTTAGTCGTATTCTTCCTTTTGCAGGCCATGTAATCTGTTTGGATGTCCCTGGACCAAGAGGACTAAAAAAAGAAGAGCTGACTAAGCATTGTAGATATTACAATTCTAATGTTGCATATTATGATTCTTATTCTACAGCGATTAAACAAGCTGTTTTACATAATGAACCAATTATTTGCTTTGGATCATTATCATATTTGGGCGATTTTAAACAAACATTAATTAAAGAATTAGATAAGAAAGACTAGGACGATGATAGAAATTAATAATCACATCATACATACAAAGCATCATACAAATGTAATGGGAATATTAAATGTTACACCAGATTCATTTTCGGACGGTGGAAAATATAATAGCTTAGATGCAGCATTAAAACACACAGAAGAAATGTTAAATGATGGTGCAGTAATTATTGATATTGGTGGAGAATCCACTAGACCTGGCTATACCATGATTTCTGATCAGGAAGAAATAGAAAGAGTTCTTCCATATATAGAAGCTATAAAAGAAAGATTTGATTGTGTTCTTTCACTTGATACGTACAAGTCAAAGGTTGCAAAGGCTGGTGTATCAGCAGGTGTTGACATTATCAATGATATCTGGGGACTATTATATGATGAGGAGCTGGCAAAGGTTGTAGCAGATTCTGATGTCTTTTATATTCTGGGAAATAATAGGAACATTGTTCATGAAGGCACCAGTTTGCATCAGTTCATGGAAATGATAGAAGAAGATGTTTATAGAGCAAATCATGCTGGAATTGAGAACAGTAAGATTATTCTTGACCCAGGTGTTGGATTTGCAAAATCAAAAGAAACAGATCTTTTGGCTATATCAAATTGCGGACTTTTAAATGATTTTGATATACCTGTTATGCTTGGTACATCTAGAAAATCATGCCTTGACTATATTGTAAATAGGCCAAAGGATGAAAGATTAGCAGCGACGCTTGCAACAACAGCTTTTGCAGTTTCGAATAGAATAGCCTTTGTCAGAGTACATGACGTAAAGGAAAATGTTGATTTTATAAAAATGTATGAAGCACTCAAGGAAAGAGTTAGATAATGGGTATTATTTCTATTAAAAACCTTAGTATATATAGTCATATAGGTGTTTTTGACTTTGAAAAAAAAGATGGTCAAAGATTTGTTGTAAATGTGGATATTGAAACATCCTTTGATGAAGCTGCTTTTTCTGATGATTTAAAAGATACTATTGATTATGGTAAGCTGTGTGACTATATTTGCAGTTTTTTTGATGAGGCCAAATATGATTTGCTTGAAAAGGCGTGCTTTGAGTTAGGGTCAAATATATTGCATTTTGATGATAGAATTACTGGCCTTGAGCTTGAAATAAACAAACCAGATGCTCCTATAGAGCATGATTTTGGATCTACAGCCTGTAAGATTTCAATGAAGTGGGAGAATGTAGTTCTTGCTCTTGGCTCAAATATGGGAGACTCTAGAGCTAATCTGGACTATGCGATTGAAAGACTTAAGGAAAATGATGCTATTAGAGTTATTAAAAATGCTGAATATATTACAACAAAACCTTATGGAGGAGTAGAACAGGATGATTTTTTGAATGGTGCTGTTTTCATTCAGACATTTTTATCTCCTAGAGCCCTATTAAGAGTAATTAATCAAATTGAGGCAGATAGAGGAAGAGTTAGAGATGTTCACTGGGGACCTAGAACTCTTGATATTGATATTATTTTATATGGAACAAGCGTTATTTCTGAACCTGATTTGATTATCCCACATATAGATATGTTAAATAGAGATTTTGTGTTAAAACCTGTAAAAGAGGTTGCACCTTTTATGGTTCATCCACTAGCTAATAAGAGGATTTATGATTTAGTATGATAAAAAATATATTATTTGATTTAGACGGTACAATAATAGATTCTTCGCCAGGAATTATTGAAGGCTTTAGATATTCCCTTACCCAACATGGCTATGAGGTACCAGATATAGAAGTTTTACATTCCTGTATTGGTCCACCTTTAAAGGATTCTTTTCTCAAGAGAATTGGCTGTAGAGAGGAAGATATTGATTCTCTGGTAAAAACATATAGAAGCATATATGATGATAAGATTAAGTTTAACTGCTCAGTATATGATGGTATTGAAGAATGCTTGAGCTCCTTAAATAAAAGAGGTTATTCTATTAAGCTTTGCTCTTCTAAAATCGAAAAGCCATGTAGAGAAATAATGGAAAAATACGGTTTGGAACAGTATTTTACAGATATTGTTGGATCTGATTATGAGCAAAAAAAGGCCAGAAAAGTAGATGTTATAGATGAGTGTTTTAGACGTAGTCCATGGCAGAAAAAAGAAGAGACAATTCTAGTTGGCGATTCAATATATGATGTTGAAGGAGCAAATGAAGCTGGAATTAGATGCATTGCAGTATCCTATGGATTCGGAAATAATCAGCAGATGCTTGATGCGGGTGCTGTTGCTTTAGTAGATAGTCCTTTAGATGTGGTGAAATATATTGAAGAACATTAGGCTAAACAGGGTTTTTCAAATTTTATATCCTTTATTGGTTTATTATATTATTTATCAGTTTTCAAAAAGCTTTTTAATATTAAATTTTGAAGCGACAATTGGTGGTTTAGGCTGTCTTTTACTGGCAGGCATTATTACATTACCATTTATTATTCTGATATATAAAAGAGTACCAAGAATAGGCGAGCTTTATATTAATTTTAATAAGACAGATATAATTTATGTTGCAGCCTGCATCTTACTGTCTGTCATTTCAAATATTATAATAACTAGATTGCCTTTATTTGACACTTATTCTTCAGCTAAGACAATTTTAGATGATGGTAGTTTTATTATTAAGCTTTTATGCAATGTAATTGTTATTCCAATATTAGAAGAATTGCTATTTAGAGGTATTATAGCCGGCCAATTGTGCTTGTGGTATGGTGTCTTGCCTGCTACTATAGTATCAGCATTATTGTTTGCTGCATCTCATTTTAATCTGGCACAGTTTATATATGTACTTATAATGGGACTGGCTTTGGGATATACTTTTTGCAAATGTAAAAATCTTTCACTTACGATTTTGATACATGCTTTATGCAATCTTATTGTTATTATATTTACTTAGGAGGAGATTATGGGAAATTACAAAAGATCAAGTGGGGTAGTTAGCACTATTATTATTGCCATACTGTCAGTGTATTTGATTTTATTTGGTGCCGGCATTTATTTAAATGATGCTGTATTTGAATATAATGCAATTGCAATTGGTGCTATTCTAATTATTTTTGGCGTCATTCTTATGACAAAGTTTTTTATGAATGAAGAATATAAGAATCCTACTAATTATGGCTTTTCATTAGGTGTGATGCTTCTTTTAATTGGTGGCTTTGTTATTTTAAATACAAAGGCTATTGTAAAGTATACACCTGCTTATGTAGGAATTATTATATTAGTTCTTGGTATAGTTGTTCTTCAACATGCTTTTGCTATGAAATTCATGGAGAGTAAGAGCTTTGCATCATCTTTGATTTTCTCGATTTTAATTATTATTTCAGCAGTGCTGATTTTACTGGATGTTCAAGGAATTGCTTCTTCAATGGACCTTTTCTTTTCTGCTTTGTGCGTTTGCTGTGGAATTTTATGTATCGTATCAATGATATGTATTAAAGTATCTGCAAAGAATTTTGCATCTAGACAGAATATTAAGTATGAAAGAATGATGGAAGAAAGACCAGATTCTTATGCTGAATATAGTGCTCCAAAAACATCTGAAAAGAAGAAATTAGATGAAAAGGAAGATTCCAATGTAAATGCTAACGTAACTGTTAACACAAATGTTGATGCAAATGATAGCGATGTAGAAAATGCAGTTGCTGATGACTGCTTTGAAGAATAAATTTAAATGATTATATTTAGAACTTTTATTTATATGAGGTAGATAAATTATGTCAAATATAAATGATTATTTAGACTGGCGTTCAGATCTGACATTTGAGCAGGATCCTTTTAATGAGGTTGATAATCTGATTCTCAGCGAGCTTATTTATACAAGGTTTGATAATTATGTTCCAGGTATTGAGTCAGATGAGACAGTTTCTATAGAAGAGGTTTGTGAAAGATTTTTTGCGGATCATTCAGATAAGGATATTATGTCTCAGGGATCATCTACAAAGGTGGCTCCTTATCTTATGAAAAAGATGATAAATACTAATAGATTTGGTAATACCAGACTCGGAAAGTATGTTAGTGAGCTTGATAAAGAAACTCAGTCTCAGTTTTCTGCTATGGTATTTTATCTTAATAATGGACAGAAATATGTAGCTTATAGAGGTACTGATGACACCTTGGTGGGGTGGAAGGAAGATTTTAACATGTGTTTCCTTTATCAGACTGCCGGTCAGTTGATGGCTACTAATTATCTTAATACTATTTTATCTACTTATGATGAAAAGATTATGGTGGGTGGTCATTCTAAAGGTGGAAACTTTGCTGTGTTTGCTTCTGCTTTTTGTGATAATTCTTTAAAGGATAGAATATCAATTGTCTATTCAAATGATGGACCTGGTTTTTTGGATAGAGTTGTTGAGTCTATGGAGTATCGTTCTATTGTAGATAGAGTACATTCGACTTTGCCTACTGCTTCTGTGGTTGGTATGCTTTTGGGATCTGAGTTAAACTCACAGACTATTAAAGCCTCTA
This sequence comes from Lachnospiraceae bacterium, assembly GCA_045628025.1. GTDB lineage: Bacteria > Bacillota > Clostridia > Lachnospirales > Lachnospiraceae > Pseudobutyrivibrio. Next base: position 140,268 of record JAZQOU010000007.1, on the reverse strand, counting down.
ATGTTGGAATTATGCAACACAACCCGATGAACTGGCAGGTAATGGGAAATAAATTTGTAAAAACTGATGGATTAAAAGCCGGTTCTATATTTGTAGATGAAGCATTAAAGAAATGGGTTGAAGGTGTTGACAATGAGACCAGAGCCCTTTTCGTTGATGTTTTATTTGAAGCTATGGCTGCATCAGGGGCTGATAAGCTTTCGGAAGTAAATGGAATTAAGACCATGGCTGAGATGGCAAAACTTGTAAATCAGCTTCCGGATGATCAGAAAAAGACGATGATGGATGTAATGGCTAAGTTTGGTAAATCAAACGGAGAAGTTATGTTTGAGCATGCCAGCCAGATGGTTTCAGAAAAATTCTCAAAAACTTTTAATAAAGAGTTGAAAACTGAATAAATTAGAGTATAATGCTTATTAGCACTCAAGAAATGCGAGTGCTAATAACAAAGATTGTTATTATTTAGAATATTTTAGGAGGTAATATAAATGAAATTAGTTCCATTAACAGATCGTGTTGTATTAAAGCAGCAGGAGGCTGAAGAGACAACAAAGAGTGGTATCATTCTTACAACTTCAGCACAGGAGAAGCCACAGGAGGCTGTAGTAGTTGCAGTTGGTCCAGGTGGAGTAGTAGATGGTAAGGAAGTAGTTATGCAGGTTAAAGAAGGCCAGAAGGTTATTTATTCTAAATATGCTGGCACTGATGTAAAGCTTGATGGCGAGGATTATATTATTGTTCGTCAGAATGATATTTTAGCTATTGTAGAATAATTCACTATTGAATAATTTTAGCTAATTGCTTTTAGGAGGATATTAAAATGGCAAAAGAGATTAAGTATGGAGCAGATGCTAGAATCGCTCTTGAGGCTGGTGTTGATAAATTAGCTGACACTGTTAGAGTTACTATTGGACCAAAGGGTCGCAATGTTGTTTTGGACAAGTCATATGGTGCACCACTTATCACAAATGATGGCGTTACTATTGCAAAAGAAATCGAGCTTGAAGATGAGTTCGAGAATATGGGCGCTCAGCTTGTTAAAGAAGTTGCTACAAAGACAAATGATGTAGCTGGAGATGGTACAACAACTGCTACAGTTTTGGCTCAGGCAATGATTAAAGAAGGTATGAAGAACCTTGCTGCAGGAGCAAACCCTATCGTTCTTAGAAAGGGTATGAAGAAGGCTTGTGATAAGGCTGTTGAGTCTATTTCAGCTATGAGCCAGCAGGTTTCTGGTAAGGATCAGATAGCAAAGGTTGCTGCTATTTCTGCTGGTGACGAGGCTGTTGGAAACATGGTAGCAGATGCTATGGAAAAGGTTTCTAATGATGGTGTTATCACTATTGAAGAGTCTAAGACAATGGCTACAGAGCTTGATGTTGTTGAAGGTATGCAATTCGACAGAGGATATATCTCATCTTATATGGTTACAGATACTGAGAAGATGGAAGCTGTTCTTGATGATCCATATGTACTTATTACAGACAAGAAGATTTCGAATATTCAGGAGATTCTTCCAGTTCTTGAGCAGATTGTTCAGTCAGGAGCCAGACTTCTTATCATTGCTGAGGATGTTGAAGGTGAGGCTCTTACAACACTTATTCTTAACAAGCTTCGTGGTACATTCAATGTAGTTGCTGTTAAGGCTCCTGGTTACGGTGATAGAAGAAAAGAAATGCTCCAGGATATAGCTATTTTGACAGGTGGTCAGGTTATCTCTGAAGAAGTAGGTCTTGAGCTTAAAGAGGCTACTATTGATATGCTTGGTCGCGCAAAGTCTGTAAAGGTTTGCAAAGAAAATACAGTTATCGTTGATGGTGCAGGTTCTGCTGATGCAATCGAGGCACGTGTTGCTCAGATTAGAAGTCAGATTGAAGAGACAACATCAGAGTTTGATAAAGAAAAGCTTCAGGAGAGACTTGCAAAGCTTGCTGGTGGTGTTGCAGTTATCAGAGTTGGTGCTGCTACAGAAACAGAAATGAAGGAAGGCAAGCTTCGTATGGAAGATGCTCTTAATGCTACACGTGCTGCAGTAGAAGAAGGAATCATTGCAGGTGGTGGCTCTGCATATATTCATGCTTCAAAGGATGTTGCTGCTCTTGCTGAGACACTTTCAGGAGATGAGAAGACAGGTGCAAATGTTATTCTCAAAGCACTTGAGGCTCCACTTTACTATATTTCAGCAAATGCTGGTCTTGAGGGCTCAGTTATTATAAATAAGGTTAAGGAGTCAGAGGTGGGTATCGGATTTGATGCATACAATGAAGAGTATGTTGATATGGTAAAGGCTGGTATCCTTGATCCAGTTAAGGTTACACGTTCTGCTTTACAGAATGCATGCTCTGTTGCTTCAACACTTCTTACTACAGAGTCTGTTGTTGCTAATATTAAGGAGCCAGCTCCAGCAATGCCTGCTGGTGACCCTGGTATGGGAATGTACTAATTCTAGAGAGAAAGTGTACTAATCCTTGAATGACTATATATTAATTTAGTCAAAGAATAATTATTAGGATAAATTTAGCCGTTAGGTTTATTGAGTTGATTTTTAAAAGTCTATCTTTTGGAGTAATCTCAAAGACCTAATGGCTTTTTTGTGTTATAATCTTAATGTCGTGTAAAGTATGTTTGTATATTTTTGAGGAACAAATATGAATAATAATAAAGTAACAGACAATGGAAGAGTGTTTAAACAATGTATTATTGCTATTTCAATGATTGCGATTATATTACTATCGTTGTTTATTGAAATCCCTGTTAATGCAGCTAAAAATCTAGAATCAACTGTTACATATCAGATGTGTAGGGCTGATTATTGGAAGAAAAAAGCAAATGTTGATATTAATAAGGTTTTAGCTGATAAAAATGAAATAGCTAGATATAATGCTAACGCTATTTCATCAAAAGACTGCAATATGTATGACTTGGAAAATATGACAGGCAGTTATGATTCTACAGAGTTAAAGAAAAAGCTTGCGTATTCGATTGTTAATGAAGTCCCTAGCAAGAATATTTATGTTGGAGACAAAATAATCGACAGATTTTCATATTATCAAAATATCGCTAATTTGATATCTATTAATGGCTGGGAAGGTACTACTTATCCTAAATACGCTGTTGCTACTAATCAGACTCAGATCAAATCTATTCCGACTCCAGCATTTGTTGGATATAGTAAGACAGATTCAGATGATGAAATTATTCTTGGTGCTCTTAGAGTCAATGAACCATTTGTTATAAAACAACTTGTTACAGTTGATAATCTGTTATTCTATTATGGATATTCAAATAATGTTGCTGGCTGGGTTATTGCTGATGATTTGGCTATATGTAAAGATAGAGAAGAGTGGCTAAATGCTTGGAAAATGGGACTTGATGCTGAAGATTTCATTGTTGTAACAGGCGATTATTTTACACTTTCAAAGTCAAAATATTCTCCACTATCATCTGAATTGAAACTGACAATGGGTACAACATTAAAACTGGTTCCAGATGATATGATTCCAGAAAATATAGCACAAAGAGGTGCATGGAATAACTATGTTGTATATGTTCCGACGAGAGATATTTCTGGTAATTATCAAAAGCAGATTGCTCTTGTTGCATATAATAAACCAGTAAATATTGGATATATGGATTTGACTTCATCTAACATGCTTGATATTGCATTTTCGGCTATAGGTGATACTTATGGCTGGGGTGGTATGTTAGATTCTGTCGATTGTTCATTATATGTAAGAAATATATATAAATGCTTTGGATATGAGATGCCTAGAAATACTAACTGGCAGCTTTATGTTTCAAATACAAAAACAGATGTTAGTGAACAGGCTTCTTTGGCAAAGAGCAGTAATTTATCTAAACTGATGCCAGGTACTCCATTATATATGAAGGGTCATACAATGATTTATGTTGGAAGCGAGAACGGAAGAAACTATGTTATTAGCGCAGCTGGCGCAATGGCGGACAGTGCTGAAGGCTCAAAGGTTGTTACTCAAAATTCTGTTGTTGTTAATCCTTTAACTGTAAAAAGAGCAAATGGTTCAACTTGGCTGGATAATATAAATAGCTTCGTTGAACCATGGAAATTATAGTTTGAATAGAATTTTATAATATTAAATGATATTAAATAAGATTAAATAATATTAAATAATATTAAATAATATTAAATGATTTAAAATAATAATTAACAATATGATGTAAGTGTTCTAAATCAAATAATATTTTGATTTGTGATACTTACATCATTATTTTTTCAAGTGTAGAATAAAAGTCAGGATAAGAAATATTTACACAACCTGGCTCATCAAAAGTGGTGGTTCCGTCAGCTGCAAGGCCAGCAATTGCAAAGCTCATTGCAATTCTGTGGTCTAGGTATGTCTTTATATTACATCCATGTAGCTGATTGCCGCCATTTATTATCATTCCATCATCTGATGGTGTTACGTCTGCTCCCATATTCTTTAGATTTAGGCAAACGCTTTCGATTCTATCTGATTCTTTCACCTTTAGCTCTTTAGCGTCTTTTATGATAGTCTGTCCATTCGCATAGGCTGCCATTACGGCAATAACAGGAAGCTCATCTATAAGAGTCGGAATTATATCACCTTCAATTGTTGTTCCATGAAGCGAAGAAGAACAAACATGAATATCTGCAACAGGTTCACCCGAAACAATTCTTTCGTTTAAAAGCTCAAGCTTTCCTCCCATTGCAAGTGCAACCTTTATAATTCCGTCACGCGTTGGATTTGTGTTGACGTTTTTAATTAGAATATCAGCATTAGGACAGATTAATCCTGCTGCAATAAAATAAGCTGCTGATGATATATCACCCGGTACATTTATGTCCTGCGCATAAAGTGATGGATGAGATTTTATGTTTGCAGTAAGACCGTCAGAAGTAATATCTGCACCATATCCTTTAAGCATTAATTCAGTATGATTACGGCTTGGGACAGGCTCTGTAACACTTGTAGTACCATCTGCATATAATCCAGCAAGAAGCACACAGGATTTTACCTGTGCGGAAGCAACGGGTGAAATGTAGTCAATTGCGTGAAGTGGAGCACCACCTATAATCAGTGGAGCACATCCATTATCCTTTTCTGATTTTATGTTTGCACCCATTAATGCTAGTGGATCCATTATTCTTTTCATTGGTCTTTTGGCGATTGAGTCATCACCTTCAAGTCTAGATGTAAAATTCTGACCAGCAAGAATGCCTGATATGAGTCTTGTTGTAGTACCTGAATTTCCAACGTCCAGAGTAGAGTCAGGTGCAGTCAAACCTTCTAAACCTTTACCTTCTACGATAACCTGGTCATGAGAGTGTTCTATATTTATACCGAGTTTTCTAAAACAATCAATAGTAGAACGACAGTCTGCGCCATCTAAAAAACCACTAATTCTTGATTTGCCTTTTGAAATACTCGAAAACATAATACTTCTATGTGAGATAGATTTATCACCTGGAACAGTTATTTCACCTTTAAGTGATTTTGCTTTTGTTATTTCCATTTTTATTCCTCGACCTTTTCTGTAGGGTAATTGTTGTCATTAAGTATTTTAATTGCAGCTTCCATTGCTTCTTTAGTATAAAAAACTAAATGTAAAACACCTGGTTCTGATTCTCTGTTGTGAATGATATCAAGATTTTTAATACTAATATTATTATTCGCAAGCAAATCCAGACAAACCGAAAGAGTACCACATGCATCAGCGATTTCGGTATAAATATCAAAAACATCAGCTTTGGCAGCAACGGTAATATTGTCACGATATTCCTTTGCCTGTGAGAACAATGCAAATATCTTGTCAAAATCATTTTCGCATAAAGCATTTTTAAAATTATTTAATCGAAGCTCATATGCATCTATTAGCGATATAATCTCCTGAGTGTTTGATTGACAAATATGCTGCCACATAACTGGAGAAGAACTGGATATTCTGGTAATATCCTTGAATCCACCGGCAGCAATTGTTTTCATTGTTTCATTTGGATCATCTGACTCCATGATAGTATTAACTAAAGCTGCTGATACTACATGAGGCATGTGAGAAATAGCAGCTGTAGCATGGTCATGATCTCTTGATGACATTTTTAAGGTAATTGGACCAAGCTTTTTAATAAAATCTTCGAATTCATCAAGAGTATTTTTGTCAAAATCATCAGAGCTGGTGAGAATGTAGTAAGCATTAGTTAATAAGTAATCATTTGAAAACTGATATCCAATTTTTTCTGCACCTGTCATTGGATGTCCGCCAATAAACTGCTTTTGAAGTCCAAGTTCATTAACAGCTTTTGTAATATCACCTTTCACTGATCCAACATCTGTTATTAACGTTGATTCAGAAATTAAAGGCTTTAGCTCCTTTAAGTAAGATATGTTTATTCCTACAGGAGAGCACAAAAATATAATGTCACATTTAGCGATTTCATCAATTCCAATTAATGTGTCATTTTCAATTAAAGCATCAGCATAAGCCATATCGATTGTAGATTGTCTAGATGCAAGAGCATATAACTTTATATCCTTGTAATTTTTTTTGATAGATTTGGCTATTGAACCACCTATTAAGCCAAGTCCAATAAAACCTATTTTTGTAATTTCCATTTTATCTCCATTGAAGCGCTATTAAAGCTTTTGAATAAAAAGATTTACGCACAAATGGCGCAAAAAACACTTTTATATATTAACATAAGAAAGTAATTATTTGTATTATTTTAATAGAAGGAGAGAAAATAAATTTAATAAAATAAATTTAATAAAATAAATTTTAAAGAAAATGGTTCAAAAATTCGTTCAAAAAATTTTAAAAAAAATAAAAAAAGTGTTGACAGATTATTCATATTCCTTTAATATATCGATTGTTGTCGAGCACAACAAATATGGTTCCTTGGTCAAGCGGTTAAGACGCCGCCCTCTCACGGCGGAAACAGGGGTTCGATTCCCCTAGGAACTGCGCTGAAGCACTTCTAGAGATAGAGGTGCTTTTATTATTTTTAAGATATATAAAATTATTTTTAAGATATATAAAATGATTTAGGCTAATTAAATATAAAAGCTGATAATAATTATAAATTAATGATTTAATCGAGATATAACCCAATGACAAATAATTCTATGAATAAAAAATATACTACAATACTATTTGATTTAGATGGAACATTATTAAATACTCTTGATGATTTGATGAATGCTGTTAATCATGCTTTATCTAAAAATGGTTTTCCACAAAGAAACTATGAGGAAATCAGAGCATTTGTTGGAAATGGAATAAGAAAGCTGGTTGAGAGAGCAACCCCTGATGGAGAAAATAATCCCTGCTTTGAAAAGATATTTGAGGATTTTAAAAAATATTATGCAATTCATAATAATGATATAACTGATTTATATCCTGGGATAGATAATCTGCTAAATGCTCTCCATGATGCAGGTATTCAAATGGCTATTGTGACAAACAAAAATCAGGCCAACTCAGATGATTTGAAGGAGCAGTATTTTAAGAAATATCTTGATGTTGTTGTTGGTGATGATGGCATTAGAAAGCGTAAACCTGATAGAGAGCCAATTGATGAGGCTCTTAGAAGACTGGGGATTGATCCTGAAGATGAAGATGCTAGAAAATCAGTTCTATACATTGGTGATTCCGGTGTAGATGCAGCAACTGCAGAAAATTCTAATTTGGATTATTTGCTTTGCTCTTGGGGATTTAGAGATATAGATGAATTGATGACCTACAATTCTAAAAAAATTGTTTCAAATTGTAGCGAAATCCTTGATTTTATGGGGCTTTTGTGATATTTTATGTATTGACAATTGAAAAAGGACATTAAAGAGAGAGCCAAACGGCTCTCTCTTATGTTTATGAGGAGGATTTGGATTTGTCTAAAGCAAATGATTATGAAGCAAAAACTCTTGAGCTAATAATGCCAATTCTTGATGAAAACGAGTTTGAACTCTATGATATCGAGTATGTTAAAGAAGGTGCCGATTATTACTTGAGAGCTTATATTGACAAGCCAGGCGGTATTACAATTGATGATATTGTGATTGTTACCAGGGCTATGAATGAAAAGCTGGATGAGCTTGATTTTATAAAGGATCCATATATTTTTGAGGTTTCATCACCCGGGCTAGGACGAGCATTAAAAAAGGACAAGCACCTTGAAAGTGCTATTGGTCAGGATGTTGATATAAAGACTTACAAACCGGTTAATGGTGCTAAAGAGTTTTGTGGTACATTAATTGCATTTGATAAAGACAGCATTACTGTTGAATTTGATGATGGTAATGAAGTGTTTAACAGGGCAGATATAGCAAGTATTAAATTATCTATAGATTTTTAATACTTTTTAAATATATTTTTGCAAAACTAAATAAAGGAGTAAAAAATGAAAAAAGAACAAGTAAACGACAGTGTAGAATTAATTGAGGCATTAAGAGACCTCGCAAAAGAGAAGAACATTCCTCTTGAAGTTTTATTTGAAACAATTGAGAATTCTCTTCTTATTGCTTGCAAGAATAACTATGGCAAGGCGGATAATGTTACAGTTTCTATTGATAGAGAAACAGGTGAATATCATGTACTTCTTGAAAAAGAAGTTGTTGAAGAGGTTTTTGATGATGTTGAGGAGATTTCATTAGAAAAGGCTCAGAACATCGATGGTTCTTTAACAATTGGCGACAAGGTTATGGTTGAGGTTAAGTCTAAGGAATTTGGACGTATCGCAGCTATGAGCGCTAAAAATACAATTATGCAGAAGATTAGAGAAGAAGAGCGTAAGGTTCTTTATGATGAGTATTTTGCATTACAAAAAAAGGTTGTTACAGGTGTTGTTACAAGACTTTCAGGCAACAATATACATGTTAATCTTGGAAAGCTCGAAGGCTTTTTAACAGAAGCTGAGCAGGTTCCTGGAGAAAGATACAAGCCTCAGGACAGAATCAAGGTTTATATCGTTGAAGTTAAGACTAACTCAAAGGGACCTCGTATTTTACTTTCCAGAACTCATCCTGAGCTCGTAAAGAAGCTCTTTGAAGAGGAAGTTACTGAGATTAAAGAGGGCATTGTTGAGATTAAGTCTATTGCCAGAGAAGCTGGTAGCCGTACAAAGATTGCTGTATATTCACATGACGAGGATGTTGATCCTGTTGGAGCTTGTGTAGGACAAAATGGTAACAGAGTTAATGCAATCGTTGATGAGCTTCGTGGTGAGAAGATAGATATTGTTGAGTGGAATGATGAGCCAGCAAATCTTATTGAAAACGCTCTTTCACCAGCCAGTGTAGTTGCGGTTATTGCTGATGCGGATGAGAAGTCTGCAAAGGTTGTTGTTCCAGACAATCTTCTTTCTCTTGCTATTGGTAAAGAAGGACAGAATGCACGTCTTGCTGCTCGTCTTACAGGCTTTAAGATTGATATCAAGTCAGAAACTCAGGCAAAGGAAGCTGGAGATTTCCTTGTTTATGACGACGAGTATTATGATGATGAGTATTATGATGAGGAAGAGTACGATGAAGAGTACTCTGAAGAGCAGACTGTAGAGGAAGAATAGTTATTTATTGATGAAGAAAACTAATAAACGATTTAAAAGAAGATGTGTTGGCTGCGGCCAGTACTTTTCTAAGTCAACGTTACATAGAATATATATTGATGAAAATAATCAAATATTTTTAGATAAGAATATGAATCAGGGCTTTAGAGGTGCTTATGTATGTAATAATGATGAGTGCATTAAGCTGGCGTTGAAATCTAAGGGCTTTAACAAATCATTTCATAAAAATATTGATTCAAATAAGCTCTTGGAGTTATTTGAATAGTTGATTATTAGGTGAGATTTTATATGGAAATTGCTGAAAAAAAGATATTAAATCAGTTATCCATGGCTATGAAGGCAAGAAGGCTTGTTAGCGGAGAATTCGCATGTGAAAAGTCTATTAAAACATTTCAAGCTTGTCTTTGTATTGTGGCCGAGGATGCATCTGATAATACAAAAAAGTCCTTTAAGAATTCTTGTGAATTCTACGAGGTTCCATATTATGAGTTTTCTTCTAAAGAGTCGTTAGGTCGAGCTATTGGCAAAGAAATCAGAGCATCTGTCTGTATAGTAGATGAAGGCTTTGCAAATAGCATAATAAATAAACTTGAATCCATACAGTAAAGGAGGAATAGTAAGTGTCAAAAGTTAGAGTATATGAATTGGCCAAAGAAATTGGCGTTGATAGTAAAGAAATAATTGCACTTCTTGCCAAGGATGGTATTGAGGCAAAAAGTCAAAGTGGTGTAGAAGAGGATGTTGCAGCAAAGGTAAAGAAAGCTTTTTCTAAAAATGCTGAGCCTAAAAAAGAGGAAAAGCCAAAAACAGAGGCCCCTAAAGCAGAGGCACCTAAGACTGAGGCACCTAAAGCAGAAGCACCTAAGGCAGAAGCACCTAAGACAGAAGTACCTAAAGAAAATGCTTCTACAAATGATGGTAAGAAGGGTCCCAAAAGTGAGGGTGAGCGCCGAGTTAGACCTGAGGGTGAAAGACGTCCTGCTCTTGACAAGGATGGAAATCCTATCAAAAAGAAGAAAAATATTTCTGTAGTATTTAATAATAAGTCAAATAATAATGCTTCAAACAAGGAAAAAAGAAGACCTGAAGGTGATGGTCAAAGACCTCAAAGACAGGCTGAGCAACAAAGAGGTCCAATTAAGCCACGTTCATTTGATGGTATTCGTCCATCTCAAAGAGCTGCAGTTGTTGAGGAAGAATATGTTCCAAAGAAAAAACCTGTAGAAAATATAGAAGTAAAAGAATCTGCCGAGCATGCTCAAAAAAATGATAGAACTGAAGCTGTAAAGTCTGAGAAAAAGTTCAAAAATGATCGTAATGATCGTAACGATAGAAATGACAGAAACGATCGTAATGACAGAAATAATGGAAAGTCTGATAAAAACATTTCCAGAGTAGATAACAGAACTAAGATGGCTCCAGCTCAGGAGAATACAAGCAATCCTAACAAGTCTAACAATAACCGTCGTGATGATAAAAAGAATCATCATGCAGAAAAGGAAGGACTTGGTAAGAATAAGCAGGAGCGTATTATCAATTTGGAGAAGAACGGTGGTAAGAAAAAGAAGCCAAATAACACTCCAAAGGCTCCAGAGAGAAATGAAGATGAGATTCTTACAATCTCAATTCCTGAGCATATTACAATAAAAGATCTTTCTGAAAAGATGAAAATTCAGGCATCTGTTGTAATTAAGAAATTATTCTTAAAGGGCATGATGGTTACTCTTAATACAGATGTTGATTATGAACAGGCTGAAGAAATTGCACTCGAATTTAACTGTATTTGTGAGCCAGAAGAAAAAGTAGATGTAATTGCTGAGCTTCTTGCTGAAAGCGAAGAAGATGACAATGCCATGGTATCTCGTCCACCTGTACTCTGTGTTATGGGTCACGTAGATCATGGTAAAACTTCATTGCTTGATGCTATCAGAGATACAAAGGTAACTAGCCGTGAGGCCGGTGGTATTACACAGCATATTGGTGCATATCAGGTTCCAGTTAATGGCCAGAATATTACATTCCTTGATACACCAGGACACGAGGCATTTACAGCAATGCGTATGCGTGGTGCTAATTCTACAGATATTGCAATTCTTGTAGTTGCCGCTGATGATGGTGTTATGCCACAGACTGTTGAAGCTATAAATCATGCAAAGGCTGCTGGTGTTGAAATCATTGTAGCAATTAATAAGATTGATAAGCCTAATGCTAATATAGAAAGAGTAAAGCAGGAGCTTTCAGAATATCAGCTCATTCCTGAGGACTGGGGTGGATCAACAATATTTGTTCCTGTTTCAGCTCATACAAAGGAAGGTATTGAAACACTTCTTGAAATGATACTTCTTACAGCAGAGGTTCTTGAACTTAAGGCTAATCCAAAGCGTACTGCCAGAGGTCTTGTTATTGAGGCTCAGCTTGATAAGGGCCGTGGTGCTGTTACTACAGTTCTTGTTCAAAAGGGTACACTTCATGTAGGTGATCCTGTTGCCTGTGGCTCATGCTATGGTAAGGTAAGAGCCATGATTAATGATAATGGTGAGAGAGTCAAAGAAGCTGGCCCTTCTACACCTGTAGAGATACTAGGTCTTTCTGATGTACCTAATGCTGGTGAAATCTTTGTTTCTATGGATTCTGATAAAGAAGCCAGAGCATTTGCTGAAACATTTATTTCAGAAGGCAAGAACAAGCTTATCGAGGATACAAAATCAAGAATGTCTCTTGATGACCTATTCTCACAGATTCAGGCAGGTAACCTTAAAGAGCTTAACATTATTGTTAAAGCTGATGTACAGGGCTCTGTAGAAGCTGTAAAGCAGTCACTTGAAAAGCTTTCAAATGACGAGGTTGTTGTTAGAATTATTCATGGTGGTGTTGGTGCTATTAATGAAAGTGACGTTATTCTTGCATCTGCATCAAATGCTATTATCATTGGATTTAATGTAAGACCTGATGCACAGGCTAAGTCAACAGCTGATAGAGAAGGCGTTGATGTCAGACTGTACAAGGTTATCTATAATGCAATAGAGGATGTTGAGGCTGCTATGAAGGGTATGCTTGATCCTGTATATGAGGAAAAGGTTATCGGTCACGCAGAGATTCGTCAGATATTCAAGGCTTCAGGAATTGGTAATATTGCAGGTTCTTACATTCTTGATGGTAAGTTTGAAAGAGACTGTGGTGTTAGGATTTCTCGTGAAGGCGAGCAAATCTTTGAGGGCAAGCTTGCATCACTTAAGAGATTTAAGGACGATGTTAAGGAAGTTAAGGCTGGCTATGAGTGTGGTCTTGTAGTTGAAGGCTTTAATGAATATGCTGAGTTCGATCAGATTGAAGCATACGTTATGGTTGAGGTACCTAGGTAATGAGAAAACAGTCTGTTAAAAATATCAGAATTAATGAAGAAGTAATGAGAGCACTTGCTGAAATTATCAGATCAGAGGTTAAGGATCCAAGAGTAAATCCCATGACCTCTGTGGTTTCAGTTGAGGTCGCTCCTGATTTAAAAACTGCAAAGGCGTATATTTCTGTTTTAGGCGATAATTCTGCTGTAGAAGACACTTTAAAGGGGCTTAATAGTTCTAAGGGCTTTATCAGAAGTCAACTAGCTCACAAGGTTAATCTTAGAAATACACCTGAGCTAACTTTTGTAATGGATCAGTCTATCGCATATGCGGCTGATATGTACAAAAAGATAAATGAAGTAATGGCTGATATAAAAGATGAGGATGAGTCATTAGACTCATAGCAGAAACTATGATTGAAAATCTTTGCGAATTAATTGAAGATTCTAAAACTGTTGCTATTTCTGGTCATGTCAGACCAGATGGCGACTGTGTTGGATCTACACTTGCTATGTATAATTATATAATTGACAATTATAAGACACGTGATGTTTTTTTGATTCTTGATCCTATTCCTAATATTTTTAAGTTTTTAAAAAACTCTGATTGTATTATTGATGGATCTCAAATCGATAAAGATACACAGTTTGATTTGTTTATTGCACTTGATTGTTCTGATTCATATCGCATGAATGAATATGCTCAGAATCTATTTAAAAATGCAAAGAAGACTGTTTGTATTGACCATCATTTTTCTAATGGTGATTTTGCTGATGTGTCTTATATTATTCCAGATGCAAGTTCAACTTGTGAGCTTGTATTTAATCAATTAGGTGTAGAAAATATCTCAAAAGAAATTGCAGAATGTCTTTATGTTGGAATCATTCATGATACGGGAGTTTTTCAATATTCCTGTACAACTGCGTCTACAATGAATGCAGCTGGATGTTTGATGCAAAAGGGTATTGATTTTCCTAAGATTGTCAATGATACCTTCTTTGTTATGACTGATACTGAAAATAAAATGTTGGCAGAGGCTATGCTTAAAAATCGTTTTTATCATAATGGTCTTATAAATGCTTCTGTTATTACAAAAGAAGATATGCAAAAGCATAATGCTCTTCCTAAACATTTAGACTCTATAGCACCAGCGCTTAGATCTACGAAGGATGTTGAAGTAGCTGTATTCTTATATCAATTAGATGATGGCTCATTTAAGGGCTCAACAAGAGCATCTGGTGATGTGGATTTAACAAAAGTTTGTGGAGCTTTTGGCGGTGGCGGACATAAAAAAGCTGCTGGTTTTTCGATTGAAACAAATGATCCATGGGCGACTATTGAAGAGGTAGTTAAATTGATAGAAGAGCAGTTTAAAGAGCTTGGTATTGATTGATGTACAATGGAATTATAAATGTCTATAAAGAAGCCGGGTATACAAGTTTTGATGTTGTTGCCAGGCTTCGTGGCATATTAAAGGAAAAGAAAATTGGACATACAGGTACGCTTGATCCGGATGCTGTTGGTGTTTTACCTGTATGTATAGGAAAAGCGACAAAGGTATGTGACCTTCTGACTGACAAAGATAAAGTATATGAAGCTACATTCAGACTTGGAGTCACAACTGATACATTGGACATGAGTGGTCAGGTTTTGACAACTGCAGATTCCCTGTCGATATCTGATGATATGATAGTAAATACTATAATGTCATTTGTTGGCGATATTATGCAGATTCCTCCAATGTATTCGGCATTAAAGGTTAATGGCAAAAAACTTTATGAATTTGCCAGAGAAGGCAAGACTATTGAAAGAGAAGCAAGACCTGTTTGTATATACTCAATTGATATTATTGAAATTAATAGTCCGATTATTAAAATTAGAGTTCATTGTTCAAAAGGAACCTATATTCGCAGCTTGTGTGATGATATAGGAAATAAGCTTGGCTGTGGAGCAGCGCTAGAGCACTTGGTTAGAACTAGAGTATCTGTATTTGATATTAATGATGCATTGAGACTTGATGAGATAGAGACTCTTGCAAATAATAATCAGATTGAAAATATTCTATGTCCTATTGATAAGGTTTTTGACAAATATCCGACACGTGTTGTGAAAAATGATTTTGAAAAGGCTGCAATAAATGGTGCCAAGCTTTTAGAAGAATCATTTGAAGCTAGTGATGAAGATTGTATTCAGATTAACAGGGATAATGATACTAATAATGATAATGATACTAATAATTTTATTAAAGTATTTTTGTCTGATGGGACTTTTATAGGTATTTATGAGTTATCTGATGATATATACAGGCCTAGAAAAATGTTTCTTTTATAGGCGTTTTTAATATGATTTGATAGATTATTTGGCATGATTATAATTAACGATATTTTTACAAAACAATTAAATGAAGGTACAGCCCTTACAATAGGCAAGTTTGATGGTATTCATAGAGGACATAAGCTTTTGTGTCAAAAAATATCTTCTGTGGATAATTTAAAAAGCTGCATTGTCACTTTTGAAAACTCACCTATAAAGACATTAAAGGACGAAGGTGCTGCATTTTTAGTAACAAATAGTGAGAGAATTCATATTATCGAAGAAGAGGGCATAGATATTCTTTGCATGTGTCCATTTGATGAAAAAATGATGACATGTCCTGCACGTTTATTTGTTAAAAGCTTATGTGATAATTTGAATATGAAATTTATGGCTGTTGGCTCTGATTTTAAATTTGGATTTAAAGGCATGGGCGATGTTCAGTTGCTTAAAGAGTTATCAGATGAGTTTGGCTTTGAACTTGTAGTTGTCGAAAAGATCAAAAAAGATGATAGAGATATTAGCTCTACATATATTAGAGAAGAACTAAAGCTTGGTCATATTGAGCTTGTTAATGAAATGCTGGGATATGATTATTTCGTATGGAATAAGGTAGTACATGGAGCGCATTTAGGCCATAAAATAGGCATACCGACCATCAATCTTATGCCACCAAAGGACAAGCTTGTTCCATTGTTTGGCGTATATGTGACCAGTATAGAGATTGATGGCAAGATATATCATGGGGTAACAAATGTTGGAAAGAAACCGACAGTTAATGACACCGATCAAGTAAGTATAGAAACCCATATATTAGATTATGATGGTGATTTGTATGATCAGGATGTAAAGGTTACTTTTCTTAAATTTTTAAGAGCGGAAACCAAATTTGCATCTATTGATGAATTAAAAGAGCAAATGAATAGTGATAAATTACAGGCACGAAAATTTTTTAATAATAGCTATAATGTTTTGTAATTTTATGCCGAATAGATTATTACAAGGATGTATATGTTCATAGCAAGGAGGCGATAATATGAACCAGATATCTAATTTATTTTCTTATCAAAAGACAAAGAATTCGTACGAATCCACTAGTCAATTAAAAAATGATAATACAAAGGCAGCATCTAATACAACAAATTCTTCTAAAACAGAAAATGCAAAAGGATTTGATCAGCCTTATTATTCATATGAAAAATCTGCTGTTGCATCTTCAAAGACAAGTCAAACTGTTGAACTCTCTGATGCAGCAAAATCTCTTTTAAAAGAGCTTCAGGATAAGTATTCTGATATGGACATAATGGTAGCTTCTTATTCAACAGATGAAGAGGCTTCTCAGATTATGTCTCGTGGAACAAAAACCTATCAGCTTTTAATAGATCCTGAAGAGCTTGAAAAGATGGCTTCTGATATGGATACAAAGTCTAAGTATATGGGACTTATTGATGATGCCAGAGCTAGTCTTGATGGCTTAAAGGAAAAGCTTGGAGAAGATTCTGATGTTAAAAAGCTTGGCTTTTCTATCGATAAGGATGGAAATACAAAGTTCTTTGCTGAGCTTGAAAAGGTTTCAAAAAGAAACGAAGAATACATCGAAAAGGTGAAAGAAGATAAGGCTAAAAAACGTGCAAAGGATGCTAAGGAACTACAGGATAAGCATCAACAGCGTTTAAAGGACGATATTCCTTTCGATAAAGATTTAGCTGAACTTGATGAAAGAAGAATGAGCAAGATTAATAATTATAAGAAGGACTCTTATGATTTCGTTAAGAAAACTACCATCGAAGCATCATCAGTTGATCAGCTCCTTGAGGGCATTAAAAATGTAGATTGGGCAAATATTCCAGCTACATATGCTAAAGATAACAGTTCTCATTTAAGCTTCGAAGCATAATTGAATATATTTGTACTTCAAGGGCGAAGATTATTCTTCGCCCTTTTTTAATAAAAACTTTACAAGTTTGATTTAATAAATTAAAGTATTAAACTGAATGTTAAAAGAAGGAGAAAGAAACAATGTTAACTTCACAAATTGGTATTTTAATTGTTATGGCGCTATACATTGGTGTCATGGTAGTCGTAGGTGCTATTTTTTCTAAGACAAATAATAGTGCTGGAGATTTTTATTTGGGTGGTAGAAAGCTTGGACCTTTTGTTACTGCCATGTCTGCCGAGGCTTCAGATATGAGCTCATATTTGCTTATGGGTCTTCCTGGTCTTGCATATTTATCAGGACTTGCTGATGTAGGCTGGACTGCAATTGGTCTTGCTATTGGTACTTATTTAAACTGGCTTATTGTATCAAAACGTCTTCGTAGATACTCTGAAAAAACAGGTTCTATAACAATTCCTGATTTCTTTTCAAACAGATTTCATGAGGATAAAAAGGTTATTGAGCTTATAGCAGCTATTATAATTGTTATTTTCTTTGTTCCTTATACAGCATCTGGTTTTGCTGCATGCGGAAAGCTTTTTAAGACATTATTTGGCATGGATTATTCTATGGCTATGTTTGTATCAGCGCTGATTATTGTTTTATATACAATGATGGGTGGATTTTTGGCTGCGTCTACTACAGACCTTATTCAGTCTATAGTAATGACGGTAGCGCTTATAATTATTGTTATTTATGGTGTTAATGTTGCTGGCGGAGTAGACGCTGTTATAGCTAATGCACAGTCACTTGAGGGTTTTCTTTCAATGGCTGCAACACATGATCCTGTTTCAAAAACTGGTAGTTCTTATGGATTTATTACTATAGTTTCAACAATGGCCTGGGGTCTGGGATATTTTGGTATGCCACATATTCTTCTTAGATTTATGGCGATTGAAGATGAGTCAAAGCTTGTGCTTTCAAGAAGAATTGCTTCTATTTGGGTTGTTATTGCAATGGGTATTGCAATCTTTATAGGTATTGTTGGACTTGCAATGTCAAATAATGGTTCAATTGCTTTACTTTCAGGCTCTGATTCAGAAACAGTTATTATTCAGATTGCTAGTCTTTTGAGCCAGCATGGAGTACTTGCAATTATTGCAGCTGGACTTACAATGTCTGGTATTTTGGCGTGTACTATGTCAACAGCTGATTCACAGCTTTTGGCTGCATCATCAAGTATTTCACAGAATATTCTGGTTGATGTATTTAAGGTTAAGACTGATGAACGTAAAAATCTTGTTATTGCAAGAGCTACAGTATTTGTAATTGCTATTATTGCGATTTTTATTGCCAGAGATCCTAATTCTTCAGTATTTTCAATTGTTTCCTTTGCATGGGCAGGATTTGGAGCAACCTTTGGTCCACTTATGTTATTCTCATTATTCTGGAAGAGAGTAAACAGAAATGGTGCTATTGCAGGTCTTGTTTCAGGTGGTGTTATGGTATTTGTATGGAAGTTCTTAGTAAGACCACTTGGTGGTGCATTTAATATCTATGAGCTTCTTCCAGCTTTCATTGTTGCTTCAATTGTAATTGTTGTAGTTAGCTTGCTTACAAAGGCACCTTCAAAAGAAATTGTAGAAGAATTTGAGTCTATTTAATTATTAAAAGTGATTCGATAAACTATGTGATTTAATATAACAACGATTAATGGCATTTTAATGTCAGGAAACTAGAAATGCATAAAATAGTTTCTTCACAAATGTAATTTTTTCTGTTATATTAAATAAAGATGCAAATCTAATAAATATTAGAACATAGATGGAGGGATAATTATGGCAGTTTTAGTAACTGGTGGTTGTGGTTTTATCGGTAGTCATACCTGCGTTGAGCTTCTTGATGCTGGTTATTATGTCGTTGTTTTGGACAACCTTTGCAATTCATCTGAAAAGTCATTAGAGAGAGTAAAGGCAATTACAGGTAAGGACGTAAAGTTCTATAAAGGTGATATTCTTGATAGAGATGTTTTAGGCGAAATATTCAAGAATGAGGATATTACAAGCTGTATTCATTTTGCAGGCTTAAAGGCAGTAGGTGAGTCAGTAGCAAAGCCTTGGGAATATTATGAGAACAATATTGCAGGTACCCTTACTCTTGTTGATGTTATGAGACAGAATGGATGTAAGAATATTATCTTTTCTTCATCTGCAACTGTTTATGGAGATCCTGCAGAGATTCCTATCACAGAGAATTGTCCAAAGGGACAGTGTACAAATCCATATGGATGGACAAAATCTATGCTTGAGCAGATTTTATCTGATATGCAAAAGGCTGATCCAGAATGGAATGTAATTTTACTTCGTTACTTCAATCCAATTGGTGCTCATCCTTCTGGAACAATGGGTGAGAATCCAAATGGTATTCCAAATAATCTTATGCCATACATTACTCAGGTTGCAGTAGGAAAGCTTGAGCAGCTTGGTGTATTTGGTGATGATTATGATACTCCTGATGGAACTGGTGTAAGAGATTATATTCACGTAGTTGATCTTGCTATTGGTCATGTTAAAGCTCTCAAGAAGATTGAGGAAAAGGCAGGTCTTTGTGTATACAATCTTGGAACAGGTGTAGGCTATTCAGTTCTTGATATTGTAAAGAATTTTGAAGAAGCAAATGACATTAAGATTCCTTATTCAATCAAGCCTAGAAGAGCTGGTGACATTGCAACATGCTATTCAGATGCTACAAAGGCTAAAAATGAACTTGGTTGGGAAGCTAAGTATGGCATTAAAGAAATGTGTGCTGACTCTTGGAGATGGCAGAAGAACAATCCTAACGGATATGAGGATTAATTATTAAAATATTAGCCAATCATTATGGTAGATTATTATCTGGCATAGTGGTTGGCTTATTTTTTGCCTTAATAAACATATTAATTAACATATTATATATTTTGTATAGACATGCTTCTTGTGAATAAGCTCTATTTATGATAAAATACGCAAGGTTTAATGAGTTAATATTTTGTATTAATTTATGGGTTCGAGAGGTTTATTAAATGAGTAAAATAGCAATTCTTACAGATAGTAATAGCGGTATCACACAGTCAGAGGCAAAAGAGCTGGGCGTATATGTTTTGCCTATGCCTTTTTATATTGATGAGCAGCTTTATTATGAGGATATAGACCTTACACAGACAGAGTTTTATGACAAGCTTACTCATGGTGGTGAGATTACTACATCTATGCCAATAGTAGGTGATGTGCTTGATAAGTGGGATGAGCTTTTAGGTGAATATGATTCAGTTATTTATTTGCCTATGTCATCTGGTCTTTCATCTTCATGTTCTACAGCACAGATGCTTGCTGAAGATTATGAGGATAAGGTTTTTGTTGTAGATAATCAGCGTATTTCTGTTACATTAAAGCAGTCTGTTTTGGAAGCAAAGTATATGGCTGATTCAGGAATGCCTGTTGAGGAAATTGTTGAAAAGCTTATTGAAACAAAGCTTGATGCAAGAATATATATTACAGTTGATACTCTTGATTATTTAAAAAAGGGCGGCAGATTAACACCAGCTGTTGCTATGATTGGATCATTATTAAAGATAAAGCCAGTCCTAAATATTTATGGTGAAAAGCTTGATAAATTTGCAACTGCAAGAACAATGAAGCAGGCAAAGGGTATTATGATTGACGCTATTAAGGCTGATATCAAGGATTACCTAAAGGATGAATCTTTAGAAAATACTAGAATTTCTATTGCACATACTAACAATGAAGAAGCAGCTATAGCATTTAGAGATGAGCTTTTAGAGATTTTCCCAGGAAAAGAAATCTGGATTGATCCACTTGCTCTTTCAGTTTCATGCCATATAGGACCTGGTGCTTTGGCAGTTACTTGTACAAAAGAGGTTGTTAATATTTAGCTTATATTTTCATGGTGCTTTAGGCGCTATGTTTTAAATTAGGAGGATTAAAATGGTAAAAGCAGTAGTTGGCGCTAATTGGGGCGACGAAGGAAAAGGTAAGATTACTGATATGTTAGCAAAAGATGCTGACATTATTGTAAGATTCCAGGGTGGTGCTAATGCAGGCCACACAATCGTTAACGATTATGGTAAGTTTGCACTTCATACATTACCTTCAGGTGTTTTCTACGATCACACAACTAGCATAATAGGAAATGGTGTTGCGCTTAATATCCCAGTTTTATTCAACGAGATTAAGTCAATTACTGATAAAGGAGTTCCAGCGCCAAAGATTTTGGTTTCTGATAGAGCTCAGATAGTAATGCCTTATCATATATTGTTTGATCAGTATGAAGAAGAGCGTCTTGGCAAGGCTTCATTTGGTTCTACAAAGTCAGGTATTGCTCCATTTTATTCAGATAAATATGCAAAAATTGGTTATCAGGTTTCAGAGCTTTTTGATGAAGAGCTTTTGGCAACAAAGGTTAAAAGAACTGCTGAGACAAAGAATGTCTTATTAGAGCATCTTTATCATAAGCCTCTTATTGATCCTGATGAGCTTCTAAATACACTTCATGAATACAGAGATATGATTGCTCCATATGTATGTGACGTTAGTCTTTATCTTTGGAATGCACTTAAAGAAGGTAAGACAGTTCTTCTTGAGGGTCAGCTTGGTACATTGAAGGATCCTGATCATGGTATTTATCCAATGGTTACTTCTTCATCAACACTTGCTTCTTATGGTGCAATTGGTGCTGGTATTCCTGCTGCATCTATTGAACAGGTTATCACAGTATGTAAGGCTTATTCTTCAGCTGTAGGTGCAGGTGCATTCGTATCAGAAATCTTTGGTGATGAAGCTGATGAGCTTAGACGCCGTGGTGGTGATGGCGGTGAGTTTGGTGCTACTACAGGTCGTCCTCGTAGAATGGGCTGGTTCGACTGCGTGGCTTCTAAATATGGTTGCCGTATGCAGGGTACAACAGATGTAGCGTTTACTGTTCTTGATGTACTTGGATATCTTGATGAGATTCCTGTATGTGTTGGATATGAGATTGATGGTGAGGTTACAACAGAGTTTCCTGTTACTTCAAAGCTTGAGAAGGCTAAGCCAGTTCTCAAGACACTTCCAGGCTGGAAATGCGATATAAGAGGTATCAAGAAGTACGAGGAGCTTCCAGAAAACTGCCGTAATTATATTGAATTTATTGAAAAAGAAATCGGATTCCCTATTACAATGGTATCAAATGGTCCATCTAGAGATGATATTATCTACAGATAATTTTCGGATTTAATTTTATTTTGCTGATTTTACCCTCCCTATATTGGGGAGGGTATTAATTTGTTTTTTGGCTTTTCACACATTTGTCACATTCATTCTGTATAGTATAAATGTTGATTTAATAATGAATCTCATTTGTGAAAAAATTTAAAGAACGAGAGAGGAAAATTATGAAACTTGAAATTAATAACCTTAGTAAAGTCTATCCTAATGGTGCAGGCATTAATGATATTAGCTTTACTATCGAAGATCATGGAGTTTATGGACTTTTAGGAAACAATGGTGCAGGTAAATCTACTTTTATGAATTGCTTGACAGGATATCTCGCCAGTTCATCAGGTAGTGCAACTATTAATGGCTTTGATATATTGAAAGATGCTGAGAAGGCAAAGAGTCAGTTTGGATATTTGCCAGAAATTCCACCAGTATATAATGATATGACCGTTGATGAGTATCTTATGTTTTGTGCTGAATTAAAGAAAATCAGCAAGGACAAAAGAGCTGAAGCTGTTGCAGATGTTAAGGAAAAGGCAAAGCTTAATGATGTAGCTGGTAGACTTATCAATAATCTGTCAAAGGGTTATAAGCAAAGAGTTGGTCTTGCTCAGGCAATTCTTGGTTATCCTGAGCTGATTATTTTAGATGAGCCTTCTGTTGGCCTTGATCCAGAGCAGATAATTGAAATGAGAGAGTTCATTGCTTCTCTTAAAAAGGATCATACAGTAATACTTAGCTCACATATTCTTTCAGAGGTACAGGCTATTTGCGATTATGTATTTATTATTAATAATGGAAAGCTTATATGTAAGGATTCTGTAGAAAATCTTTCTGAAAGATATAATACATCGTCTCTTGAGGATATTTTCCTTGAAATTACTCATGAAGCAATGAAGGAAGCTGAAAGAGAAGCGGCTGAAAGAGAAGCAGCAGAAAATGAAGCTGAAAATGAAGCTATAGAAAAGGAAATGCAGGAAGCTTTGGACGAAGAGACTGACAATGAAGAAGCATCAGATGATTTAGCTTCTAAGGAGGATTAAAATGCTGGCAATATTTAAAAAAGAATTTAGATCATTATTTAATAATGTTATAGGCTATATTTTTGTTGGCGTAATATTAGCTTTCTTTGGCCTATATTTCTTCGCATATAATCTTGTAAACGGATATCCAAGTATCGCATATGCTTTATCAGGAATTACATTTATTTTCTTAATAGCAGTTCCTATCCTTACTATGAGGGTATTTGCAGATGAAAGAAAATCAAAGACTGATCAGCTTATTTTAACTAGCCCAGTATCTGTTGGTCAGATTGTTTTTGGTAAGTTTTTAGCACTTGTTGCTGTATTTACTATTGATGTTGCTATTATGTGCCTGACACCACTTATTCTTAGCCGATTTGGCCAGGTGCCTATGAAGGAAACTTATATTACACTACTTGGTTTCTGGATTTATGGTGTTGCCTGTCTTGCTATTGGTGAGTTTGTATCATCACTAACAGACAATATCATTATTTCTGCAGTTTTGACATTTGTATTCCTATTTATTGGATACATGATGTCTAGCATTACTAGTCTTATTTCTGAAACTGGAAATATTGTGACAAAGATACTTAATTGCTATGACTTATATACACCACTTGGAACATTTTATTCAGGTCAGTTAAATCTTACATCTCTTGTATATTTTGTTTCAGTTTGTGGAATGTTTTTATTCTTTACAACACAGTCAATTCAAAAGAGAAGATACTCTGTGTCTAAGAATACATTTTCAATGTCAGCATTCTCATTTATTACAATTATTGCTGTGTTTGCAATTGTTGTTGTATTAAACATTATTATGACAAAGCTGCCAAAGAAGTATTCCAGCTTTGACGTTACCTCTGATAAGATTTACTCAATTACTGATGAAACAGTGGATTATGTGGGTACATTAGAGGATGACATTAATATTTATGTCCTTAATTCAAAGGATAATGCGGATGAAAATATTGATACTACATTATCAAAGATTGATGATGCTTCAAAGCACATTACTGTTAAATATATTAATCCAACACTAAATCCTAATTTTGCTTCAAAATATACAAGCGAGAAGCTGAGCACAAATTCTCTTATTGTTGAGAGTAATAAGCGTGCAAAAGCCATTCCTTACGCCAATTTGTATGAGCAGCAGATGGATTACAATACATACTCATATCAGACAACAGGCTATGACTGTGAGGGACAGGTTATAAGCGCAATTGAATATGTTCTTAATGATGATATGCCTGTAATATATGAGCTTACAGGTCATGGTGAAATGTCTATGGCAGGTGGCTTTTTGGATGTTATTACAAAACAAAATGTTACAACTCAGTCACTTAATCTCTTGAGCGCTGATGCAGTTCCTGCTGATGCAGAGGCTTTGATTATTAACGGCCCAACTGATGATATAAATGCAGATGACACTCAAAAGATAATGGAATACCTTAATAATGGTGGAAAGCTGTTTGTTACATTGTCGGCAGATGCCAATAAGGCTTTACCAAATTACTATTCAATACTTGAGAAATATGGTATTAATGTATTGGATGGAATCGTTGCTGATACAGATAGAAGTCATTATAGCCAGACACCACTATATACATTACCTTCAATACAGTATTCAGACGTAATTGTTTCATTACAGGGCGACGCACAGGTATTCTATCCATATACTATGGCCTTTGATTACGATGCTGAAGGAGACTATACTGTAACACCTATTTTGATGACGTCTGAGTCTGCAGTGTTAAAGAAAGATTTGTCTACTGCAACAACATATTCAAAAGAAGAAGGTGACGAAGAAGGTCAATATACTGTTGCTCTTTCTGTAGTAACAGATAATGGAGGAAGCCTGATTGCATTTGGTTCTGAATATGCATTTGAAGATTCAGCTGATGAAGTAGTTTCAGGAAGAAACTCAAAAATGTTCTCAGATGTATTAAAATATATGGTTGATTCAGATATTGAATCGAGCCTTGTAATACCAGTTAAAAAGCTTGTAAATGATAATTTGTCAGTTCCACAGTCAGCTGTATTAATGTATGGCTTATTATTGACAATTATTATTCCGCTAGCTCTAATTATTTATGGTATTGTGTTCTTTATGAAGAGGAGAAAGCAGTAATGACAAAACAAACTAAAGGACTTATTGGTGTTATAGTAGTACTCGCTGTTCTTGTAGCGGTTTTGATTTTTATGAATCTTAATTCTTCAAAGCTTGAGGCTATAGATAACGAAGAAGATAATAAAAAAACAGAAGAATTTGAAGTTTTTACAATTGAAACTGACGATGCTAATGTGTTTTCATATCTTTGTACTGATGGAACAGAGATTTCGTTCCACAAGAACGATAGTGGTGTATGGACATATGATGGTGATGATTCTCTTGAGATTGATCAGGACAAAATTAATGCATCATTATCAAAGCTTTGTTCTTTAACCAGCTCAGAGATAATTGATTCAGGTTCTTATGCTGATTATGGTCTTGATAATCCAACTGCTGCATACACTGTAATGTCGGGTGATTCAGCAATTGCTATTTATGTAGGCAGCTATAATGAGATAACATATCAGACCTACTATATGCTTAATGAAGATTATGCAAATGTATATGTTACCAGTGAAAGACTTAGTGATATGGCAGATATGACCGTAGAAGATTATCTGGTTAAAGAGAATTCTGATTTTGTAATGTCAGAGTAATTATGATATAGTTAAGCCGAATTGTTCTTATAAAAATTTTAATGAATTAATATTTATAAATTTTGGAGGAAAAAATGAGTTTATTTGAAGAATGGCAGACACTTGCCTATAACCAGAACCAAAATCAGGCTACATTACAGTCATTTTGGCAGAATTATTTTTTAGAGGAAAAAGCTATTTATGAACAGCTTTTAGCAACTCCTGATACAGCAGTTGAAGGAACAGTTAAGGAGCTTGCTGAAAAGTATAATATGGATATTCTTCACATGGTTGGATTTTTGGATGGTATTAATGAATCATTAGTTAAGGAAAATCCTCTTGAAAAATTAAAAGAAGATACCAAGGTTTCACTTGCTTTTGATAAAGAAAAGCTCTATATGAATATGGTTGATGCAAAGGCTGACTGGCTTTATGATCTTGAAGCTTGGGATGAAATCTTTGATGAAGCAAAGAAGAAGGAGCTTTACAAGCAGGCAAAGAATCTTCATACAATCAAGGGCGTTGTAAAGATTGGTAGAAATGATCCATGTCCTTGTGGATCAGGAAAGAAGTACAAGCAGTGCTGCATGAAAAAGCAGGCTTAATTTATACGTAGGAGCGACTGGTGGCTTCCCATTTGTAAGGGTTTCTTAAGTCGTGCGCGAAAGGAGATATTATGAAAATTACATTAAAGGATGGAAGTAGCAAAGAGTATTCAAACGCTATGTCTGTGTATGACATTGCTCTTGATATCAGCGAGGGCTTGGCTAGAGCAGCCTGTGCTGGAGAGATTGATGGAAAGGTAGTAGATTTACGTACAATAGTTGATGGTGACTGCAATCTTTCTATTCTCACAACAAATGATGATGCTGGTCTTGCAGCATATCGTCATACTACATCTCACGTACTTGCTGAGGCAGTAAAGAAGGTTAGACCTGATGCTAAGCTTGCTATTGGTCCATCTATTGATACTGGCTTCTATTATGACTTTGATTGTGAGCCATTTTCTAGAGAAGATCTTGATGCAATCGAAGCTGAAATGAAGAAGATTATAAAAGCAGGTAATAATCTTGAGAGATTTGAGCTTCCTAGAGCTGAGGCTATCAAATTTATGGAAGATAGGAATGAGCCTTATAAGGTAGAGCTTATTAAAGATCTTCCTGAGGATGCTATTATTTCATTCTACAGCCAGGGTGATGACTTTACAGATCTTTGTGCAGGTCCACACCTTATGTCTACAAAGAATATTAAAGCATTTAAGCTTATTTCTTCATCAGGTGCATATTGGAGAGGCTCTGAGAAGAATCCTATGCTTCAGAGAATTTATGGTACTGCATTTGCTAAAAAGGATGAGCTTGAAGCTTACCTTGCTCACCTTGAGGATATAAAGCAGCGTGATCATAACAAGCTTGGTCGTGAGATGGAGCTCTTTACAACAGTTGATGTAATTGGACAGGGACTTCCATTATTACTTCCAAAGGGAGCAAAGATTATCCAGACAATGCAGCGTTGGATTGAGGATATCGAGGATAATGAGTGGGGCTATGAGAGAACAAAGACACCTCTTATGGCAAAGTCAGATCTTTATAAGATTTCTGGACACTGGGATCATTATACAGACGGTATGTTTATTTTTGGTGATCCTGACAAGTCTGATGAGGAAGAGGTATATGCACTTCGTCCTATGACATGCCCATTCCAGTATTATGTATACAAGTCAGCTCAAAGATCATATCGTGATCTTCCAAAGAGATATGGTGAGACATCAACACTCTTTAGAAATGAGTCTTCTGGTGAAATGCATGGACTTACTCGTGTACGTCAGTTTACTATTTCTGAGGGACATCTTATTGTTAGACCAGATCAGATGGAAGCTGAGTTTAAGGACTGTATTGCACACGCTCAGTATTGCTTAAAGACACTTGGCGTAGAAGGTGAGGTTACATATCATCTTTCTAAGTGGGATCCAGAGAATACAGACAAGTACATTGGTGATGCTGCTACATGGGAAGCAACAGAAGGTGCTATTAGAAAGATGCTTACAGAGCTTAACATTCCATTTACAGAGGATGTAGGTGAGGCAGCATTCTATGGTCCAAAGGTAGATATCAATGCGAAGAATGTATACGGCAAAGAAGATACAATGATTACTATTCAGTGGGATGCACTTCTTGCTGAGCAGTTTGACATGTATTACATTGATGCAAATGGTGAAAAGCAGAGACCGTACATTATTCACCGTACATCAATGGGATGCTACGAGCGTACATTAGCTTGGTTAACAGAATTTTATGGTGGAAAGTTCCCTACATGGCTTTGCCCTGAGCAGGTTCGTATTCTTCCTATATCTGACAAGTATGCTGACTATGCAAACAATATTTACAAGCAGCTTAGAGCAAATAATATTCTTTGTACTGTTGATAACAGATCTGAAAAGATTGGTTTCAAGATTAGAGCTGCGAGACTTGACCGTATTCCATATATGCTTGTAGTAGGTGAGCAGGAAGAGGCTTCAAAGACTGTATCAGTTCGTTCACGTTTTGCAGGTGATGAGGGTGTTAAGCCATTGCCACAGTTCTTGTTCCAGATTAATCGTGAGATTGCGACAAAGGAGATTCGCAAGGAAGAGCCACAGGAGTAAAATAACTGATATTTTATTTTGGAGTGGTTCTACCAGCATGTTTATCATTATTTTTTACTGTACATTCATTAAGTGCTTTCTAAATAATACTTTGTTGACATATAACACCGCCGCTTACGGTACATCCTTGTACCGGGCGCGTCTGACTCTGACTTCCTGTCAGAGCCTGTCATATGTCTAACAAAGATTCCATCAAGAAAACACTAGATTCGCTCCCAATGTAAAAAACAAGATATAATGCTTGGCGATAGAACTTAAAAAATAATTAATATTTAGCCATCAACTTCGGTTGGTGGCTTTTTTTAATGGAAATAATTAAAAATTTCACACAATCCCTTGACACATACAGCAACATATTATAATATACATTCAAACATATGAAGAATTGTTCATATGTAACATGGTTAAAAAAATATTAATATTTATTTATGGAGGAAATTAAAATGAAAAAGTCTTACAAGATCGAGGTTGATTGTGCAAACTGTGCTAACAAGATGGAAGAGGCAGCAAAGAATACAGCTGGTGTAAAGGATGCTACAGTTAATTTTATGACATTAAAGATGAATGTAGAGTTTGAAGAGGGCGCAGATGTAAAGGCTGTTATGTCTGAGGTGCTTGCAAACTGCAAAAAAGTAGAAGATGATTGCGAGATCTATATTTAGTTAGTTTTATTGTTATTCGGAGGAGAGCTCATGAATAAGAAGCAAAAGAAAGTTCTGATTAGAATAATAATTGCAGCTGTTCTTGTTGTTGTATTAAGTTTTATCCCATTTGATTTGTTACCATTTGGAAACATAATATCATTTGTAGCATTTATGATACCTTATATTGTCATAGGCTATGATATTTTAAAGAAGGCATTTAAGGGTATTAAAAACAAGCAGGTCTTTGATGAAAATTTCCTGATGGCTGTAGCTACAATTGGTGCTATTGCATTGGGTGATTACAAGGAAGGCGTTGCTGTTATGCTTTTCTATCAGATTGGAGAGCTGTTCCAGTCTTATGCTGTAGGAAAGTCCAGAAAGAATATATCAGAGCTTATGGATATTAGACCTGATTATGCAAACCTTGAAAGGGATGGCGTTATTGAGAAGGTTGATCCTGATGAAGTGGAGATTGGCTCGATAATTGTTGTATCTCCAGGTGAAAAGATTCCAATCGATGGTCTTGTAATTGATGGTGAGGCTTCACTTGATACTGCTGCATTAACAGGTGAGTCAGTACCTAGATCATGCAAGGTGGGCGATTCAGTTATTTCGGGATGTATAAACTTATCTGGCGTTCTAAGAATTGAGACACAAAAAGAATTCGGAGAGTCCACAGTTTCAAAGATTCTTGATATGGTAGAAAATGCAAGCTCCAGAAAATCAAAATCAGAAGATTTTATTTCAAAGTTTGCTAAATATTACACACCTATTGTATGCTACCTGGCTTTAGCTTTAGCGATTATTCCACCTACGATTCTTTTGATAATTGGATATGGAATTACATATTTAGACTGGATTTATAGAGCCTTAACATTCCTTGTTATTTCTTGTCCATGTGCGCTTGTAATTTCAATTCCATTGTCATTTTTTGCAGGAATTGGAGGCGCATCAAAGGCTGGTGTTCTTATAAAGGGCTCGAACTATCTTGAGGCTATGTCAAAGGCTACTTGTGTAGTCATGGATAAAACAGGTACTCTTACAGAAGGTGTATTTGAAGTTACAAAGATTTCAGCCATTAATATTTCTGATGATGAGCTGTTAAAATATGCAGCTTTTGCTGAAAACTATTGCAATCACCCTATTAGCAAGAGTATTAAAAATGCATTTGGCCAGGATATCGATATTTCGCTAATTGGTGAAGTTGAGGAAATATCTGGTCACGGAATAAAGGCTGTTGTAGATGGCAAAACTGTTTGCTGCGGTAATGACAAGATGGTTAAGCTTCAGGGGCTTACACCAAGCAAGGTATCAGAAAATGGTTCTATAGTTCATGTTATTATAGATGATGAATATAAGGGATACATTGTTATTTCTGACAGAATCAAGGCTACATCAAAAGAAGCCATCGAAAAGATGAAAAAAGCAGGAATTGCAAAGACAGTTATGTTGACTGGTGATGTTGACAATGTAGGAAGAGCTGTGGCTCAAAGTCTTGGCATAGATGAGGTTAAAACAGAATTACTTCCAGATGATAAGGTTTCTTCAGTAGAAGAGCTATTAGCTACGATGTCTAATGATGACAAGCTTGTTTTTGTTGGCGACGGTATAAATGATGCCCCTGTTCTTTCAAGAGCTGATATTGGCATTGCAATGGGCGCTATGGGCTCTGATGCCGCTATTGAAGCAGCAGATATTGTTTTGATGGATGATAATCCACTTGGTATTGCAAAGGCAGTTAACATTTCGAAAAAATGTATGAAGATTGTTTACGAGAACATATACTTTGCCATAGGTATTAAGGTTTTATGTCTGATACTTGGAGCAATAGGAATAGCAAATATGTGGTTTGCAATCTTTGCGGACGTTGGTGTAATGATTATTGCCGTTTTAAATGCAATTAGAGCTTTAAATACAAAAAGACTTTAATTATAAAGAAAATAAATAGTCTATAAATATAAAGGTTATAAATAGTCTATACATATAAAGTCTATAAATTAACAATAATTTTTTATTATATTATTTTGTAAATGAACTCAGCTTTTAGTATAATAACTATTAGTGCTTTAAGGAAAAGAAATATTGATGAATAACGAAGAAAATTTGTATGAATTAGCCGAGCTATTTAAGATATTTGGTGATAGCACTCGCATTCGTATTCTGTATTTATTATTTGAAGGCGAATCAAATGTTACCGACATAGCTGAAGGCCTTAATATGACTCAGTCAGCTATTTCACATCAATTAAATATTCTTAAGAAATCAAAGCTTATAAAATCCAGACGAGAAGGCAAACAGGTGATATATCAGCTTGCCGATGAACATGTTCGTACCATTATTGACATGGGCATGGAGCATGTAGAAGAGTAATCCTTCGTTTAGGTTTTAAATATTTATGAAAGGGGTTGCGATTGCATTAATGCGATTGCAAATACTAGAATGGAAGCAAAAATTGGAGTTATTTCTGGTGATGGAATTGGACCAGAGATTGTAGCAGAGGCAAGAAAGGTACTTGATACTGTTGCAAAAAAATATGGACACAGCTTTAATTATACAGACATTTTAATGGGTGGATGTTCAATTGATGCTTGTGGTGAGCCACTTACAGATGAAGCTATTGCTACAGCATTATCACAGGATGCTATATTGATGGGCTCAATCGGAGGAAATACAGCTACATCACCTTGGTATAAGCTTCCAGCAGATAAAAGACCTGAAGCAGGCTTATTAAAGCTTAGAAAGTCTCTAAATCTATTTGCAAACCTTCGTCCAGCACTTTTATACAAGGAGCTCTCTGAGGCTTGTCCTTTGAAGGAAAACATCATAGGCGATGGCTTTGATATGATGATTATGCGTGAGCTTACTGGTGGTCTTTATTTTGGAGAAAGATCTACTACAGAAATAGATGGTAAAATGGTTGCTAAGGATTCTCTTACTTATTCTGAGGATGAGATTAGAAGAATTGCTATTAGAGGCTTCGACATTGCAATGAAGCGTCGCAAAAAGGTGACATCAGTTGACAAGGCTAATGTTCTTGATTCATCAAGACTTTGGAGAAAGATTGTTGAAGAAGTAGCATTAGATTATCCAGAGGTTTCGTACGAGCACATGCTTGTTGACAATTGCGCGATGCAGCTTGTAAAGAATCCTGGTCAGTTTGATGTTATACTTACTGAGAATATGTTTGGTGACATTTTATCAGACGAGGCATCAATGGTTACTGGATCAATAGGAATGCTTCCTTCAGCATCCTTGAATGATACAAAATTTGGTCTTTATGAGCCTAGTGGTGGTTCTGCTCCTGATATTGCAGGCAAAAACATCGCTAATCCTATTGCTACAATTCTTTCAGCGGCTATGATGTTAAGATATAGCTTTGATCTTGACGCAGAAGCAAATGCTATTGAAAATGCAGTAGAAGAGGTTCTTAAGAAGGGTTACAGAACTATAGATATCATGCCACAGAATGAGGCTGATAAGTCTAAGGTTGAACTTGTTAACACAGATAAAATGGGTGATTTAATCTGTCAGATGATAGCCTAAGGATATCATTATTGAAAGCTGGGTACTAGATGAATATTACTAGAGGTAATTATATAGAATATGGTGCAGTTTACACAGCTGAAGGAGCGAGCTTTACTTTTGCCGCTCCTTCGTCTTGCTGTAAATGTACCATATTTTTTTATGACAAAAAAACATTAAATCTTGTAGAAAAAGTTGATATAAATAAAGTATTTTCTGTTGGCAGAACATATTCTGTAATTATTAAGGGATTGGATTTTTCAAAGCTATGTTATCTATATTCCTTTGATGGTGAACTCGTGCTTGATCCTTATTCAAAGCAGATTATTGGCAGAGATAAATTTGCTGATTTTTCCAGGGAAGAAAAAGAATTTAAGGTGTATAGCGGCATTGTAAAAAAGCTGATATTAGAGGATAGTAGGCCAAAGGTTAAGCCTTGTGATATGGTTATGTATAAGGCTCATATGAGAGGCTTTACAATGCATGGAGCAAGGTCTGCATCAGCTGGTACCTATAAAGCTTTTCTGAAAAAAATACCATATTTAAAATCTCTTGGAATAACATCAGTTGAACTTATGCCGATTTACGACTTTGAGGAATTAGATATTAAAACCAGTTGTTCACTTGATTCTAAGGGAAAGCCTGTCAATACTGTCTTTGCTGATGAAAAGATAAATTACTGGGGTTATGGCAGTGCTCTATATAATGCTCCTAAATCATCATATTTTCCAAATAAATCCGGGGCTTATGTAGGTTTTGCTGAGTTTGTTTTGACTCTGCATCAGAGTAATCTTGAATTGATTCTTGAAATGAGCTTTGACGAAAAATGTTCATCAGATTACATATTAACCACTCTGAAAAACTATGTGAAGACTTTCCATGTAGATGGATTTCATTTGATTGGATTTAATGTTCCTGTTGAAGAAATTATTAAAGAGCCTATATTAGCAGATACAAAGCTTTTTTTTGGTGCCATTGAAAATCGTATTTTAAATGATCTAAAAGACGAAAAGCATGTATTTATTTATGATGATTCTTTTATGTATGTGATGAGACAGATTCAGAATCACATGGACGGCTCAATGGTTCAGCTGGCTAATCATTTTAAAAGACAAAATCTTAATTATGGATTTGTTAATTATGCTGCTAATACATCTGGTTTTACACTATACGATTCGTTTTCATATGGTGAAAAGCATAATCATTTAAATGGCGAAGACAATAAGGATGGCAATAATTACAACTATACATCAAATTATGGAGCAGAGGGCGAAACAAAGAATAAGACAATTATTCTTAACAGATATGCAAATATTAGAACTGCCTTAGCTGCAACATTTTTGTCACAGTCAATTCCGCTTATTGTAGCAGGTGATGAGTGTGTCAATACAGCTATGGGAAATAATAATCCATATTGTCAGGACAATGAAATAGGCTGGACTATATTCGGCAAAACTAAGGATAAAAAGTCGTTAGAAAGTTTCGTCAAATATTTAACAGACTTTAGAAAATCCCACAAATGTATTCGTTCCGAAAAAGCCATGCAGTTTTCTGATTATAATCATCTTGGTGCTCCTGATATCTCATATCATAGCAACGAGCCTTGGAGTATGAGTATAGGAAATGAGCAAAAAGCTCTTGGTATATATTATCTAGGTGCTTATGCTGATGAGAATGAGGATGTCTATATCTGTTTTAATTATTATTATGATGAGCAGATTATGGCACTGCCAAAGCTGGATAAAAATAAAAAATGGTATTTATCATTTGATTCTAGAAGCTATAATATAGGCGATGGTACACCACTTGATAATCAAAAGAATATTAGTGTTTGTGGTGGATCTATAGTAGTTCTTATTGGAAAGTAATTAGGGTATAGAGTTTACAATGAAAGCATTAGAGCACTATAAAACAATTACTCATCATAGACATTTAGTAATGATGGGTTGCTTTAGACTGGGATTGATAAAACAGGGGTTATTACATGATTTATCTAAATATGCTCCTGTTGAATTTTTAGTTGGCGCAAAGTATTATATGGGAAATGAAAGTCCTAATAATGCTGAAAGAAGAGCTACTGGACTATCTAAAGCATGGTTACATCACAAAGGGCGTAACAAGCATCATTTTGAGTATTGGATTGATTATGGCCTTGATGGCAATCATCAGATGACAGGTATGAAAATGCCTGTTAATTATGTTGTTGAAATGTATGTCGATAGGGTTTCAGCCAGTAAAAACTATCAAAAAGAGGCTTATACAGACAGAAGTGCATTAGACTACTATAATCGTGGCAAAGGAAAGTATCTGATGCATCCTGAAACAGCAGCACTTTTAGAGGATATGCTTGAGCATTTAGCAGCCTATGGTGAAGAGGCTACAAATGACTATATCAGGCGCCAGATTTTACATAACAAATAAATGAATTAATCATTTTGGGAGTGGGGAATGAAGAGTAAGGTAATACAGTCCTTTTCTTTAATTTGTATATTTTTTCTAATGTTTGATGTATGTCATCAGGCGAAGCTTGACAAAGTTTTTACCAAAAGAACTGCCGGAGCTGCAAATGTTGGTATTATTAATGTAGATGAAATTGCGAAGATGGCAGATGAATATAATATTAATATTTCTGCAGGTGGTTTTTGCGGATACTATAATCTGGGCATTTGTAATGTCGACGAAGGCAATCTTAATGTTAGAGAAGTTCCTGAGGAAGGAGCACATATTATTGGAAAACTTCCTAAAAATGCAGCCTGTGAAATAGTAGAAGATTTGGGCGATTGGATTCACATTACTTCAGGCAAGGTAGATGGCTATGTTTCTAGTCAGTATTTACTAACCGGTGCGTCTGCTATGGCGGCAGGAAAGCAAATAGCTTCTTTAACAGGTACTGCAACAACAGGTGGATTAAATGTTCGTACAAAGCCTAATACATCCTGTGATATTTTGGCTCAGATGCCTGAGGGTGAGCAGGTAGATGTCATTAGTATGTATAATGACGAGTGGGTTGAGATAGACTTGGATGG
Source organism: Lachnospiraceae bacterium (assembly GCA_045628025.1). Taxonomy (GTDB): domain Bacteria; phylum Bacillota; class Clostridia; order Lachnospirales; family Lachnospiraceae; genus Pseudobutyrivibrio. Next base: position 104,390 of record JAZQOU010000007.1, on the reverse strand, counting down.
TGAAACAGGATACGTGTTTGCCGACTATATTAGTATAGCTTTGACATTGCCTCATGCAGCTACTATTGAAGAAATTCGCTTTGGAGAAGGCGTGTCGGATGCCAGATCTGCTGTTGTAACTTATGCGACACAGTTTGTCGGAAATCCTTATGTTTGGGGTGGTACATCACTTACAAGAGGTGCTGACTGCTCTGGATTTGTACTTAGTATTTATGCTAAATATGGTGTATCATTGCCACATTCGTCACGTGCGCAGGCTAATTGCGGTCGTCGAATAAAAGCAAGTGAAGCAAAGCCAGGAGATTTGTTCTTCTATGGCAATGGTAAAAGAATCAATCATGTAGCTATTTATATTGGCGGTGGACAGATAGTTCATGCCGCTAACAGACGAGCAGGAATCAAAATCAGTAATGCATATTACAGAAATCCTGTCTGTGTAGTTTCGATTGTTGATTGATAACTAATGTAGGTATCTTATTTTTTAGCTTTTTATAGTCTATTTATAGTGGTTATTTTAGATTTTGAATATATAGTATTTAATGTTTACAATAGCTAATAATTATGTTAATATATCACTCGTGTGATTTGACTTCACTCAGTTTTTTGATACTCCGACTTAAGACTTAGTGAAGCTAGATTAATAATATAAAGGAGGATTTTCTTATGATTACAAAAGAAAAGAAGCAGGCAATTATCAATGAGTTCGCTAGAACACCTGGTGATACAGGATCTCCAGAGGTGCAGGTAGCTGTTCTTACAGCTCGTATCAACGATCTTAACGAGCACTTAAAGGAGAACCCAAAGGATCATCACTCAAGACGTGGTCTTCTTAAGATGGTTGGTAAGAGACGTAATCTTTTAGCATATCTTAAGGACATTGATATTGAGAGATATCGTGCACTTATCGAGAAGCTTGGCTTAAGAAAGTAATTATTTTGGCGGAGTATGTTTTTCATATTCCGCCTTTTTAATGTTAATTTGCAGCAATTTTAAAGTTACTAAATAATGCATCCTAGGGTGCACGTTTTAGTGGTTTTAAAAATTGCTGCGTATGTTTGAAAGGAGAATTTCATGAAGAGATTTGAAATGGAACTTGCCGGAAGAACACTTCGTGTTGATGTAGGCAGAGTTGCAGCACAGGCTAATGGAGCAGCTTTTATTCAGTACGGTGATACTACAGTACTTTCAACAGCAACTGCTTCAGATAAGCCAAGAGACGGTATTGATTTCTTCCCACTTTCAGTTGAGTTTGAGGAGAAGTTATATTCAGTTGGAAAGATTCCTGGTGGCTTCAATAAGAGAGAAGGTAAGGCTTCGGAGAATTCAGTTCTTACAGCTCGTGTTATTGATAGACCTATGCGTGCTTTATTCCCAAAGGATTATCGTAATGATGTAACACTTAATAATATGGTAATGTCAGTTGATTCGCAGTGCCGTCCTGAGCTTGTTGCTATGCTTGGTTCTGCTATTGCTACATGCATCTCTGACATTCCTTTTGATGGTCCTTGTGCTATGACACAGATGGGTATGATTGACGGAGAATTCATTGTAAACCCATCACAGGAAGAGTGGGCAAAGGGTGATCTTAAGCTTACAGTAGCATCTACTTCACAGAAGGTTATCATGATTGAAGCTGGCGCTAATGAAATTCCTGAGGATAAGATGCTTGAGGCTATTTACAAGGCTCACGACATCAACCAGACAATCATTGCATTTATCAATCAGATGGTTGCTGAAGTGGGTAAGGCAAAGCATGAATACACAAGCTGTGCAATTCCTGAGGAAATGTTTGCAAAGATGAAGGAAATTGTTACTCCAGCTGAAATGGAAGATGCAGTTTTCACAGATGTTAAGCAGGTTAGAGAAGAGAATATCAAGAATGTAACTGCAAAGCTTGAAGAGGCTTTTGCTGATAACGAGGAGTGGTTAGCAGTACTTCCTGAGGCTGTATATCAGTATCAGAAGAAGACAGTTAGAAAGATGATTCTTAAGGATCACAAGCGTCCAGATGGTCGTCGTATTGATCAGATCAGACCTCTTGCAGCTGAAGTTGATATTATTCCTAGAGTTCATGGTTCTGCTATGTTTACTAGAGGACAGACACAGATTTGTGATGTTGTTACACTTGCACCTTTATCAGAGGTTCAGCGTGTTGATGGTATTGATGAGTTCGTAACAGAGAAGAGATATATGCATCATTACAATTTCCCTTCATATTCTGTTGGAGAGACAAAGCCATCAAGAGGACCAGGACGTCGTGAGATTGGACATGGAGCACTTGCTGAAAGAGCACTTCTTCCAGTACTTCCATCACCAGAAGAATTCCCTTACGCTATCCGTGCCGTTTCAGAGACATTTGAGTCAAATGGTTCTACATCAATGGCTTCTACATGTGCATCATGTATGTCACTTATGGCTGCTGGTGTACCTATCAAGAAAATGGTTGCAGGTATCTCTTGTGGTCTTGTAACTGGTGATACAGATGATGAATATCTTGTACTTACAGATATCCAGGGTCTTGAGGACTTCTTCGGAGACATGGACTTCAAGGTAACAGGTACAAAAGACGGTATTACAGCTATTCAGATGGATATTAAGATTCACGGTCTTACACGTCCAATCGTTGAAGAAGCTATTAAGCGTACACGTGAAGCTAGATTCTTCATTATGGACGAGTGCATGAGCAAGGCTATCGCTGAGCCACGCAAGACTGTTGGCGAATATGCACCAAAGATCATTCAAATTAAGATTGATCCTGAGAAGATTGGTGATGTTGTTGGACAGCGTGGAAAGACAATCAATGAGATTATCGCTAGATGTGATGTCAAGATTGATATAACAGACGAAGGCAATGTTTCTATCTGCGGCACAAATGCTCAGAAGATGGAAGAAGCAAAGAAGATGATCGAAATCATCACAACAGAGTTTGCTGAAGGCCAGATTTTCACTGGTAAAGTAGTTTCTATCAAAGAGTTTGGTGCATTTATTGAGTTCGCTCCTGGCAAGGAAGGAATGGTACACATTTCAAAGATTGCTAACGAAAGAATCAATCATGTAGAGGATGTACTTACACTTGGCGATGAGGTTAAGGTTGTTTGCCTTGGCAAGGACAAGATGGGAAGAATAAGCTTCTCTATGAAGGACGTTCAGTAATCTAACTGATATTGCATTTTAAGGCGTCGAGTATTTCGGCGCCTTTTGATTTATAAACTAAAGCTTTTTTGAGGTTTTTCATGTTACTTAATGTTTCACATATTTCTAAAGCATATGGCGAGGATGTTATTGTAGATGATGCCACATTTTTTGTTGATGAAGGCAAAAAATATGCTATCATTGGTCCAAATGGATGTGGCAAATCAACTTTATTAAAAATTATTGCAGGTCAGCTTAATCCATCTAACGGTGATATTACTATTGCCAAGGATAAAAAGATTGGATATTTGGCTCAGTATCAGGAAGAATTCAATGATGATATTGTTTTAGATAGTGTGCTTGAGGCCAGATCTGATCTTATAGAAATGGAAAAAAAGCTCATTTCACTTGAAGAAGGAATGAGTAGTGTTTCAGAGTCTGAACTTGATAAATACATGTCTGACTATGAGATCTTTCATGATAAATTTGATCGAATGGGTGGCTATACCTTTAAGTCAGAAGCTGTTGGCATTCTAAAAGGACTAGGCTTTGATGATGACGCTTTAAGCAAGCATGTTTCAGAACTTTCAGGTGGTCAAAAGACAAGAGTGGCTTTGGGGCGATTATTGATAGCAAAGCCAGACTTACTTCTACTTGATGAGCCAATTAACCACTTGGATTTGAATTCTATAATGTGGCTTGAGGATTTTCTTAGTAACTATCCAAAAGCAATTATTATAGTTGCACATGATAGATATTTCTTAGACAAAATCTGTGATCATATAGTTGATATATCTATGAAAAAAGCCTTTGTCTACACTGGCAACTATACAGACTATGTGGCTCAAAAAGAAATTAATGATCTAACTTATCAAAGAACCTATGATAAACAGCAAAAAGAAATTGCTCATCAACAGGAAGTAATAGATAAGCTCCAGTCCTTTAATAGAGAAAAATCAATTAAAAGAGCTGAATCAAGAAAAAAGATGCTTTCCAAAATAGAAGTAATGGAAGCACTATCTTCATCAAAAGCTATGAGTCTGAATTTTTATACAGAAAAGCTTTCTGGCAAAGATGTATTATATTTTGATAATGTAAGCAAATCATATTCAGATAAAACTGTCTTTAAGGATTTGACCTTTGAAATGCAAAGAGGCGACAGAGTAGCCATTCTTGGAGACAACGGTTGCGGAAAAACTACTGTTTTAAAATGTATTAATGAAGTAGTACCTTATGAAAAGGGCAGTATTAAAATTGGAGCAAATATTGATATAGGCTATTACGATCAGGAGCAGCAAAATCTTGATGAAGCTAATACAATATTTGATGAAATACACAACTCTTATCCTTCTATGACAGGCACACAGGTAAGAAACGCTCTTGCGGGCTTTTTGTTTACAGAAGATGATGTATTTAAGCGAATATCAGACTTATCCGGTGGCGAAAGAGCCAGAGTATCTCTTTTGAAGCTTTCTTTATCTGGCTGTAATTTCCTGATCCTTGATGAGCCTACAAACCACCTTGATATGCAGTCTAAAGAAGTTTTAGAGGAGGCTTTAAATGCATATGAAGGTACTATATTATTCGTCAGTCACGATAGATATTTTGTAAATAGAATTGCCAAAACAATTCTTGAAATGAATTCCTCTGGATTTACTAAATATATTGGTAATTATGATGAATACATATCCAAAAAGAATGCTCTCATCGAAGAAGGCAGAATTACTTTAGATAGTTCAAAGGTGACAAACAATACCAGTGATATTAACACTTCGGTAAATTCTGCTAATGAAGGTCAAAAGCTTAGTTGGGAAGAACAAAAAGCAATAGCTGCTCAAAAAAAGAAGCATGAAAATGCTGTAAAAAAAATAGAGGATGAAATTTCAAATCTTGAAGCTATAATAGCTGATCTAGATGAACAGCTAGCTTTGCCAGAAAATAGTGCAAATTCTGCTAAGCTGAATGAATTATTTAGCAAAAAAACTAAGGTTGAAGAAGAGCTGGAAGTATTATTAGACAAGTGGGAAGCTCTTGACAACGAAATGTCGTAAATCTATAATTGTTATATATTTAACAAATATTATTTAAAACAATTTGGGAGGTTTGTTTTGGATAAAGAGATTTCACAAGCAGTTGTTAGAAGACTGCCTAGATATTATAGATATTTAGAAGAGCTTTTAGATGAAGATGTAGAACGTATTTCATCGAATGAGCTTAGTGCCAGAATGAATGTTACGGCATCTCAAATTAGACAGGATTTAAATAATTTTGGCGGTTTCGGACAACAGGGATATGGCTATAATGTTCAATATCTTCACGATGAAATTGGAACAATTCTTGGACTTAATGAGATACATAATGTTATAATACTTGGAGCTGGTAATTTTGGTCAGGCTATTGCAAACTATGATAAGTTTGAAAAGCTTGGATTTAAGATTATTGGTATGTTTGATACTAAAATCGAACTTGCTGGCAAACATGTTAGAGATATACCTGTAATGCACAGTGACTCTCTTGAAGAGTTTGTTAAAAAGCATGACGTAAAGATTGCAGCACTTACTATACCTAAGGAGTCAGCAAAGAAAGAGGCTATAAAGCTTAAAGAACTGGGCATTAAAGCAATATGGAATTTTTCCCATGTAGATTTGGATGATATAGAAGGCCTTGTTGTTGAAAATGTCCATCTTTCTGATAGCTTAATGCAGCTTTCTTATAATATTACTCAAAGCAATATTTAGTGGAGTATGAATATTTCTTTTGAAGAAGCAATTAAATCAGCGAAAATACCAATGCTTGTGCTAGATCAAAAATGGCACAGGCTTTTTGCGCTTGGCGGAAAACCTGAAAATGTTCTTGAATTAGAGTCTGTTGAAAATGAACTTTTGAAAAGACAAGGTGAGCTTAATCAAGAGCTTAAAGAGCTTAAAAAAGTTAAAAATAATTTAATGCAGTCAGTCGTTTCCAATATGGACGGTGCACAGACAGGACAAGATGAGCTGTCGAAAAAGCTTGATGAAAACAAGCGATTAATCGATGATGCTAATAGCAGAATGGAGCTTATTGAGGATGAGCTTATGGAAATGCCAAAGAATTTGGATGAAGCAAATAAAGCTTTAATGATGGCTACCATGAATTTTTGTTATGAAAAGCTCAGAATCAACACTAAAGAAGCCGAAGAAATTTCAGATTGGATAAAGCAGGTTCGAGTAGAACTTAAAAGAAATATTATAAAAAAGCAAAATAGAGAAATTAACAACAAAGAAATGTATTCATATATGCACGATGTTTTTGGCAAAGAAGTGTTGGAAATGTTTGATGTGAAATATGAAGATGATGATTCAGATAACGACAAAGACAATGAGTAATTTTTAAGGAGAATTTATGGAAGGCGACAGTATATCGATAATTTTAGCTATTATATTTATTATTCTTTTTTCTGTTGAGACAGTTCTTGTTCTTATTTTTTACTTAAAGAATAAAAAGAAAACTTCGACCGATGAAGAAATCATTTCAATGGTTAATGAAGGTCACGAAAATGGCGAAATATTGGCTTCTGAAGCAGAAATGATTCAAAACGTACTTGAGTTTGATGACAAAGATGTTAAGGATGTAATGGTGCACAGAAAGAATATTGTTGCCATTGATTCTGGTTCTACACTGCGACAGGCAATCGATCAAATGAATGATAATCATTTTTCAAGATATCCTGTATATAGTGACAATATCGATAATATTATTGGTTTAATTCATATAAAGGACGCTCTGAAATTTTACAATGATCCTAAGGCTTTGGATTGTGAAATTGGCCTTATTGAAGGCTTGTTAAGTGAACCGCAATTTGTTCCAGAAACACATGGTATTAATACTTTATTTGCCAAAATGCAAAGTAAGAAAAACCATATGATTCTTGTTGTTGATGAATATGGTCAACTGTCAGGAATGCTATCTATGGAAGATATTTTAGAGGAATTGGTTGGTAGCATTTTAGACGAACATGATGTAGAGGAAAATGTTATTGAAAAGGTAGATGAAAGACATTATTTGATGGATGGCTCTACATCTCTTGAAGATGTTGAAGATGAAATCGGCATTTTATTATCAGATGAATTAAAAACTTTAAATGGTTACATTATCAATCTTTTAGGCAAAATTCCAGAAGACAATTCCAGCTTTACTGTAGAAGATGATAATTTTATTTTTAACATAAAAGACGTAAAGGAAAAAGTCGTTAAGGATGTTGTTGTAACTAGGAAAATTTGATATACTAAATGAGTGATTTTGCGCGCAAATTGCTTATATTTTTACTATATTTTAGCGCACAAAAAATAAGAAAAGAGGGAAATTATGTCAGGACATTCAAAATTTGCTAATATCAAGCACAAAAAAGAAAAGAATGATGCAGCAAAAGGAAAAGTATTTACTATTATTGGAAGAGAAATAGCTGTTGCAGTTAAAGAAGGTGGAGCAGATCCAGCTAATAATTCAAAGCTTCGTGATGTTATTGCAAAGGCTAAGGCTAATAATATGCCAAATGATACTATTGAAAGAGGTATCAAAAAGGCTGCTGGCGATGCGAACTCAGTTAATTATGAAGTAGTTACATACGAAGGCTATGGTCCATCAGGAACAGCTATCATAGTTGATGCGCTTACAGACAACAAGAACAGAACAGCTTCAAATGTACGTAACGCATTTACAAAGGGTGGCGGTTCTATCGGAACACAGGGCTGTGTTTCATATATGTTTGATAAAAAAGGTCAGATTATCGTTTCTAAAGAAGACTGCGATATGGACGCAGATGATCTTATGATGATGGCGCTTGATGCTGGTGCATCAGATTTTTCTGACGAAGAAGATTGTTTTGAAATCATTACAGAGCCAGAAGATTTTTCTGCTGTAAGAGAAGCTTTAGAGGCTGAAGGCATTGTTATGGCTGATGCAGAAGTCACTATGGTTCCACAGACATATGTAGAGCTTACAGATGAACAGGATTTATATAAGATTAACAAGTTATTAGATTTACTTGATGAAGACGATGATGTACAGATGGTATATCACAACTGGAACGAATAAATTAGCATTAGCATTGGAGGGGTTCGATGAATAAAGTGTTATTTGCAGCAAGTGAGTGTGTTCCATTTATTAAGACAGGCGGTCTTGCTGATGTTGTTGGTGCTTTACCAAAAGAATTTGACAAGAAATACTGGGATGTTAGGGTAGTAATTCCAAATTACACATGTATTCCACCTAAATTTAGAGATGAATTTCAGTATAAATGCAGCTTCCAGATGAACATAGGCGAGCTCATGGGTGAAAAATACGTAGGTGTTATGGAATATGAATATCTTGGCATAACATTTTACTTCATTGACAACCTGGAGTACTTTGAATGCTTTTACCCATATGGTGATAATAGATGGGATCTTGAAAAGTATATTTACTTTGACAAGGCTGTACTTTCAATGCTTCCACTTATTGATTTCAGACCAGATATTATTCATTGTCATGACTGGCAGACAGGACTCATTCCTGTATATTTGAAAACAGAGTTTGCATCTAATCCATTTTTTGCCGGAATTAAGTCTATTATGACTATTCATAATCTCAAATTCCAGGGCGTATGGGATGTAAAGACTGTAAAGGCTTTATCTGGTTTACCTGGAGATTTGTTTACTCCTGATAAGCTTGAATGCAATAAAGAAGGCAATATGTTAAAGGGTGGTCTTGTATATGCTGATTACATTACTACAGTATCAAACACATATTGCAATGAAATTCAGGAAAGCTATTATGGCGAAGGTTTGGATGGATTACTTTCTGCTAGACATTTTGATATGCAGGGTATTGTCAATGGTATTGATTATGAATCTTATAATCCAAAGACTGATGCCGCTCTTTACAAGAACTTTGATGTAACTGATTTCAGGAAGAATAAAAAGATTAATAAGGAAAAGCTTCAGGCTGAACTAGGACTTGCAGTAGATTCAAAGAAATATATGATTGGTCTTGTTTCCAGATTAACAGATCAAAAGGGCTTAGACCTTATCAATTACTGTATTGAAGGAATTGCCGATGAGAATACTCAATTAGTAGTTATTGGAACTGGTGAGTCCTTGTACGAGAATATGTTTAGACATTTCGCATGGAAATATCCTGACAGAATATCTGCTAATATTTGTTATTCTGATGATTTAGCCAGAAAGCTTTATGGTGCTGCAGATGCATTCCTTATGCCATCAAGATTTGAGCCTTGTGGATTAACACAGCTTATTTCATTTAGATATGGTACCGTTCCTATTGTTAGAGAAACTGGTGGACTGAAGGATACAGTTGTTGCATTTAACGAGTATGAAAAAACAGGTGATGGTTTCTCATTCGCTAACTATAATGGTGATGAGCTTCTCAATACTGTTAACTATAGTAAATATATTTATTTCACAAAGAAAACATTGTGGAATAAGATGGTTGAAAGAGGCATGAATAAAGATTATTCATGGTCTACCTCAAAAAACAAATACGAAGACCTATACAATTATTTGATAGGCAACTTCACTTAATTGAAGTGTCCTGCTAATTGGACATACACATATGTATACTAGTAAAGAGAATAGTAATGCTATTCTCTTTATTAATGACAAAGGAATTTTTTATTTATGGCAAATACTAAAACTAATACGACCTCAAAGCAGAACAATAAATCTACTAATAATTCTGGTAAAAAAACCAGTAAGGGTTCTACTTCGTCAAAGTCCACTGGATCAAAGTCGAATAATTCAAGAGCTAATAGTGCTAAAAATACTAGTTCAAATGTAAAAAAAGCAAAAATAGTTGCACCTGAAGAAAGTCAAAGAGATCCATTTTTTACTGAACAGCAGAGTAATATTATTTTAATAGCAACACTTGCTATATCTATTCTTATGTTTATTAGTAATTTGGGTATTTGCGGAGTTGTAGGAAATGCTATTGCCGGTTTTTTCTTTGGATTATTTGGAATGACCCAATACATTTTGCCTATATTCTTAGTTGTAGCCATATTTTTTTATGTTGCAAATCCAGGAAATAAGGTTGTCATTGTTAAAATAACAGCCGCATTTATTATGCAGATATTTATTTCAACTATGATTGAGTTAATTTCTCATGGAGCAGATGTCGTAGGCCCAATAAATGCTTTTATGTACAGCTTTGAAAATAAGCTTGGCGGCGGTATTTTGGGTGGGATTTTTTCGTTTGCATTTGTTTCAGCCTTAGGAATAATCGGAGCATATATTGTAGACATAATTCTAATTATTGTTTGCCTTGTTGTAATTGCTGATTTTGTTATTTTCAATTCTTTCCTTGATTTTGGCAGAACAAGAGCCAGAAAAAATGAATTAAAGAGAAAAAACAGACGTATTGATGAAGAGCTTCGCAGAGAAGAAAAGATGCGTCAGTCACAAAGAGAATTAGATGACAGAAGAGAGCAAATCAGGCGAAAAAAAGAAGCTGAAATTGAATTTGCAAAGACTGATGAATCTAGCAGAAGAGTAGATAAAAAGAGATCCGGTATTACATTTAATACTGATATTAGTGCTGATTCTACTGCTATGCTTATGTCAGATGGCTCAGATGTAGCTAATAAAATTGAATCAGATTTAGATATAAGTGATACTGCCAGACACAAACTAAAGCCTAATTCTGTAGCTAATCGATCAAATATCATTATAAATTCTGACACTGTAAATGATGAGCCTATTATTGATAATATTAAGGATGATAGACAGCCAGTATCTTCAATAAAGTTTAATATACCAGATGATAATGACACAAATGATGCTAGGCCAAATTCAGCTATCTCAGATTTATTATTTGGTAACAATAATAGCGCTACAGCTAGCGTTAATGACAATGCTACAGCTAGCGTTAATGACAATGACGCAACTGATGTTAATTACAACGACGCAACTGATGTTAATTACAACGATACAACTGGTGTAAATTATAACGACACAACTGGTGTAAATACAGTGTCTGAAATTGCATATGATAATAATGGTGTTGATGATGCTTCAGAAAAAGAAACCACCAGAGTTGCAAAGCCTTCTGTATCCACAAAAGAGGAGCAAGTAAAAGAAAGTGAAGCTATTGGCGAAAGTATTGAAAAGGCAAAGGAAAAGCCTAAAAAGCCATATAAATTTCCACCAGTTTCACTCCTTGATAAAGCCACTTCAAATGCAGGTGATTCAAAACAGTATCTAAATGAAATGGCTGAAAAGCTTCAAAAGACGCTTCAGAACTTTGGTGTTGATGCACAGGTTACAGAAGTGACACAGGGACCTTCGGTTACCAGATATGAAATACAGCCTGCTGTAGGTGTTAAAGTCTCAAAGATCGTTAATTTATCAGATGACTTAAAGCTTAATATGGCTGTTACTGATTTAAGAATGGAAGCGCCTATTCCTGGAAAATCAGCGATAGGAATAGAAGTTCCTAACAAAACCAAAAAAGGAGTATCTTTTGAGGAATTAGTTAAATCTAAAGAATTCAAAGAGAACAAAAGTAATATCGCTTTTTGCGTAGGAAAAGATATAGCTGGACAGGTCGTTGTTGGAAATATTGAAAAAATGCCACATATGCTGATAGCGGGTGCTACAGGTTCTGGTAAGTCAGTATGTATTAATACCATCATTATGTCTATTCTTTATCATGCTTCACCAGAAGATGTAAAGCTTATAATGGTAGATCCAAAGGTTGTTGAATTATCAGTATATAATGGTATACCACATCTTTTAATTCCTGTAGTTACAGATCCTAAAAAAGCTGCCGGAGCACTTCATTGGGCTGTAAAGGAAATGACAGACAGATATGAATTATTAGCAGAAGCCGGTGTTAGAAATATTGCGGGCTATAACGAGAAAGTAGCTGCAGGCAATGGTGTTATAACTAAGAACATAAATGGACAGCAGGTTTTATGTGAAGCAGAAAAGCTGCCACAAATTGTTATTATATTAGACGAGCTTGCTGATCTTATGATGGTCGCAGCAGCTGATGTTGAAGAATCAATTTGTAGACTTGCACAGCTAGCAAGAGCAGCAGGTATTCATCTTGTTATTGCTACACAAAGACCTACGTCCAATGTTATAACAGGTCTTATAAAAGCAAATGTTCCTAGCCGTATAGCATTCTCTGTTGCTACAGGATTAGATTCCAGAGTAATTCTTGATACTAATGGTGCAGAAGATCTGCTAGGCCATGGTGACATGCTCTATGCACCTGCAGGTTCATCAAAGCCTACCCGAATACAGGGTGCTTTTGTATCTGATGATGAAATAAACAGAGTTATTGATTTTGTTGTTAATAATAATACTGATTACCTTGCAACTGGAAATGATGAAATCAATCAGGTAATTGCTCAATCAGCTGTTGAGGGAGGAACTGTTTCTATAACGAATTCATCAGATATATCTAATGATTTAGATCCGCTATTTGCTGAAGCAGGAAGACTTGTTATTGAAAATGATAAAGGTTCTATTGGATACTTACAAAGAAACTTTAGAATAGGCTTTAATAGAGCTGCGCGCATAATGGATTCGCTCACAGAAAAGGGTGTAGTAGGACCAGAAATGGGAACTAAGCCTAGAGAAATTAAAATGTCTTTATCTGAGTTCGAAGACTTACTACAGCATATATAAGGTTAATGCTTTATATTTTATATGATTTGTATTATAATTATACAATATTTAGCGGTTATTTTATGTAAATAACAACACTATATAGTAATGAGGAGATTATAACATGGGAGAGATTTTAAGCGATATTGAGATTGCACAAAAGGCATATATGGAGCCTATTACAAAAGTCGCTGCTTCAATTGGTATTAATGAAGATGATTTAGAATTATATGGAAAATATAAGGCTAAGTTATCTGATGAATATCTTGATAGTATAAAGAATAACAAAGATGGAAAGCTGGTACTTGTTACAGCTATTAATCCAACACCAGCAGGAGAAGGTAAAACAACAACATCTGTTGGTTTGGGTCAGGCTTTTGGAGTATTGGGCAAAAAAGCTATTCTTGCATTAAGAGAGCCATCTTTAGGACCATGTTTTGGTGTAAAAGGCGGCGCAGCAGGTGGTGGATATGCTCAGGTTGTTCCAATGGAAGATTTGAATCTTCATTTTACTGGTGATTTCCATGCCATTACTAGCGCAAACAATCTTCTTGCAGCTCTTTTAGATAATCATATCCAGCAAGGAAATGAACTAGGAATTGACCCTAGACGTATTGTATGGAAGAGATGTCTGGATGTTAATGATAGAGTCCTTAGAAATGTAGTTGTAGGACTTGGAAATAAAATGGATGGAATGGTTAGAGAAGATCATTTTGTTATAACTGTTGCATCTGAGATAATGGCTATCTTTTGTTTAGCAGAAGATTTAGAGGATTTAAGAGATCGTTTAGGCAAAATTATTGTTGCTTATGATTTTTCAGGTAATCCTGTTACTGCAAGTCAACTAAATGCAGTTGGCTCTATGCTTGCACTTTTAAAGGATGCTTTTAAGCCAAATCTTATTCAGACACTTGAGCATACACCTGCTCTTATTCATGGTGGTCCATTTGCAAATATAGCACATGGTTGCAATAGTGTTCGAGCAACAAAAGCTGGCCTTAAGATGGCAGATATTGTTGTTACCGAAGCTGGCTTTGGTGCAGATCTTGGAGCAGAAAAATTCTTTGATATAAAGTGTAGAAAGGCCGGTCTTACACCTGATTGTGTTGTTCTTGTAGCTACTATAAGAGCGCTTAAATACAATGGTGGTGTTGCAAAAGCTGATTTGTCTAACGAAAACCTTGAAGCATTAAAGAAGGGTATAGTTAATCTCGAAAAGCATATCGAGAATCTTCAGAAATATGGTGTACCTGTAGTTGTTACTCTTAATTCATTTATTACAGATTCTCCTGCAGAAACAGAGTTTGTTAAGAATTTCTGTATTGAAAGAGGCTGCGAATTTGCTCTCTCAGAAGTATGGGAAAAAGGTGGTCAAGGCGGAGTAGATCTTGCAAACAAAGTATTGAATGTATTAGAAAACAAGAAGTCAGAGTTTAAGCCTATATATAAGGATGAGCTTTCTCTTGAAGAAAAGATAGAAACTGTAGCAAAAGAGATTTACGGAGCAGATGGAGTAACATATTCTGCTGCAGCTAAAAAAGAATTAGAAAAGATTGCTTCTCTTGGAATGTCTGATTTTCCTGTATGTATGGCCAAAACTCAGTATTCATTATCTGATGATGCTTCATTGTTGGGCAGACCTAAGGACTTTACAGTAAATGTCAGAGAAGTATATGTATCAGCTGGTGCAGGTTTTGTAGTTGCTGTTACTGGTTCAATAATGACAATGCCAGGGCTTCCAAAAGTTCCTGCTGCAAATAGAATAGATGTAGTTGATGGAGTTATTACCGGACTGTTTTAATTCATATGAAATGTAGTAATTGCGGTTTTGAATTTGATAGTAATTTATATTGTCCTAAATGTGGAACTGAAACTGTTTCAGTTCCTATTTATGATGCTTTAGAAGATGAATTAGTTTTTTCTTCAATTAATGATTCAAAAATTAATGCAGTTACAAATAGTTCTAAAGAAAAAACTAAAGAGAACGCAGAGAATAATACTAAAAAAGACTCTGATAAGCCTAATCACAAATTACGTAATATTGCAATAATTATAGGTTTAATAATTGTTTTATTTTTTGTTTACAATACATCATTATGTTCTTATTTTATTGGTCAAATACTTGAGAATACCGGTAATCTTGATTTAGCTCTCAATTATTATATTAAAGCAGATTCTAAATCTAATAATATAGATTATGACTCTGCGCTAGCCAGAGTTTATTTTGAGAATGAAGAATATGAAGACTGTATATACTGCGCACAGGCAGGTGTATCAGAAATTAATTATTCGGAAGAATGTGTTAGATATCTTGTTCTTTCATATCAAATGCTGGGAGATTATTCTGCTATAAATGATTTGTTATACGAACATGAAGGACAAAAGGTTTGCGATGTAATAAAAAAATATTATATTGTACCCCCACAGTTTAATGTTCAGGGTGGATTATATACTGATGATATAAGGCTTGAAATAAAACCTGCAGAAGGCTTTAATTTGGCTGTTACATCAGATGGTGTTGATCCTACTATTGATGATGTTGTGAATAATGGCTTTAAGCTAGATATAAAAGAAGGCAGCGTTATAATAAAGGCTTGCTCTATTACTGAAAATAATGATTTAGGGCCAATTATTACTAACGAATATATTGTTGAATATGAAAATCCATTATTTCCATATATATCGCCTGCTGCTGGTTCATATTATGAAGAGACATATATTACTATGTATGCAGATAATGGTTCAACCATATACTATACATGGGGTGATGAAGAAGTTTCAACTGATTCAACTGTATATGCAGATCCTATTTTGATTCCGGCTGGAAATAATGTACTTTCTGTGTTGGTAGAAGATAAACACGGATTATTTAGTGATGTGTATAAGGCTAATTACAAATATTACCCAGAATAATTATTATTTCTATGAATATTAAAATTGTTTGCGTTGGAAAAATAAAAGAAGCTTTTTACAGAGATGCTTTATTAGAATATCAAAAACGACTTTCTAAATACTGCAAATTATCTATTATTGAAGTTTCTGATGAGAAAACATTAGATAATGCATCTGAAAATGAAGAATTATTGGTTAAGGAAAAAGAAGGAAAGCGTATTCTTGATAAATTAAATGATAAAGATTATGTTTTTGCGCTTGCAATAGAAGGCAAAGATTTAGATTCGGTTTCTTTTTCAAATAAGCTTGAAAGTCTTGCTGTTGATAGCGTTTCAGATATTGCTTTTGTCATTGGTGGTTCGCTAGGTTTGTCTAAAGAAGTATTAAATAGAGCAGACTTTAAGATTAGTTTTTCTAAAATGACATTTCCACATCAGCTTATGAGAGTTATTTTACTTGAACAAATATATAGAGCTTATAGAATCATTAAAAATGAACCATATCACAAATAAACATTATTATAAATAAACTATATAGCAGACAAACTATATAACCGACAAACTATATAGCAGATAAACTATATAATAGACCAGCTATATAACAGACAAACTTTATAGCAGATAAAACATATCACAGATAATATAATATTTGTAATTAAATATATTATGTATTAGAGGTAAATTCATATGCGAATGTACGATTTAATAGAAAAAAAGAAAATAGGCCAGGAACTTTCCACTGAGGAGATTTATTGGATTATTTCGGGATATGTTAAAGGTGAGATTGAAGAGTTTCAAGTATCTGCGCTTTTGATGGCAATATACTTCAAAGGTATGAACGAAAGAGAGCGATTTGATCTTACTATGGCAATGAAATATTCCGGTGACATAATTGATCTTTCTGAAATCAATGGCAAAAAAATAGATAAACATTCTACAGGTGGTGTTGGTGACAAAGTAACACTTGTTTTGGCTCCAATCATTGCATCTTTAGGTGTTCCTGTTGCTAAAATGTCTGGAAGAGGCTTAGGTCATACTGGTGGCACTTTAGATAAATTAGAGGCATTTCCAGGACTTTCAGTTTCTATGGATGATAAAACCTTTATTAATCAGGTGAATTCAATTGGATTGGCTGTATGCGGACAAACAGCTAATATTACTCCTGCTGACAAAAAGCTTTATGCTCTTAGAGACGTTACTGCTACAGTAGATGAGATTTCATTAATAACGAGTTCTATAATGAGTAAAAAGTTGGCAGCCGGAACAGATGGAATCGTCTTGGATGTTACCTGTGGATCAGGTGCTTTTATGAAGGATTTTGAATCTGCTAAAGAACTGGCCAAATCAATGGTAGACATAGGAAAACGAGCAGATAAAGATATTGCCGCTATAATTACTAATATGGATGAGCCACTAGGATATGCTGTTGGAAACACTCTAGAGGTTAAAGAGGCTATTGAGTCGCTTAAGGGTAATGGTCCTGAAGACTTTATGGAAGTTGTATATACATTGGGCTCACAAATGATTGAGTTTTCCGATTTGAATGTATCTGTTGATAAAGCAAGAATAATGATGGAAGAAGCCGTTGCTTCTGGCGCTGCTTTTAACAAATTCGTTGAATTTATTGAAGCTCAGGGTGGTGACAAGGAATATATTTATCATCCAGAAAGATTTGAAGAAGCGTCAATTATATATGAATATTTAGCCAAAGAAGATGGATATGTTGGTTCAATAAACGCTACAGATATTGGACTTGCTTCTATGACTCTTGGTGGAGGTCGAGAAGACTTAGATGATATTATTGATATGTCAGTAGGCCTTATTTTGCACAAGAAAGTTGGAGACCTGGTAAAGAAAGGTGATTCTTTAGTAACTGTTTATGCTAATGATAAAAGAAAACTGAATGATGCTTTAGAGATTCTTGATAGCGCATACGGCTTTTCTTCAACAAAAATTGAACCTATTAAGTTAATTCTTGATATTATTAAATAATAGTTTTTGTATAAAGGTATTGTAATTGGAATCGATTATATTAGATATGCCATTAGAACATGCCAAAAATATATTAGGGCAGTTTGATAGTAATATAAAAATAATAGAACAAAAGTTAAATATTCGGCTTTCTATTAGGGATGATGTTGTTAAAATAACTGGTGAAAGTGCAAATATTTCAATTGCTAAAGGGATATTTGATGAATTATTAAAACTATCTTTAGCTGGTAACACGATAACTATTTCAGATATTAATTATTTATTGTCTATGGAACAAAACATTATAAAAGAAGGTAAAATTTCAGAAGCTCGTGAAGACATTATTTGTCACACTACATCAGGCAAACCAGTAGTACCAAAGACTCTGGGGCAAAAAGCATATGTTGATGCTATTAGGGATAAAATGATTGTATTTGGAGTTGGACCTGCCGGTACTGGTAAAACATATCTTGCTATGGCAATGGCAATCACAGCCTTTCAAAAAGAAGAGGTTTCTAGAATTATTCTTACAAGACCTGCAATAGAAGCTGGCGAAAAACTTGGTTTTTTGCCTGGAGACTTGCAGTCCAAGGTCGACCCTTATCTTAGACCACTTTATGATGCTCTTTATCAAATTATGGGAGCAGATTCATTTATGCGAAATATGGAAAAAGGGCTTATTGAAGTTGCTCCATTAGCATATATGAGAGGTCGTACGCTTGATAATGCATTTATTATATTAGACGAGGCCCAGAACACAACCAGTTCTCAAATGAAAATGTTTTTAACTAGAATTGGTTTTGGCTCCAAGGCAGTTATTACTGGCGACTTAACACAAAAAGACTTGCCAAAAGGAACGACCTCTGGACTTGATGAAGCAATTAAGGTTCTTAATAAAGTAGATGATATAAGTATTTGTAAGCTAACAGGCAAAGATGTAGTTAGACATCCTTTGGTACAGCAAATTGTTAATGCTTATGATGCGTATGAAAATAAACCAAAAAGAAAGCAGCCTGTTAAATAATGAGTAATACTATTTCAAAAAGAAGATTATTTTATTTAGTACTAGGCGGACTATTATTTATAATGGGTTCTGTACTGTTATGTGCAATTGAAACAGTACTTTTGGATGAATTAATCATTATTTTGGCTTTAGATGTTACCTATTATCTGTTTTTTTGTTTAATTCTTCTAAAGAAAAGATTAAATAATGAATTAGTCGAGTCTAAATACATTAGTTATGGCAAGCTTTTTATTGCATTTATTATTTGCTGGATAATGTTAATTGGATTTACTTTTTTAGAAGTATTTTTTATTCCAGCTATGATGCTTTCTATTACATTGTCATGTGTTTTGGATGATTCATCAGCTATATGTATTAGCCTATACTATATGTGTGTTCTATGTCTATGCAATGGCATAAGCAATTATGTTATTTATATATACATTTTATCTATAGTTTTAGGCGTGCTTATTACAAAGCTTTATAAGGACGAGCTTCCATTTGGTAAGCTATTTATCCTAGTACTTACATTTTCATTAAATTGCTTGGTAATATCAGTCTTTTATTATTTTTCAAATATGGAGATTGATATGTCAATATTTTTTAAAGCGATTATTACTTCTTTTATATCAGTAATGTATGCATCTATTGCAATACCATTGTTTAATCGTTCAATCAAAGAAAAAGAAGTAGAAGTATATAATGATCTGATAAATGATACATATCCTTTAGTGATAGATATTCGTAGATACTCATATGTGGAATATCTTCATGCCTATAGAGTTTCAAGATTGTCCAAATTATGTGCTGCAGCTATTGGTGTTAATCCCGATTTAGCAGCATGCGGAGGCTTTTATTATAGACTGGGCAAGCTTCAGGGTGAACCTGAAATTGATAATGCTGTTAAGCTGGCTAATGATCATTGTTTTCCAAAAGATGTAATATCAATTTTAGAAGAATATGGCGGCATAATGAAAAAGCCTTCCAGTAGAGAATCGGCAATTATTCATATGGTAGATGCCATTGTTACCAAAATAGAATTATTTAATCAGGACACAATGAATTCAAATTGGAATCAAGACATGGTTATTTACCAGACCTTAAACGAGCTTTCTAGTAAAGGCTATTATGATGATGCTGGTATTTCTATGAATCAGTTTTTGACTATCCGAGATTTACTAGTAAAGGAAAACATCTTGGTAAATTAATTATATTTAAATTATAAATATAAGGATTTGAATAGGAATTCAAATAAAATTCAAATAGGGATTCAAATAAAATTCATACAAGGGTGGTAAATAATATGACTCTTTATTTAGAAGAAGAAATTCATGTAGATTTTGATTTTGATTACGAACAGGTTGCCAGAGACGTTATTAACAAATCTTTAGAACTTGAAAACTTTCCATATGAATGCGAAGTTAGCTTAACATTTGTTGATGAGGATAATATCAAAGAGATAAATAGTGATTTTAGGTCTGTTAATTCAGCCACAGATGTGTTATCATTTCCGATGTTGGACTTTTGTAAACCGGCTGATTATTCTATGCTTGAGGATTTAACTGATGGGAGCGATGTTGTCAATCCTCAGACATTAGAGGTTATACTTGGAGATATAGTTTTATGCCTGCCAAGAGTTCTTTCTCAGGCAGAGGACTATGGTCACAGTGTAAAAAGAGAATATGCATTTTTAATATGTCATTCGATGCTTCATTTGTTAGGTTATGATCATATGAATGAAGATGAAGCAAGGGTTATGGAGTCTCATCAGGTATCTATTTTAGATGCCTTAAATATAAAAAGAGAAGATTAAAAGAGGAGTAGGCAAATGAAACTTACAAAAAATCAGTTGATTGCAATTATTGTTGCTATTGTTGCAGTTGTAGCGATCATTATTGGTGTCGTTGTCCTGGGTGGAGATAAGAAAGATGAGCCTGTTGCTACTACACCAGATCAGGTTGTTGTTCCTGATACTACTGAGGAAGAGCCATTTGAGCTTGAATTCAATGCTGAAGGTCAGGTAAGAAGCTTCCTTACAGGCGAGTTTGTAGATGAAGAAAAGGGTCTTAGAAGACCACTTGCACTTATGGTTGAAAACACAAAAGAAGCTATCCCACAATATGGTTTAGGTTCTGCAAGCGTTATTTATGAGTCACCTGTAGAAGGTTCAATCACAAGACTTATGGCAATCTTTGAGGATTGGGATAATCTTGAGGTTATTGGTAATGTTAGAAGCTGTAGACCATATTATGTATACTTTGCAAATGAATTTAATGCAATTTATGCACATGCTGGTCAGTCAATTCATGGTAAAGTTCTTCTTGAAACTGGTATTATTGATGATCTTAATGGTGTTGATGATACAGCAGTTGTTAATGCTATGTTCTTTAGATCAAGCAAGGGTAAAGCACCACATAACCTTTATACATCAGGTGAAGGTGTAAACAAGGGTATTGCACTCAAAGGCTATAGCACATCATATGCTGATGGCTATACTGGTCACTTTAAGTTTGCTACTGATGAAGAGAATACTCTTTCAAAGGGTGAGGATTGTGAAGCATTTAAGATGTATTATTTCTACAATCATCCATACTTCATCTATGACAAGGAATCTGGACTTTATAAGAGATACCAGTTCAAGGGTGCTCAGATTGATGGTAATACAAACGAGCAGCTTACAGCTAAGAATATTATTATTCAGAACGTAGATTACTCTATGTATGAGCAGACTCAGTACCTCAACATTACTGTAACAGGTACAGGCACAGGTAAGTATATTACAAATGGTAAGATGATTGATATTACATGGCAGAAGGCATCAGAGTACGATCAGACTCATTATTATGATGCAGACGGCAAGGAAATCAAGCTTAACCCAGGTGTTACATGGGTACTTATCAGTCAGAATGAGTTCGCTGAGAAGTCATCATTTTATGCTTCAGAAAGCGAGTTTAAGTCAGCACAGTAATTAAAGGAATATATGGCAGGAAAATCAAAAAATAGTGATGCTAGTTTTTTGATGCAAGGTTCAATACTTGCAATTGCCTCAATTATCAGCCGTATTGTGGGTCTTATATATAGAGTCCCACTTACGGCTATAATTGGTAAAACAGGTAATGATTTTTACGGCACCGCTTATGAGATTTACAATATAATACTGCTGATTAGTTCTTATAGCATTCCACTTGCAGTAAGCAAGCTAGTTTCAGCTAAAATGGCAAAAGGACACGTTAAAGACGCCTACAAGGTGCTTAAAGGTGCCCTTATTTTTGCTGTAATAAGTGGTGGATGTGCTGCATTAATAGTTTACTTTGGTGCAGACTTTTTCACTGGAACGCTTCTTAAAACGCCACTTTCATCCCTTGCATTAAAGGTTTTAGCTCCAACATTGTTTATTGTTGCTATTCTTGGCGTTTTTAGAGGCTTTTTCCAGGGCTTACATACAATGATTCCTAGTGCAATAAGCCAAATATTAGAGCAAATTGTTAATGCTATTATTTCAATTGTAGCGGCCTATTATCTATTTAGTTATGGCAAGAAAGTTGGAGAAGTTTTAGGTGATTCGCAAAGCTATGCTGCTGCCTATGGAGCAAGCGGTGGTACACTTGGAACAGCCTGTGGTGCTGCATTTGGCTTATTATTTATTTTATTTATATATTTTGTTTTTTCCAAAAGCTTTAAAAAGAGAGTCAAGAAGGACAGACATCGCAATGAAACACATTATTCTGAAATAATGGTCTTGCTCATAATGACAATTATTCCTGTTTTACTTTCAACCACTGTTTATAATATTAGTGGAATTATTGATCAGGGTATATTTAAAAACATTGCAAATGTACAGGGCTATACAGCAAATGAAATATCTGAATGGTGGGGTGTTTTTGCAGGTCAATATAAGGTATTGATTAATGTACCAATTTCCATTGCATCTGCAATTGCTGCATCATCAGTTCCTGCATTGACAGCAGCTTTTAATGCTGATAAGCATAAAACTGTTAATTATCAAATAAATTTATCTACAAGATTTATTATGATAATTGCATTTCCATGTGCAATTGGTATGGCTGTATTAGCTCAACCAATTATGATGCTATTATTTAATGATGCAGAGAAGACCAGTGGATATATGCTTATGGTAGGAGCAGTATCTATTATATTTTATTCCTTGTCTACATTATCAAATGGATTGCTACAGGGAATAGATAGACTAGCAGTTCCTATAAAGAACGCTATTATTTCCCTTGTTTTACACATTATTTTGCTTGTAATTCTGCTTCAGGTATTTCACCTGAATATTTATGCTGTAATAATAGCAAATGCCTTTTATGGCCTATGTATGTGTATTCTTAATCAAAGATCAATATATAAGTATTCAGGAGCTAGTCTAAACTTCTTTAATACTTTTGTTATGCCATTGGTATCATCGGTAATAATGGGAGCTTGCGTTTTCCTTTCATATAAAGCATTTATGTTAATCACAAATGTAAATGCCATTAGCACATTGCTTTCAATTATATTAGCAGTATTTGTATATGCATTTGTTTTAATTTATACAGGTACAATTACAAAAAAAGAACTTCAAAGACTTCCGCATGGTAGAATACTTATTGTAATTGGCGAAAAAATGCATTTAATGTAGATTGATTAATAGGATTTTGATTATGTATGATTTGATTGTTATAGGCGGTGGAATTTCAGGAATGACAGCTGCTTATTATGCAAAAAAATCTCTTAATAGTGTTCTTGTTCTTGAAAAAAATGATATTTTAGGCAAAAAAATATTATCAACAGGAAATGGTAGATGCAATTTTACAAACTCTAATGTAGCAGACACTAATAATTATCATAGTTATGGAGCATATAAAGCACTATTAGATAATACATTCGAAGAATTTTGCCTAGAGGATTGTCTTTCTTTTGTAAAAAATGAATTATTAGTAGATTATATATGCAAGGATGGATATTATTATCCTGCAACAAATCAAGCCGTTTCTATCAGAAACGCATTTGAGAATCTGTTAATTAAAAGTCAGGTAGAAGTAAAATGCAACTCATGTGTTGAATCAATAGAGAAAATTTGTGCTTCAAACATGATATATTGCGAAAAAGAAGAGGATTCTTATTTTGAGGTTTCTACGTCTGATAGTCATTTTGTGTCAAAATATCTAATTATAGCAACAGGTGGCTTTGCAGCACCTTCACTTGGTTCTTCTTTGTTAGGTCTCAATTATTTTAAAGAGAATAATATTATGCATTATGAATTTGTTCCTGCACTTTGCGGAATCCTATGCAAAGACAAGTATTTGCATAAGCTAAATGGTGTTAGATGTAACGCTTGTGTATCCCTAAAAGATGACTCACAAACTGGTCAGCTTCAATTTGGAAAAGATTATATTTCAGGTATACCTGTAATGAATTTATCATATAATGCCCAAAAAGAAGATAAGCTGATAATCGATTTTTTACCAGATTATGATGCAGATAATCTAAGAAATGTATTGATTAATCGAATTTATAATGGTCAAACCATTAAAAATATTTTAAACGGCTTATTAAATGATACTGTAATAGATGTAATTCTTGATATGTCTTGGTTAAATGTAAACATTGATTCAAGTGTATTAAATGATCAAGCTACATTAGATAAGCTTATAAATAATATCAAGCATTATAGTCTTACAATCGAAAAAAACAGGGGTTTTGAGAACGCACAGGTTTCTCATGGTGGACTTGATATTTCAGAAATTAATTATAATTTTAATCTAAAAAAAGACAATAAAGTATATGTTATTGGCGAATTAATTGATATAGATGGTATATGTGGTGGATATAATATTCACTTTGCACTTGCCAGTGGATTTATTGCCGGAAAGAGTATAGCTAATGCTTATAATTAATCAGCTTAAAATAAATATTGATGAAAATAATAATGAAAAATTAAGAGAATTAGCGGCTAAAAAGCTTCGCCTTAATGTAGACTCAATAAAAAAACTGGTAATAATAAAAAAATCTATTGATGCCAGAAAAAAACCTGATATCTATTATATTTACAGTGTAGCTGTTGAAGTCGATAACGAAGAAAAGGTTTTAAAGAAGCTAAAGGATAATAATATCTCAAAATATAATAGACCAAACTATACAATTACTGTTGCTAAAAGCAAACCATGTAAAAGACCTATAATAATAGGTTTTGGTCCAGCTGGTTTATTTGCCGGTCTTGCTTTGGCCAAGGCTGGCCTCAATCCAATTATTTTCGAAAGAGGACTTAGTATTGATAAAAGGACTAAGCTTGTTGAAAAATTTTGGGAAACAGGCATCCTGGATACTCGTTGCAATGTTCAATTTGGTGAAGGTGGAGCTGGTGCCTTTTCTGATGGCAAATTAAATACATTAGTTAATGACAAAACAGGTAAAAATGCCTTTGTTTTAAACGAGTTTATTAAGCATGGTGCTAATAAAAACATTCTATATGATGCTAAACCTCATGTTGGTACAGATATTCTTGTTAGTGTTGTTAGTGGTATCAGAAAAGAAATAGAAGAATTAGGTGGTCAGGTCTTTTTTGACAGTAAACTGTGTGATATTAGTTATTCTAATAATGCGCTAAAAAGTATAACAATCGAATTACCTGCCAATTATAATACTGACTCTTTAGATGATAAAATAACAGATAATACAGTAAATAATACTTCACAAGCTTACAAATTCGAAGATTTTGAAACAGATGATCTTATTTTAGCTATTGGACATAGTGCAAGAGACACCTTTGAAATGTTGCATAATAAGGGGGTATATATGGAAGCCAAAGATTTTGCTGTTGGCTTTAGAATTGAACACCCTCAAAAAATGATAGGACAGTCTCTTTATGGCGATAAATATACCAAGCTTGAACCCGCTGCTTATAAACTGACTAATAATATAAATGATCGCGGTGTTTATTCGTTTTGTATGTGCCCAGGTGGATATGTTGTTAATGCTTCGTCCTCTGATAATCAGGCTGTTGTAAATGGTATGTCTTATTCTAATAGAGACAGCCAAAACGCTAATTCGGCAATAGTTGTTAGCGTTGGACAAAAGGAATTTGATAAAACAAATCCACTTGCTGGAGTAGAGTATCAAAAAACAATTGAAAACAAATCTTATGAATTAGCGAAAGGGCAAATCCCACAACAGTTGTTAATTGACTTTAAGTTGAATCGAGTTTCAACAGATTATGGTGATTTTAATTCCTGTACAAAAGGAAAAACGCAGCTATCAAATTTGAGAAATGTTTATTCAGAAGATATAAATAACGCCTTAATTAATTCACTAGAGGTATTTGAAAAAAGAATTTCTGGTTTTAACAGAGCTGATGCAATACTATCTGGTATCGAATCCAGAACTTCTTCTCCAGTCAGAATCAGAAGAGATGATATTACATTCTATAGTAATATTGAAGGAATTTATCCATGTGGTGAGGGCTGCGGTTATGCCGGTGGAATAATGAGTGCAGCTTATGACGGACTTAGAATTGCCGAAAAAATAATTAATAAATATCAATAATAATTAATAATTAATAAATAATAAATATTAATAATAAATAATAATAATAATAATAATAATAATAAATATAAAAAATAAATATTAATAATAAATATCAATCAATAATAGTATTTAAAGAGGAAAAAACATTGGGCGAATTAACTCCGATGATGCAACAATATGTAAAAACTAAAGAAGAGTACAAGGACTGTATTCTTTTTTATAGACTAGGAGATTTTTATGAAATGTTCTTTGACGATGCAGTTCTTGCATCAAGAGAGCTCGAATTAACATTGACAGGAAAATCTTGTGGTCTTGAAGAAAGAGCACCAATGTGTGGCGTTCCTTTTCACTCAGTTGACCCGTATATCAACAAACTGGTTAAGCGTGGATACAAGGTAGCTATATGCGAACAAGTAGAGGATCCAAAGCAGGCTAAAGGATTAGTCAAAAGAGATGTAACCAGAATCATTACCCCTGGTACTAATATAGATACTATGTCTCTGGATTCATCAACTAACAATTATATTATTTGTGTTTATCCATTAAAAAACAAATTTGGTATAGCTTCATGTGATGTTTCTACTGCTGATTTTTACATAACCGATGTTGATTCGCTTGAAAAATTAAATGATGAGATTTTTAAATTTAATCCTGCAGAAATCATTCTTCATGATTCTATGGCAGATATAGGCTTTGATTACAGCCTGTTAAAAACAAGAATTGAGAATATCTCAATAACAACAGTAGATAACTCTTTATTTGATAATACTATTTCTGTCAGAACTTTGTTGAATCATTTTAAGGTTCACAGCCTTGAAGCGCTTGGCATACTTGATTTTAAAGCTGGTCAAGTTGCTGCCGGTGCTTTGCTTTTATATTTATATGATACTCAAAAGTCTGATTTATCTCATATTACAAGCATTAAGCCTTACACAAATGATAGTTATATGCTTTTAGATCAGTCTTCAAGACGCAATTTAGAGTTAACAGAAACTATTCGTGGAGGCGCTAAAAAAGGATCGCTTCTTTGGGTTTTGGATAAAACAAAAACTGCAATGGGGGCTAGATTATTAAAATCATATGTAGAGCAGCCTCTTATTAATGTGGAAGAAATCATAAGAAGACAGGATGCAATAGAAGAAATAAATAAATCTATTATTAATCGTGAAGAAATACGTGAATATTTGTCTTCAGTCTATGATTTGGAAAGATTAGTTACAAAAATTACCTACCAAAGTGCAAATCCAAGAGATTTAATAGCTTTCAAGCAATCAATTAGCATATTGCCTGCCATTAAAACTATTTTAAAAGATTACAAGGTTCCATTAATGGCTGAAATATATGAAGAATTAGATACGCTTAGTGATTTATATGAGCTAATAGATGCATCAATAATGGAAGAACCATCTATTTCTCTCAGAGATGGAGATATAATCAAGGCTGGATATAATGAGGAAATTGATAAGCTTAGATCAGCAAAAATAGATGGTAAAAGCTGGCTTGCTGACCTTGAAGCAAGAGAAAAAGAAGCGACTGGCATAAAGAACTTAAAAATCAAGCACAATAATGTATTTGGATATTATCTTGAGGTCACTAATTCATATAAAGATTTAGTACCTGATTATTATATTAGAAAACAGACTCTTGCAAATGCTGAAAGATATTACACGCAAGAGTTAAAGGAGCTGGAAGATATAATTCTTGGAGCAGAGGATAGGCTAAATATTCTTGAATATGAGTATTTCAAGCTAACAAGAGATACTATTGCAGCTGAAGTAGAACGAATTCAGACTACTGCAAAAGCAATAGCAAAGCTGGATTGTTTTATTAGTCTTGCTGTTGTCGCCCAGAGAAATCATTATGTCAGACCTGTTATAAATAACAGAGGAGTAATTGACATCAAAGAAGGCCGACATCCTGTTGTTGAACTAATGATTGAAGATGGACAATTCATTACAAATGATACATATTTGGATTCAGATTCCAAATATATATCAGTTATTACTGGTCCTAATATGGCCGGCAAATCAACTTATATGAGACAAACGGCTATTATTGTTCTTATGGCTCAAATTGGAAGCTTCGTACCAGCAAATTCCGCAACAATAGGTATTTGCGATAGAATCTTTACCAGAGTAGGCGCTTCTGATGATTTATCAACAGGCCAGTCTACCTTTATGGTAGAAATGAATGAAGTAGCCAATATTTTACGAAATGCTACCTCTAAGTCATTATTAATTCTTGATGAAATTGGGCGAGGCACCTCAACTTATGATGGTTTATCAATTGCATGGGCTGTTTTAGACCATATTTCTGACAAAAATAAGTTAGGCGCTAAAACACTTTTTGCAACTCATTATCATGAATTAACAGAACTCGAGGGTCAATTAGAAGGCGTAAACAATTATTGTATAGCTGTAAAAGAGAATGATGATGGCATTATCTTTCTTCGTAAAATTATAAAGGGTGGTGCTGACCAAAGCTATGGTATAGAAGTAGCAAAGCTTGCTGGCCTTCCAGATAGTGTTATTACTAAAGCAAAAGCAATTGTTACCACTTTAAATGAAAGTGATATAACAAGTGTTAATAACAAATTAAAGGACAACGAAATTGCTTTAGCTACAAGTACAAACTCTTTATCCATTTCCAATAATGATATTGAAATTATTAATGATATTAAAGCTTTAGATGTGACAAAATTGACACCTATTGAGGCTATGAATATACTATATAATCTTCACGAAAAGGTAGATCATGATTAATGTATTAAGTCAGGAAACAATAGATAAAATAGCCGCAGGCGAAGTAGTTGAAAATCCTGCTTCATGTGCAAAAGAACTTATAGAAAATGCAATAGATGCTGGTTCTACAGCTATAACTGTAGAAATCAAAGAAGGTGGTATAGGTTATCTCAGAGTCACAGATAACGGCTGTGGTATAGCATATGACGAAATTAACACCGCATTTATGCGTCACGCTACGTCAAAAATCACCTGTGATAAAGATATTTTAGATGTAAGAACACTAGGTTTTAGAGGTGAGGCACTTTCATCAATCGCTGCCGTTGCCAAGGTAGAAATGATTACCAAAAGAAGCAGTGATTTACTTGGCTCCAGATACATGATAGAAGGAGCAAAAGAAATATCTTTAGAGCAAATTGGAGCACCTGATGGTACAACCTTTATAGTAAGAAGTCTGTTTTTTAATACACCTGTTAGAAAAAAATTCCTAAAGTCTGAATCAACAGAGGGAAGCTATGTATTTGATGTTGTTGAGCATCTGGCCTTATCGCACCCTCAGATTTCTTTCAGATTTATAATGAATAATAAGGATAAGCTTATAACTTCAGGAAATTCCAATATAAAAGACTGCATTTATCAAATATATGGAAGATCTGTTGCAAATAATATTTTGGAAATTGATTATAATGAAAACGGAATGAAAGTTTCAGGATTCATTGGCAAATCATCCTTTGCAAGAGGCAATAGAGCTTTCGAGCATTTTTATATAAACAGTAGATATATCAAGTCAGAAGCGCTTTCAAAGGCTGTAGAAGAAGGATATTATGGCTATTTGATGGGACATCAGTTTCCATTTGCCCTTCTGTATTTAGACTTTGAAGGCCAGGAAGTAGATGTAAATGTACATCCAACCAAACAGGAGGTTAGATTTACTAATCCTAAAACAATATGTGAAATATTAACACGACTTGTGGCAGATAGATTAGCAATGCGAGAAGATATTTTATATGCTAATTTTGATGATGCAAAGATTTCAAATATCCCAGTTGCTACAGATAGTACAGTTGATTCAGATACTATAATTGCTACAGATAATATAATTTCTACAGATAGTAAAGTTGCTACAGATAGTACAGTTGAACCAGATACTATAATTGCTTCTGATACTATAATTGCTTCTGATAGTAAAGATACTATACATAGTACAGTATCTTCAAATAATACATATAACAATAATATCAGTGTTAATGAGATAGCTTCAGAAAAAAATATTATCGCAAGCGACAATAATGCACCAGTTGATAATTCTATTCAAAAAGCCCCAGAGCCTTTTGAAAAAAATAGACTTGAGCAAATAAAAGCATCTATTAATGAACAAATCAAGAAAGATTCGCCTTATGAAAAGAAATATGAACAGGCAACATTTCTTGATTTAGAGGCTATAAAAGAGCACAAAATTATAGGACAAGTTTTCGACACATACTGGATTGTCGAATATGATGGCTCTATGTATGTTATTGACCAGCATGCAGCTCACGAAAAAGTACTTTTTGAGCAAACTATGAAAAAAATTGCTGATGGTGACTCGCTGTCACAGCTAATCACTCCGCCAGTTATTGTATCTTTAAGGCCATCAGAAATTGATCTTTTAAATAAATATAAAGAAGCATTTTTCAAGGTTGGCTATGATTTTTATGAATTTGGTGGTAATGAAATAGCAATAAATGCTGTTCCGGCCAATATGACATCAATTAATCCAACAGATTTATTTATGGAAATGCTTTCTGATGTAAATATATTCAAAGCATCAAATTCTTTGGATGTTATCATTGAAAGAGTAGCATCTATGAGCTGTAAAGCAGCTGTTAAAGGCAATAATAAACTAAGTCAAGCTGAAGCCAAAGAATTAATAGAAAAGCTTTTAGACCTTGATAATCCATATCATTGTCCGCATGGAAGACCAACCATGATATCTTTCACTAAGTTTGATTTAGAAAAGAAATTTAAAAGGATTGTATAATGCAAAAACTTGTTATTTTAACAGGTCCAACTGCTGTTGGAAAAACAAAACTATCAATTGAACTTGCAAAAGCTATCGGCGGAGAGATAATCTCCGCTGATTCTATGCAGGTTTATAAAAAAATGGATATTGGCACTGCTAAAATCATGCCTAATGAAATGGATGGCATTAAACATCATCTTATTGATGTATTAGAGCCTAACGAAGAATTTAATGTTGTTTTATTTCAGGAAATGGCAAAAAATGCAATTAATCAAATATACGATAGAGGTCATATTCCGATAATATGCGGAGGAACAGGCTTTTATATACAATCCATTATAAAAGATATAGATTTTAAAGAAGTACATGAAGACAAGGAATATAGGCTCTATCTTCAAGATTTTGCTAAAAAAAATGGAAATGATGCATTATTTGAAATGCTAAGACAAGTAGATCCAGAATCTTGTGAAAATATTGACAAAAATAATGTCAAACGCGTTATAAGAGCAATTGAATATTTCCATATTACTGGTCAAAAAATAAGTGTTCATAACAAAGAGCAGGCAGCTAAAAAAAGCCCTTATAATTATGCATATTTTGTTTTGACCGATAACCGTAAGACATTATACGAGCGAATCGATCAAAGAGTAGACATAATGCTTCAAAACGGTCTTGTAAAAGAAGTTGAAGACCTTTATAAAGATGGCTTAAATAAAGGTGCTACATCAATGGAGGCTATTGGATACAAAGAGATAGATGAATATCTGAATGGTAATATTACTCTTGATGAAGCAACTACGCTTATAAAGCAAAATTCAAGACATTTAGCTAAAAGACAGCTTACCTGGTTTAGGCGTGAAGATGATGTTATATGGCTGGATAAATCTTTGAATAGCGAAGATAAAATACTGACTTTAATGCTTGATAAATTAAAGGAAAAGCAAATATATAATTAGCAGATAAGGATTTATATTATGAACATTTATAGAGAAATAGGAATTAGTGATGAAGTATATGAATATGGTCAAAAAATTCTTGATGGCCTAAAAGACAGATTTACTAAAATTGATGAAACAGCTGAATATAATCAAGCCAAAGTATTAAAAGCAATGCAGGATAATAGAGTTGATACTTCATGTTTTAATACTGCAACCGGATATGGCTATGATGACGTGGGAAGAGATACTCTTGAAAAGGTATATGCATCTATATTCAAGGCTGAGGATGCTCTTGTCAGGCCTCAAATATCATGTGGTACACAAGCTTTAGCACTTGCTCTTATGAGTAATCTCAGACCAGGTGATGAGCTATTATCGCCCGTAGGAAAACCATATGATACCTTGGAAGAAGTTATAGGAATTCGACCATCAAAAGGTTCACTGGCAGAGTACAATATAACTTATTCTCAAGTGGACTTACTTGAAAATGGTGAATTTGATTTTGATGGCATTAAAGACGCTATTAACGAAAAAACAAAACTTGTTACAATTCAGCGTTCAAAAGGCTATGCTACAAGACCAACCCTTTCAGTCGAAAGAATTGGACAGCTTATTAGCTTTATAAAAAATATCAAACCAGATGTAATATGCATGGTTGATAATTGTTATGGTGAGTTTATAGAAACAATAGAACCAACAGAAGTTGGCGCTGATATGTGTGTTGGTTCACTAATCAAGAATCCTGGTGGTGGATTAGCCCCAGTTGGTGGTTATATAGTAGGCAAAAAGGAATGTGTCGAAAATGCAGCATATAGACTCACAAGTCCTGGTCTTGGAAAAGAAGTTGGTGCTTCTTTAAATGTTATGCAGTCTTTTTATCAGGGATTGTTTTTGGCTCCAACAGTAGCCGCAGGAGCGTTAAAGGGTGCAATTTTTGCTGCAAATATTTATGAAAATCTTGGTTTTAAATGCATTCCAAATTCAACAGAAGACAGATTTGATATCATTCAGGCAGTCACTTTTGAAAAGCCTGAAGGACTAATTGCATTTTGTGAGGGCATCCAGGCCGCAGCACCAGTTGATTCCTATGTTACTCCTGAACCATGGGATATGCCAGGCTATGATGACAAGGTAATAATGGCAGCAGGTGCATTTGTTCAAGGTTCTTCAATAGAACTTAGTGCTGATGGTCCATTAAGACCCCCTTATACAGCGTATTTTCAGGGTGGTTTGACCTTTTATCATGCAAAGTGCGGAATACTAATGTCATTACAAAAACTTTGTGATGCAAATCTTGTTAAGGTTAGTAATTTGTGATAAAATTTTAATGTTAATTTAGTTTAATTTTCCTTATAAAATAAGGGTTTTGGAGGTTTTAATGGGAAGTGTATTAGGTATTGATATCGGTACTGGAAATTTAAAGATATTTTCTGGTGATGATAAATCAATCAAAAACGTAAAAAACACCATTGCTATTGTAAATGAAAACGAAATGTATGCATACGGTGACGCAGCATATGATATGTATGAAAAAGCTCCAGAGACTATTAATGTTTCATTCCCTGTCAATTCTGGTGTGATTGCTGATTTTGACAATATGCAGACAATGCTTTTTGAAATAATAGAATCTGATCTCAAATGTAAATTAAAGAATTCAGATATTGTTGTTGCTGTACCAACAGATATAACAGAGGTTGAAGAAAAGGCTTATTCAGATTTATTTGAAAAGACAAAAAACAGACCTCATTCTGTAAAAATTTGTAAGAAACCAATAGCAGTCGCTATAGGTATAGGATTAGATGTTTCCGAGCCAACCGGTGTTATGGTTGTAGATTTAGGCTCAGATACCACTGAGATATCTGTTATATCTTTAGGTGGACTTGTTATTAGTCAGCTTTTACCATTTGGTGGAAACCAAATTGACGATTCGATTGTTACTCACTTAAAGAGAAATTATAACCTTATTATTGGTCGCAAAACAGCCAGAGCCCTTAAAGAGGAAATTGGTTCAGCTATTAATAATCGTAAGGATGTAATGACGATTGTTGGAAGAGATATTTTATCTGGACTTCCAATCGAAAAAGAGATTAGCTCTCAGATTGTATATGAGGGAATAAAAGATGATCTCGAAAGCATCTGTGACAATATCAAAATTTTGTTGG
Organism: Lachnospiraceae bacterium; assembly: GCA_045628025.1. Taxonomy (GTDB): domain Bacteria; phylum Bacillota; class Clostridia; order Lachnospirales; family Lachnospiraceae; genus Pseudobutyrivibrio. The sequence goes on along the minus strand of JAZQOU010000007.1, from coordinate 70,379 downwards.
AAAAGATTCCACCAGAGGTTGCAAAAGATATTGTTCATTCAGGTATTTATCTTACTGGCGGAACATCAAATCTTGATCAGATAGATGTTTTGTTTAATCAGATTACAAATATAAAGGTTAATCTTTGTGAAGCTCCAGAGGAAGCATGTGCAAAAGGTCTAGGAGCAGTACTTACAGACAATAAATATAAGCAGTATGCGCATGTAATGCGTTCAAGGATATTCAAATAATATATGAGAAATAAGAATAAAGTTTCTATTCCAAGTAAATATTTGCTGACTATTCTTGCGATTTTATGCATTGTTTTAATGTTTTTATCGTATTCTACAGGTTTTAATGGCGGACCACTTAATGTGGCCGCTAATTATATATTTGTACCTATGCAAAAATCCATTGATTTTGTTGGTAATTTCATTTCTTTGTCAAATAGCGATTACAGGACAAGAGAAGAATTAGAAGAAGAGAATGCCAAGCTTCAAGAGAGAGTAGATGAACTTAACAATCGTCTTAACACCAACATGATTAAGCAGAATGAGTTAGAAGAGCTTGAGCAGCTTCTTGAATTAAAGAACACTTATTTTGATTATAAAACAACAGGAGCAAGAGTTATTGCCAAGGATACATCTAACTGGTTTGATACATTTACTATAGATAAAGGATCTAATGATGGCATTAAGGTAGATATGAATGTAATGGCATCAGGAGGACTGGTTGGTATTGTAACTGAAGTTGGACCTAATTATTCAGTTGTTAGAGCCATAATTGATGACAGTTCTAGTGTTAGTGCAACTATTTCTACTACTATGGATAATTGTATTGTATCTGGTTCTCTTACAGATATGACTGACTCAAATATGATTGGTTTTTCTAATCTATATGATTCAAACAATTTAGTTGCAATTGGTGATTCTGTCGTTACATCTCATATTTCCAGCAAATATATGCCTGGAATACTAATAGGATATGTGTCTGAAATATCCAGCGATACAAATGACTTAACAAAGTCTGGCAAGATCACTCCTGCAGCTGATTTTAAGCATTTAAATGATGTTCTTATTGTTTTAGATGTAAAGGAGAACTACGTAAATGGAAATTAAGGATTTCCTTAAGAAAGTAGGTCTAACATTTTTAATTATTGTGGCTGGATTTTTACTTCAAACAAGTATATTTCCTCATTTTAGATTAGCCGGTGTGACTCCAAACATTCTAATTGCAATTACATCTATATTTGGATTTTCTAGAGGGCAGAAGTCAGGCATACTTATTGGTTTTACATCTGGTCTTTTATTAGATGTTTTTAGTGGTTTTTATTTTGGATATTTCGCCTTTTGTTTTATGGTTATAGGCTATCTAAATGGATTCTTTAAAAAGGTGTTTTTTGGTGATGATTTGATTTTACCTATGATGTTAGTCTCTTCATCATCAGCCGCAATGGGATTTGTAAACTATTTAATTTTTCTTCTAAAAAATAACAGATATAATATTGGAGCTTATTTTACGTCCGTTATTATGCCTGAGACAGTTTATACATTAATTGCTTCTATATTTGTTTATTACATTATTTTATCCTTTGAAAAATGGATAGATAGTTACGAAAAGAGGAGTTCTAACAAACTTGGTTGAGAATATTAAGGATTTCCTTAAAAACTTTTTTTCAAACCGAACAAGAGTAGTTACTTTTGTATTTTATGTATTTGGCGCAATTTTGGTATTGCGTCTATTTGTGTTACAAATTGTTTCAGGAAACAAGTATCAGGATAACTATAATCTAAAGCTTGAAAAAACAGAGACCATTCCTGCAACAAGAGGAAATATTTACGATAGAAACGGACAGTTGCTTGCTTATAATGAGCTTGTTTATGCTGTAACTATCGAAGATATTGGTACATATTCTAACAAAAAAGAAAGAAACAAAACTCTTAATGCTGAGATTTGTGAAATCATTAAAAATCTCGAGCGTAACGGAGATGATATAGACAATAATTTTGGAATATTTATTAATTCCAATGATAAATATGAGTTTGTTAATTCTGGCACAGCTTTGATGCGTTTTAGAGCCGATATATTTGGCTATAATACGATTGATGAGCTGACTTATAATGATGATTTTGGCTTTAACGAAGCAGATGCTACTGCTGATGAAATAATGGATTATTTATGCTCAGATAAAAGATATGGCATAGATAAAAAATATGACCCCGTTATGCGATATAAAATTGCTATTGTTCGTTATAATATGGGCCAAAACTCTTATAAAAAATATATTTCTACAATTATTGCATCAGATGTATCAGAAGAAACTGTTGCATATATTTCAGAAAACAAAAACGAACTTACCGGCGTTGAAATTTCAGAAAAATCAATGCGTAAATATGTTGATAGTGAATATTACTCACATATCATCGGATATACTGGACAGATTTCTTCAGAAGAATATGAAGCACTTTCAAAAGATGACAGTCTCATCGAAAACTCTGATATTGTTGGTAAATCTGGTATTGAAAATGTAATGAATGATTACCTATCGGGCACAAAAGGTCATCAGACTCTTTATGTAGACAGTGTGGGTAATACTATAGCTGTTGGCGAATATAAAGCGCCTGTAAATGGAAATGATGTATATTTATCTATTGATAAAGACTTACAGGCTGCAACATACAAGCTTTTAGAGCAGCAAATTGCCGGAATTGTATATTCAAAAATAGTCAATTCAAAAGAGTTTAAATTATCTGATAATTCATCGGCCGCTGATATAGTTATACCTATATATGATGTTTATAATGCTTTAATAGAAAACAACCTTATCAGCATTAAGGATTTTAAAAATAGTGATGCAACAGATACAGAAAAAGCTGTTAGAGCAAGCTACGAGCAAAAAGAAAAGATTGTTCTTGCCACCTTAAAGCAACAATTAAACTATGATAATACTGTTGTTTACGATGAACTCCCGAAGGAATATCAAACATATTCTACATATATCGTTACTTTACTAAAGGCAAATGGTATTTTTGATTCGTCTAAAATAGATAATAATGATGAAATCCAAAAGCTATGGACATCTGAAAAGATGCCTGTAAATCAATATCTAACGTATGCTATTGAGCAGAACTGGATAGACATAACAAGTTATGAAATAGAATCAAAATATGCAGATACTAATGAATTATATAATGATTTAATTGACTATGTTTTAAATGAATTAGTTAATGATGTTAAATTCACTAAGCTAATATATAAATATCTTATTTTAGAGGATGGTATTTCCGGCAGTCAACTATGTGTACTTTTATACGATCAGGGGATACTTGAAATGGAAGAGGGAACATATAGTCAATTGCTTACTGGCAGATTATCAGCCTTCAACTTTTTGAAAAATAAGATTTATAATTTGGAAATAACGCCTGGACAATTAGGACTTGATCCATGTACAGGATCTTCAGTTGTTATGGATGCAAAAACAGGTGAAATATTAGCCTGTGTTTCATATCCTGGATTTGATAATAATAAATTAGCCAACTCTGTAGACTCTTCATATTATTCATACTTATTACAGAGCAAGTCCAATCCATTGTATAACTATGCTACACAGCAAAGAACAGCGCCAGGTTCTACATTTAAGATTGTATCATCAACAGCAGGCTTAGCAGAGCATGTTATAACAACAACAGAAACCATCCAGGATAAGGGTATGTATGAAAAAGTATCTAATAAGCCAAAATGTTGGTATTATCCTAGCACTCATGGTTTTATTAATGTTTCACAGGCTATTAGAGATTCATGTAACTATTTCTTCTATGAAGTTGGTTTTAGACTGGCTGGAGATGAAAATTATACAGAAGATGTTGGTGTTGAAAAGCTTAATACATACGCTTCACTATATGGACTTGACCAAAAAACAGGTATTGAAATAGAAGAGAACGAGCCTCATATCGCAACAGAATATCCTGTAATGGCAGCTATTGGCCAGTCAGATAACAACTTTTCAACAATATCGCTAGCCAGATACTGTACCGCAATAGCAAGCCGAGGAAAAGTATATGATTTAACTTTGCTTGAAGATGTAAAAAATGCAGAAGGTGAAGCAATAACTGGTTATTCACCTACGCTTAGAAACACTGTTAATGTACTCAATTCTTCTGAATGGGATGCTATACATTATGGTATGAAGATGGTAGTTGAGTCATCTAGTGCATTTGCTGGATTAGACGTTGAAGCAGCTGGTAAGACAGGTACTGCTCAGCAGGTTAGAAGTCGTCCTAACCATGCTTTATTTATTGGTTTTGCACCATATAATAATCCTGAGATAACCATTGCAACAAGAATTGCTTATGGATATACTTCAGCAAATGCTGCAAAGGTTTCAAGCAATATAATGTCTTACTATTTTGGTATTTCTACTTCGGAAGAAATCATGAATGGACAGGCAAGTAATGTAAGTACAACAAATACCTTTACCGATTAAAAGGAGCACCAATGAACAACGATATTGTAGTATTAAAGTCAAATAAGTACGGTCTTTCTTTACAGCTTGATAAACAGGCTGAGTTCGAAGAAATTGTAAAGAAAATTTGTGAAATATTCGCTAAAAACAGAGCATTTTTTGGCGAAAAAGAGATGGTCTTAGAAACTTTAGGACGTGATATATCATTTGAAGAATCTCAAATTATCATTGAGGCTATACAATTAAACTCAGATATTAAGATTACATTCTTAAATGAGAATAATGAATTAAAAGATCTTCGTATGAAAGATATGCAGGATCGTTTTTATACTGACAATATATTTGAAAACGCTAAAATCATTCGTGGTTCAATTAAAGGCGAACATAAATGTTCATCTGATTCCAGCATTATCATTCTTGGTGATGTTAAAAAGAAAGCCAGCGTAAGAGCAAGAGGAAATGTAATAGTGTTCGGAGTTATTGAAGGAACTGTTGAAGCTGGTTATCCTGATAATTCTGGTTGTTATATTGTTGCAGGGGAGATTGACTCTAGTAATTTACATATAGGTAATATTTCTGGTGAAATAACAATCAAAGACAGATGGTTTTCTCGCACCAAGCGCAGCGATAGTGATCCAGTTGCAATTGTTGTATGGAACAATGAATTACTTTGTGAGCCATTAAGAGGCGGCTTGCTTAAGAAGGTTTAATAATATGTTTAATAACTATAAATTTAAAGACCTGAATTTAAGATTAATTATTTCAATTATTGCCCTGACTGTACTCGGAATATTTATTATTGGTTCAGCAAATGAATATAATCAAAGCAGACAAATCATAGGTCTTATACTTGGAATAATCGTTATGTTTGTTATGTGCTTTGTTGACTATGAATTTATTGTCAGATTTCATTGGATTATTTACGCAGCTGTTCAAATATTACTTATTCTAGTACTGATTTTTGGAGAAGATGTAGGTGGTGCAAGAAGATGGATTGAAGTTGGTATTAGATTTCAGCCATCAGAGCTTGGTAAAATTCTATTAATTTTGTTTTTTGCCAGTTTTTTTGCAGAAAAAGAAGATGAGATTAATAATCCTGTAAACATCATAAAAATTGCTGTTTTAGCAGCTTTACCGCTTGCATTAATAGAAAAAGAGCCTGATCTTTCTACAACAATAGTTACGACTCTTATTATTTGTACTATGTTATTTGTTGCAGGTATTTCGTACAAACTCGTTGCAATTGCCGTAGGAACTGTAATTCCTGCTATATTAATACTGTTATTTGCTATATCACAAGATGGTCAATCCATCTTAGATGAATACCAGGGCATGCGAATTCTTGCCTGGTTAAAGCCCGAAAAATATCCAGCCTCAGCATATCAACAGCAAAACTCTATAATGGCAATAGGTTCTGGTCAAATATTTGGTAAAGGCTTATATAATGATTCATTTAATTCTGTAAAAAATGGTAATTATATTTCAGAACCTCACACTGATTTTATATTTGCTGTAGCAGGTGAAGAATTAGGTTTTATAGGTTCTGTAGCAATCATTATTTTACTTTTGATTATTACAATAGAATGCATTAAAATTAGTAAGAAGGCTAAAGATAAAATTGGTGAGCTTATTTGTGTGGGAATGGCTTCACTGGTTGGCTATCAAAGCTTTGTTAATATATGTGTTGTAACAGGTTTAATGCCTAATACAGGTATTCCTTTACCATTTGTTTCCTATGGTATAACCAGTTTGGTTACAATTTATTTCGGAATGGGAATTGTATTAAATGTAGGCCTTCAACAGAGGAGTATTTTCGGGAGGGATTTTATATGAATATAGGACTTGTAGCTCATGACTCTAAAAAGAAGCTGATGCAAAACTTTTGTATTGCTTATAGAAATATACTTGTTAAAAACGATCTTTATGCAACAGGAACAACAGGCAGATTAATCGAAGAGGCTACAAATCTAAATGTGCATAAGTATTTAGCAGGTCATCTGGGTGGTACACAGCAATTAGGTGCACAAATCGAGCATAACGAAATTGATCTTGTTATCTTTTTACGAGATCCAGTTATGATGAAAAGTCATGAACCAGATGTTAATAGTATTGTAAAAATATGTGATGCTAATAATATTCCGCTTGCAACCAATCTTGCAACAGCTGAATTATTAATCAAAGCCTTAGATAGAGGAGACCTTGAGTGGCGTGAGATTTACAAATAAGATTAAGCATTTAATTTCATTTGTTCTTATATTTTGTTTAGTTTTTTCTTTTACTGCATGTGGTAAAAGTGTAGATGGTAATTCGGATGCAGCTATACAAAATGTTGAAAATATAGATGCAAATTCTGAAGAAAATAATGAAGTATCAGAAGAAGTAAAATCAGACTCATCAAAGGCAAAAGATAAATTAGCGACTTATGATATTTACTCATCATCTTACAAATATGGGATTCTAAAGTCAGCTAAAACAACTGAAGATGTTGGTTTTTTCTCTGATAATATTTGTGTTACTGGAGCAGAAGATATTGGAACAGCCGATGTTGATTCACAGGTAGCCAGCGCAGCCGGTTTATTTAATGTTACAACTGGTCAGGTTAAATATGCGCAAAATATTTATGCCCCAATTTATCCTGCATCCACAACCAAAATTCTTACATGTTTAGTTGCTCTAGAAAATGGTGATCTTAATCAACAAATAGTGGTTAGTGCAGAAGCCGCAAAAAAAATCTCATCTGATTCATCAGTATGTGGTTTTTCTGCTGGTGATACAGTAAGCCTTGAAACATTACTATACGGACTTATGTTATGCTCTGGAAATGATGCTGCTGTAGCTATAGCTGAAGGGATTGCTGGAAGTACTGATAATTTTGCTGCAATGATGAATCAAAGGGCAGCATCAGTTGGTGCTACACAGTCACACTTTGTCACCGCTAATGGCTTACATGATGATAATCATTATACAACAGTATATGACATGTACCTCATTTTTAACGAAGCGATTAAAAATGAGAATTTTTTAAAAATTTGCGGAACCAAAAATATTGATGTGACATATATGACTGCAAACGGCTCTGCTAAAACAGTATCCTGGAAAAATACAAATCAGTATTTTACCGGACAAAAGCATCCGCCAAAAGGCTTTAATATTCTTGGTGGAAAAACTGGATCTACAGGCCCTGCTGGTTATTGCCTTGTTATTCTTTCAGAAAATCCAGCTGGAGAAAAGCTTATTTCTTTAGTTTATAATGCCGACTGCAGATATAATGTTTATTATTTAACAAACGAGATTACATACCTTTTCGGACAGTAATGAGCAAAGATAAAAAAATTGTAAATTTTCCAAAATCTAATAATAGAACGATTGGTATATTCATTGTAATTGTTATATTCATTTACGTGGTATACCATCTTTTTACGTATATAACAAAGGAAAATATTACAATATACGAAGTATCTCAAGGAACTATCTCTTCAGATAAAGATTATAATGCACTAGCCATCAGAGATGAGTCAGTGGTTTATGCCGACAATAATGGTAGTATAGTTTATTTGGCTAATAATGTAGGCAGAGTCGGAGTCAAATCACCTATTTATGCCTTAGATACAACCGGAAATGTATTAAACAATATAAATACTGATAGTATAAATCTAAATAATATTAGTCCTTATAACTTATCAAAACTAGAGGCTACCATTAATTCTTATGTTATCGACTATTCAAACAATAATTTTAGTAAGGTTTATTCCTTTAAAGCAGACTTAGCCTCACAGCTCAATCAAATACATTCACTCACTGCGCTTGATTCCATGTCTGACGTTGTAGCGCAAGCCACAAATAACGGAACCTTTAGACTTGTTTATGCCTCAGAGCCAGGTGTAATAGTTTATTCTACTGACGGATATGAAGGCATAAATTTGGATAACTATAATTCTGATGCCTTTAATACATCTAATTTAACCGTAAATAACCTTAAAAGCCAGGAAAACGTTGTTGCAGGACAGCAAATATATAAAATCATAAAAAGCGATATATGGCATCTTATTTTACCTGTTGATGCCAATTTAGCCAAAAGTCTTTCAGACGATAATTATGTAGAAATTCGCTTTTTAGATGACAATGTAGATACCTGGTGTGAAATGTACATCGAAGAAAAAGCAGGGCAAAATTATCTTGTGTTAACTCTTAATGATTCTATGGAAAGATATGCCGCTAATAGATTTATACATGTAAAAATTCTGGATTCAGATATTGTTGGTTTAAAAATTCCAAATTCATCTATTGTATCGAAGGAGTTCTTTACCATACCAAAATCCTGCTTTTATTCAGGAGAAAGTTCTTCTGATTTAGGCCTTATTGTAAAAGGAGCTACAGCAGGAAATGACATGTATATTAATCCAACCATATACTATGAAACAGATGATTATTATTACATAGATTCTGAAAAAGTAGAGGAAGGAAGCACTATAATAACAGCAAATTCAAACGAAACATATACCGTAGGCAGCCAGAAAGCCTCTCTAAAAGGTGTATATAACGTAAATAAAGGCTTTGCAGTATTTAAACAGATAAATATTAAACTACAGAATGCAGACTACGCAATCGTTGAATCAGGCACTAATTATGGTATAGCATTATACGATCATATTGTACTTCAGGGTAATTCTGTAGAAGAAAACCAGATAATCAATTAATTATTGATATAATGTTTTATTAAAGCAAATAATTTCATTATTTCTCATAAACAACAAGGAGTAACTATGTTAAAAGATAATTTGCAGATAGTGGAAGAGAATATAAAAAAAGCGTGTGATAAGGCTGGCAGAGACAGAAGCGAAGTAACACTAATCGCCGTTTCAAAAACTAAGCCTGTTAGCGATCTGGAAGAAGTCTATGACTGTGGTATAAGAGTATTTGGTGAAAATAAAGTTCAAGAAATGACCTCAAAGCAGGAAGTAATGCCTAAAGATATTAATTGGCACATGATAGGTCATTTACAACGTAATAAAGTCAAATATCTAGCAGATTATGTTACTCTAATCCATTCCGTAGACAGTCTTAGACTAGCCGAAGAGATTGACAAATGCGCAAAAGCTGCCGGAAGAGTTATAGACATTCTAGTAGAAGTAAATGTAGCTCAAGAAGAAACAAAATTTGGTATTAAAGTCGAAGAAACTATAGATCTAATTAAGGAAATATCAAAATTAGAAAACGTGCATGTTTGTGGACTGATGACCATTGCTCCATATGTTGTGGATTCAGAAGAAAATCGCCCAATTTTCCACAAAATAAAGGATTTATCTGTTGACATTATCAAGCAAAACATAGATAATATAGACATGAATATTTTGTCAATGGGTATGACCGGTGATTATCAGGTAGCTATTGAAGAAGGTGCTACTATGGTTCGCGTCGGTACTGGTATATTTGGTGAGAGAAATTACAACATATAAAGGAGATTATAATGTTTGACAATTTATTACGTGCAATGAATTTGGACGATGAAGAAGAAGAGTATTACGACGACGACTTATACGAAGAAGATGACATAGAAGATGAAGTAGTTGAAAAGAGACCTTCATTATTCGGAAAGAAAAATAAAGATGAATTCGACGAGCCTGAAAGAAAATCTATTTCAAAGATTACTCCTATCAGACGTAGCCAGGGAAAGGGCGTTAGTAATTCTATGGAAGTATGTGTAATTAAGCCAACATCCTTTGATGATTCAAGAGAAATTGCTGAGACACTTCTTAACGATCACACTGTTATCCTTAATATGGAAGGTCTTAATGTAGGCGTTGCTCAAAGAATAATTGATTTCACTTGTGGCGCTTGTTACGCTATAGATGGTAGCCTTCAGAAGGTTAATAATTATATCTTTATTGTTACACCTTCAGGCGTTGATTTATCTGGTGATTTCCAGAGTTTAGCTGATGCTTTTGATTATAGCGGCATTCAAATCTAATTAGACTATTATTAAAGCCTGAAACATTTATTGTTTTAGGCTTTATTTTTTATTGTATAGGTATTTATTCATGGAAAAGAATATAAATGTAAATCATCAAGAAAAACACTGTTATAATATTAATTTAAGAGATAATTTTAATGATTTTTTGCCATTACTCAACAATGACGTGGCAAAAAAGTACAAGAAAATTTGCATTGTCACAGATACAAACGTGGCAAAAATGCACTTGGAAAATTTCAAAATTTCACTCAAAAATCAATTTGATTATATTACTGAGTTTATTTTCGAAGCTGGAGAACCCTCTAAAAACCTGAACACAGTTCAAAAATTATATGAGCATTTAATTATTAACAAATTTGATAGAGGTGATTTGTTGATTGCTTTAGGTGGTGGTGTTGTTGGAGATATGACTGGATTTACTGCAGCAACCTATCTAAGAGGAATAGATTTTATTCAGGTGCCAACAACATTGCTTTCTCAGGTAGATTCATCTATTGGCGGAAAAACAGGAGTTGATTTCAATCAATATAAGAATATGGTTGGAGCTTTTTATATGCCTAAAATGGTTTATATTAATATATCCACCTTATTAACTCTTGATAATGATCAGTTTGCCTGTGGAATGGGTGAAATCATAAAACATGGCCTTATTAAAAATATAGATTATTATGAATGGCTAAAAAACAATGTAGAGAAAATTAATTCCAGAGAGTTAGACACTTTATTTAACATGGTCTATGAAAGCTGTGTTATAAAAAGAGATGTTGTTGAAATAGATCCAACCGAAAAGGGCATTAGAAGTCATTTAAATTTTGGCCACACACTAGGACATGCAATTGAAAAGCTTTCTAATTTTTCTTTATTTCATGGTCAATGTGTTGCATTGGGCATGATTAGCGCTTCATATTTATCGATGAGAGATGGTCATATAAGCAATGAAGAGTATTTAGACATTATAAATACTATCGATACATTTAATTTGCCTATAAAACTAGATACAAGTTATAATATTGATGACATTATAAATGCTTCAAAATCTGACAAGAAAATGGCTGCTGGTAAAATAAAATTTATAATCCTAAATAGTATTGGTTGCTCTGATTCTTATATGGATTATAATGATTGCGATTTAAAAGAAGCATTAAATATATTATTTTAATCGGAAAAAGACACAATATGAAAACAAAGAATAAATTATTTGGTATTTTTGCCATCCTTATTTTAATAATAATTGATCAGTTAACAAAACTCGCTGCTGTATCTTTGTTAAAAGACAAAGACGATTTTATTTTAATAAAAGGTGTTTTGCAGCTTCATTACCTTCAAAATAATGGTGCAGCATTTTCAATATTAGAAGGAAAACAGCTTTATTTTTACATCGTTACAGTTATTGCTTTAGTATTCATCTTCTTTTTATTATATAAACTTACCAAAAATTATAATAATAAGAGTCTATTAATAATTTGGATATTAAACTTTATGGCAGCTGGAGCTATTGGCAATTTTATAGATAGAGTTAGATATCAATATGTTGTTGACTTTATCTATTTTTCTCTTATTAATTTTCCAGTATTTAATATTGCTGATTGTTATGTTACCTGTTCCGTTTTTTTATTAATAATATTAATATTATTTTATTATAAGGAAGAAGACTTAGAGATTATTCAAAACTGTATAAAACAAAAGTAATATATTGTTATATTAAGAGTATATATTATATTCATAAAAGGGTTACGTATGGAACACATAGAAGTTATTGAGGAATTTATTGGAGAAAGAATCGATAAATTCCTTTCTTTATATTATCCTGATAAATCAAGATCAAATATTCAAAACTTAATAAAAAATGGATATGTTACTATTAACAATAAGCATATTAAAGTTAGTTATCAATTAAAAGTCGGTGATGATATTTTTATTGATGATATGCCTATTGAAGAGGTAAATATTGTAGCAGAAGATATTCCGCTGGATATTATTTATGAAGATGATGATTTAATTATTGTTAATAAGCCTAAACAGATGGTTGTTCATCCTGCTCCTGGTCATTATTCTGGAACTTTAGTTAATGCTCTTATGTATCATTGTAAGGACTCTCTGTCAGGAATTAATGGAGAAATGAGGCCTGGAATTGTTCATAGAATAGATATGGATACTACAGGATCTTTAATTGTTTGCAAGAATGATTTTTCACATAATAATTTAGCAATTCAGATAAAAGAGCATTCCGTTAATAGAATATATGAAGGCATCGTTATTGGTAATGTCAAAGAAGATAGTGGCACTATAAATGCGCCAATAGCCAGAAATCCAAAAGATAGAAAGAAAATGGCCATTGTAAAAGATGGGCGTGATGCCATAACGCATTATGAAGTTATTGAAAGGCTGAATGGATACACTCATATAAGATTTAAGCTGGAGACTGGAAGGACACACCAGATTCGTGTTCATATGTCATCAATAGGCCATCCATTATTAGGAGATAATGTATATGGACCAGCAAAAAGTCCTTATAACAATAAAAATAATCCTCTACAAGGACAAACCTTACATGCTAAAACAATAGGCTTTATACATCCAAGAAGCGGACAATACGTTGAATTTGAAGCGCCATTGCCTGATTATTTTGTTGAATTACTAAAGAAACTAAGCAATTAGAATATAGTATAAATAATCAGTAATTATATATTAATAATTATAATCAGCAATTATATATTTTTATTAATTATAATCAGGCTTTTTAAAATCAACTGCGTTTCTTGCTTGCTTTTTATGTTCATCCTCAATAGCTGCATAGTAATTGATAGTAGTATTTATATTTTCATGACCCAAAACATCTGCCACAAGTCTAATATCACCAGTTTCACGATATAATGCAGTACCATAAGTAGAACGCAGCTTATGTGGCGTTATTTTCTTGTTAGGCACAACTAGTTTTGCATATTTTTTAACAAGATTTTCGATTGCATCAACACTCATTCTTTTTCCTTGTAATGAATAGAAGAGTGCTGATTCATGGCCTTCAGCTGGATTAATAAATTCTCTCTCAGTATTAATATAATCTTCTAGACAATCATGAATTTCATCATTAAAATACAACAAATCTTGTCCGCCGCCTTTTCGAACAATAATAATTGTATTTGCTTTTAAATCAACATCAGTAATATCTAAACCATTGCATTCGCTTACACGAATTCCAGTATTTAACATAAGAGTTAAGATAGCCAGATCACGTTTTTGTGTCTTTTGGCAATACTTTTTCTGCCTTTCACTATAAAATTGGTTTCCTGATTTTATTGCATCTAAGATTGCATTTACCTCATAATTATTCATTCTAATAATATTTTTATCTTTTTTAATCTTAGGTAAAGCAACAATTATTGTAGGATTATCATTAATCATTTTTCTTTCATATAAATACTTAAACATGCCTCTAAGTGGTGACATTTTACGAGCAATCGATTTTTTGCCGTTTTCATGAAATTCACCATCAGTATTTAATTCAAGATATCTTTGATATTCCATAATATCATATTCATTAAGCGCATTAATATCATTCAAAGTAATATCAGATATATCTTTAGTTTTCAGTCCAGGATTATTAGACAACATAAATCTGAAAAAAGTACTTAAATCATATGCATAAGAAATAAGCGTTGAAGCCTGTGTGGTTTGTTCTTTACTATAAATATAATCTGAAGCAAATCTAGGAAGTAAAGATAGTTGTTGTCTTAATTTAATTTTATTATTTTTATTTTTTTCTTTATAAAACTGTGAATCCTTAGCCATAATACAATCCTTTAATATATTATCTAAAATACAAGTATACTATTATTTTGTACTATCTATCGGTTAAACAGATATTTATCCGATAGATATATATTAACATTAACACTACTATTTTTCAATAAAATCCCCAATATATTTAAAAAAAAACAACAAAAAAGACACATAATCAGTTGATGATATGTGTCTTAAATATCTTTATTTATCACTATATTCTTTCATTGCTTCAACAATTGTGTTTTTAACAACATCCGCAATTTCAGGTGTCTTCATATCTTTATAATCATCATAATATAATGGTTTACAAAAAATAACTTTAGTAACAACCTTTTTGAATGGATTATACGATGAATTAAATGGTAAATAGGAATCTATTAAAGCAACAGGAACAATTGGAGCCTTAACCATAGTTGCACATTTAAAACTACCTGGCTTAAATTCTTGAACATTATTTCCATTTTTATCATAACCGCCTTCGGAAAACAAAATAAATTTTCTTCCCTGCTCTACTTCTTTGGCGATTTCCATAATTAATGTCATATTTTGTCTAACATTATCAATCTCAAGTCTTTTACCATCTATAAGTTCAATCATTTCTTTTACTAAAAAGCTGTATGATTTTGCCTTATCCATGACAAATGTACATGGCTCCTTGTGACAATATATTACACCCAGTGCATCATATTTGCCTTGGTGATTTGGAAACATAACATAACCACCTTCTTTAGGCAAATTTTCTTCACCATAGCACTTTGTATGTATCTTTGTAGTTGTCTTTAAATAACGAACTAGCTTTTTGAAGTATGCGTATTTTTCTTCCTCTGAGTACTTATCTGGATTACTAGTCATTTTTCTCATAGTACGTATAAGCGTAGGACCTCTACGCAAATTTCGAAAAACTGCAATTAATAATCGAAACATAAATAACCAAAAACTCCTTATTAAAATAGGCTAAATAAATTCAACCATGGTATTTTAACATAATAGGAAGTAATAGACAAATTTATTTATATTCTGATGAATAATATGGCATTACAAGTGTTGAGCCCGATACAATATCCCCTTGCATATTGATATGATTTAATGCTCTTACTTCATCTATATACGCCTGCTTATTCTTATATTCAACAGTTATATATTCATCAGCAAGCGACCAAAGTGTATCTCCATCCTCAACAGTAATTGATGTGTAATATTTATATGATTCTTTTGTTTCAGCTGCCTTTGCATTAATAGTAAAAACAAAAAGCATACTAATCAAAATAAATATAGCTGCAGGAATAAATAAAAATGTCTTTGGTATAGCTACTCTTCTGGTGTAAGAACTATTGAAACTATTGGATCTATTGTTCTTCTTATTATAATTATTATAATGAGTAGCTCTATATACATTATTATAAGAATAAATATTTGTATTTCTCATCGCATATCCCTTTCACAATCAACCAAACCAAACTTAATACTATTAAACATTAGTTTCAAACATTAGTATCGAACATATTATCCGAACAAACTTTCCAAACAACTGTTCTGTAAGCATAATATCACCCGAACAATCGTTTGTCAACAAAATTTCGAACAAATTTTCGGAAAATATGTTTGCGAACATACATACGCTATGTTATACTAAATACATCAAATAATTTTAAGGAGGTTTTCTTATGTCATACGGAAGAATTACAGATAAACAAAGAGAAATATTAGAATATATCAAGCAGGAGATTCTAAATAAAGGATATCCTCCTACCGTTAGAGAGCTTTGTGAGGCCGTAAATCTTAAATCCACCTCTTCTATTCATTCTCATCTTGAGTCACTTGAAAAGAATGGATATATAAGAAGAGATCCATCAAAGCCTCGTGCTATTGAAATTGTTGATGATAGCTTTAATTTAGTTAGAAAAGAAGTTGTTAATGTACCTATTGTTGGTTCAGTTGCTGCCGGGCAGCCATTATTAGCTGTTCAAAACATTGATAACTACTTCCCTATTCCTGCTGAATATATGCCTAATTCACAGACATTTATGTTAAAAGTCAAGGGTGAATCAATGATTAACGCCGGAATTTTAGACGGTGATACTATACTTGTCAGAGAACAGGACCATGCTAAAAATGGTGATATGGTAGTTGCTCTTGTTGATGATTCTGCTACTGTAAAGACATTCTATAAAGAAAGTGATCATATCAGATTACAGCCTGAAAATGATAATATGGATCCTATTATTGTTCCCGACTGTCAAATATTAGGCATCGTATTTGGTGTATTTAGATTCTTTTAAATAAACTGAAGTCATATTATTAATTCACTTTTTAATACTATAATAGTGTTTTGCAAAAACAAAAGTCTTAACGATATAACAAAATTATGTTTTATCGTTAAGACTTATTTAAATCATATTTTTTAAATTATATTACTATAGATCATTGGCATCCATAATCTTTCCATCCTGCCAGATTCTTTCAAGATTATAGAACACTCTGTCTTCCTCTGAGAATAAATGAACAATTATATCCTCATAATCCATTAATATCCAAGTAGACTGTCTATTTCCTTCTATTGACTTTGCATCAATTTTATTTGTATACATATATTCATCAACAGCTCTTTGCATTGCATTTAGCTGATTTTGATTGTCTGCAGATGCAACAATAAAGTAATCGCCAATAGTTGAAATTTCTTTGATATCAATCACCTTTACGTCATGAGCTTTTTTGTCATCTAAAGCATTACATATACCTTTTACAAGTTCTTTTGTTTCCATACTCTCTCCTATGAATTGTAAATATTGTTTTACGCCTAAATCTATAAATATCTTTTATAATATTCACATGTTTTAAACGTCATATCATCAACCGACTTCACATTTTCAGTCAAATATTTTACTGTATCACATGAAATAACGCCAACACATTTATTTATATCTTCAAATGCCAAAGAACGTATTTCATCAAGTCTAGGTGCTTTATCACGACCTGGCTCAATATAATCAGCAACAAATATAATTTTATCAAGAATACTCATTTCTTGGCAACCAACAGTATGAGTCATTATTGAATGTAATAAATAGATATTATTTAGGCCATACTTATCAAAAGCCAAAAAAGCTCCAACCTTTGCATGAAGAAGGGATGGATTTTCAAGCTCTATATCCCTTATTTCAATTTTATGTTTTTTGCATATATCGATTCTTTTTTCATCTGAAATACATTTGGCACAATCATGCATTATACCTGCAATATATGCTATTCTCGGATTGATATCATATCTTAATGCAAGATTATATGCAGTCATTGCAACACCAACAGAATGATTATACCTGGATGTTTTTAATTCTTTTTTCATAAAATCAAACATCTTAGCAATCTCGTCCTGACTATAATCCTTTGCATACAGCAAATGATCAATAATATAATCATATACTAAAGGATCAATCTGCTCTTTTACTATAGAGGAATAAACATTATCATATGCAAGCTTTTCATATGCATTACTATTTATAATATCAACAAGTGTCTTGTTTTTAGATCTGTTTTTAGATAATAATATATAATTTTTTTCTATATTATCTCTAATTTCAGATGAGGCAACAGCTGTAATACTTGTATTTATATATTCAATAGAACAGTTAAAACATGCAGACAAGCTTTTACGCTTATCTTCTAATATTGCATCATCATCCCCAATTCGTTTTGCTACCAGCAAATTAGCATTACTACAAATACGATTTGGATACTTCCATTCATCAAAATACATCAATGAATCAGAGCCCATGATAAAAAACAATTCATCATTAGGATTTTCATTTTTATATTCTTCAATAGTAATATATGTATAGCTTTTATCAGGACGATTCAGTTCTCTTTTATCAACAAAAAACGGCAAATCATAACGTGAGCAAGCAATTTCAACCATTGCTACTCTATGTTTATCTAAAAGACCCAAATCATTACTTTTTTGTGGCGGAAATCCAGCAATCAAAAAAATAACCTTATCTAAATTGAACTGTTCTAAAGCAGCTTTTGCAATATTAATATGACTATTATGTATAGGATTGAATGTCCCACCGTATATTCCAATTCTCATATTTTAAGCTGTTTACACTTTCTAAAATCGTACATACCTGAAATAAAATTATTAAAATTATTTTTTAGGAAGCTCAATTACTGGCTTTTTAGCCGGTCTATAAATAATAATCTTTTTACCTATTACTCGAACCACTTCAGCATTAGTTCTTTCAGAAACAGTAATCGCAAGCTCTTTTGGATCATCAAAACAATTTTTTAAAACAGCAATCTTAATTAATTCTCTTTTAGCAAGAGCCTCATCAATTGCTGTAATAAACTCAGGTGTAATTGAAGATTTTCCTATATTAAAAATAGGATCAATTGAATTTGCCAAAGAAGAAAGATATGCTCTTTGTTTGTTTGTCATTGCCATATGCTACTCCTTAAAAAGTTAAATAATATAAAATACCAATTAGTAAAATATATTTACTTATAATACTCAAATGATAGTCCATACATTCTAACTGTATCACCATCTTCAATTCCAAGAGCTTCTAATTCTTTAAGAATTCCTTGTGTTTTCAGGAAATTCTGGAAGAATAAAAATCCTTTTTCAGACTCAAGATTTGTATATCCAAGCATCTTCTCAATCTTAGGTCCTTCTACAACATATTCACCATCGACAAGCTCAACAGTATATGGCTCATCTTCAAATGCTCTTGTAGCAGGATCAAATTCAGCTTCATATACAATTGGAGCCTCATCACATTGATCTAATAGCTCTAAAACATGGTATAACAGTTCTTTTACGCCCTGACCAGATACAGCTGATATTGGATACACCTTTATTCCTAACGGCTCAAATTCAGCCTTAAGCGCATCTACAACCTCGCTTTGATTTTCATAGCAAACATCCATCTTATTAGCCGCAATAACAGTAGGTTTGTTTAAAAGCGAAGGGTCATAAGCAGCCATTTCTTTATTAATAGCTTTGATATCTGCTATAGGATCTCTACCTTCAACTGATGCGCCATCAACAATATGTATAATAACCTTTGTCCTGTCAATATGCCTTAAAAAATCAAGACCTAAACCTATACCATCTGATGCGCCTTCAATAAGTCCAGGAATATCTGCTATAACAAATCCATTTATATCATCCAGGTCTACAACGCCAAGATTTGGTGCAAGCGTTGTAAAGTGGTAATTAGCAATTTTAGGCTGAGCATTTGAAACTCTTGATAAAAATGTAGACTTTCCTACATTAGGAAAACCAACAAGTCCAACATCTGCAATCGTTTTTAATTCCAGAAGAACCTCAATTTCAATACCAGGAACACCTGGCTTTGCATATTTAGGTGCCTGCATTGTAGATGTTGCAAAATGCTGATTACCAAGTCCACCATTTCCGCCTTTAAGTACAACCTGTCTAAGGTTATCGCCAGACATATCAGCTATAACCTTTCCTGACTCAGCATCTTTTATTACAGTACCAAGTGGAACCTTTAATTCAATAGACTCACCATTTTTACCATGACAATTCTTTTTACCACCTTCCTGACCGTTTTCAGCCGCAAATTTGCGTCTGTGTCTATAGTCAGTTAGTGTGTTAAGGCCTTCATCAACAACGAAAATAACGTCGCCGCCTCTTCCACCATCGCCACCGTCCGGGCCACCATCTGGTACATATTTTTCGCGTCTGAAACTAACATGACCATTTCCGCCATTTCCAGACTTAATTATAATCTTTGCTCTATCAGCAAACATAACATTCTCCCTTAGATTAAAGTATATAACTTTAATACTGCATATAAAAAAGAAAAACCCGACCTATAAAAGTCGGGTTAAGAAATTACTGCTCTACAGGATATACGCTAGCCTGCTTCTTGTCTCTTCCCTTTCTCTCGAAACGAAGAATACCATCAACAGTTGCATATAATGTATCATCTCCACCGATGCCAACATTAACACCTGGAAGAATCTTAGTGCCACGCTGTCTGTAAAGAATATTACCAGCCTTAACGAACTGACCATCAGCACGCTTAGCACCTAATCTCTTTGATTCAGAATCTCTACCGTTCTTAGTAGAACCAACACCCTTTTTATGAGCGAAGAACTGAAGGTTCATCTTAATCATGTCCTACACCTCCTTAATCTGAAGTGAAATATACTCACTACCGTATTGTTTTGAAATCTCTTTTAAACCAAGAATCAATGAATCAATTAATAATCTAGCTTCCTTAGAAGTATCACCTTCTAAAACAGCATCCATAAAGCCTTCATCTTCATCAGCAAAAACCTCAATTCTATCAGCACAAAAGCTATCAATAGAATTAAAGCAGTTTATTGATAAAGCTGAAACAGATGCACAAATAATATCCTGTCCACTGTCAGCATATAATGCATGCCCTGAAAGTGTAATATGTCTATAATTATTATTTGATTTTGTAATGGTTACGGTAATCATAATTAACCGTTAATCTTTTCGATCTTAACCTGTGTAAATGGCTGTCTATGACCATTCTTCTTGTGGTAACCTGATTTTCTCTTGTACTTGTAAACGATTACCTTCTTGCCTCTGCCTTCTTTAACTACAGAAGCCTCAACAGTAGCGCCCTTAACTGTAGGCTCACCAACTTTGAGTTCCTTATCGCTTATAGCTAATACCTGATCAAAAGTAACCTTTGAACCAGCCTCAACGCCAAGCTTTTCTACGTTAATGATATCGCCCTCAGACACCTTGTACTGCTTACCACCAGTTGCAATAATTGCGTACATAAGTTTTCCTCCTTTTATCATTACTCGCCAGTTTTGGGGATCTATATAGATACTTTAAGCCCTAACTGCGCGGCACACTCGAGTATATTATCATAAAAATGCTGCAAATGCAATGAATTTATTAATAATTCTAAACAAAAAATCTAAACAAAAATTCAATATCAAATCAAATTAAAATGACTTAGACTAAATTAGTATTGATACCAAGCTGACCTCTCAAGGACTTATATCTTCTTTCTCTGGAAATCTCAAACAAGCCCAGCTTTGTAAATCCATATATATCAACCTGACAATAATCAGATGAACAATAAGCACACATCAAATTGTACAAGTCAGTTTTATATTTAGGAATATCCATATTAATAAAATCAACAACAATCATACCTGATATATTGCGCAATCGAATCTGTCTGGCGACCTCTCTTGCTGCTTCTTTATTAATCTGGAATATGAACTCATCTCTATCAATATTTGCAATATTGTGAGCAGAATTGACATCAATAACAGTCAAAGCTTCAGTATGCTCTATTACAATATTCGCGCCAGAATCCAAATGACAAATATTAACAATCGCTCTATCTAATTGTTTTTCAATGCCATGTAATGACCACATAGAAAGAGTTAAGTCATCATATTTTTTTATCTTGTCTTTCCAAATATCATTATTTGAAGCAAAATGTTCAAGAAGCTTATATATGTCATCCAAATCAGTTACAACATCACTGATTTCATCAGGATTCATTCTATCTAGCAAAGAATATATCATGCTTTTAGAATATGATACACCATCATCATCGTATGCAATAATATTAGATACAGGCTTAACAACTGCATACTTATTATCAAATGCATCTTTAGTAACGCAAACCTTGATAACATCTCCCTGACTAATTGTTTTATTCTTAGATGTTTTCTTTACAAATGCATCAAAAAATAGCTCATTTGTATGCAAAAAGCCTTTTGTTCCATCATCATCAAGCTTCAAAACTGCGCCATTAATATTATCCAAAACCTTTTCCACTGTGGCAACATAACAGTTTCCAACCAAGGTAACTGCATTTAGATTTTGAATCTCAAGTGCTCTATCATGATCATCAACCAGCATAAAAAGCACAGCTTCAATAGAATGATATAATCCTTTTGTAAAATAAATTCTATTATCTGACATAACCAACCTCACTCAATGAAACAAGACCAGCCTCATTACTAGTATACATATCTAATCTAGTAATTGCCATATCAAATATATTTTTATTAATAGAATTATAAAACGTCTCAAGAACCAATTCCGGCTTAATGTTATCCACAGAGCCAGAAGATACAGTCATAAAGAATGCATTATCTTTAAATTTAAAATCATAAATCAAAGGTTTTAAATCAAGTTCTCTTGTAGCTTTCTTTGTTTCTTTAGTAATTACAATAGATTCACTAGACATAAAATTATCAATTAACGAATTGATTGTCTTTGAATTATTAATATCAAAGCCATAATAAGAGTTATTATCTCTATCTTCTATCTTATAGCTTGCAGCACAAAAGCACGACATACATTTTTCATCAGTATCATTTAAATACTTGAAGCTTGTAATTTTTAAACCTTCAACCATATTCTCATTTAATTTTTGAATTGCTTCTTCACAGGATATTTCTTTTAATATATCAATATCTATATATTCCCCAAAGCTTTCAATTCCAACACCAAGAGGTGCAGCAAAAGACATAATCTGATGAGGATTAAATCCTTCAGAATACCTGATTTCTATACCACTTCTCTTAACAGCCTTCTGAAAATATCTCATCAGATCCAGATGTCCTACATATATTAGTGACCCCTGTTTTTCGAATCTTATTCTAGCTCTCATAATTATTTCCTCATGCATACGCCACATTTATTAACCAGCTGTCCACAAGCAGAACAAGATGCTTTACAGTTCGGCGTAACACTTCCAGTCATAGCCTTTTCCCATTCTTTTATCATAAACTGTTTAGATACATCTATATCTATAAAATCCCATGGTAGAATCTCATCAATTTCTCTTTGACGATATGCATAAAAGTCTAAAGAAACCCCGCATTTATCAAATGCTTCAAGCCATCTATCGTAAGAAAAATAATCACCCCAAGCATCAAATAAAGCTCCATGCTCATAGGCATATTTAATAGCAGGTCCAACTCTTCTATCACCTCTGGCAAATACACCTTCTAACACAGTAACATCAGCCTCATGCCAGTCATATCTTAATGACTTTCTGTTAAGCTGTTCCTTCATAGTATCATTAACCAGCTTTGCTCTTCTTAAATATTCGCCAGGTTCATACATAGGTGCCCATTGAAATGGAGTAAATGGCTTAGGAACAAAAAACGAAGTCGACATTGTAACCTGACATTTACCATTTCTTTCAGACTTTGGAATTTCATAATATTTGGCAGCAACCTGATTTGCTAATTCTGGAATAGCAATAGCATCCTCGTCTGTTTCGAGAGGAAGTCCCAGCATAAAATACAGCTTAACCTTCTGCCAGCCAGCCTTAAATGCAAGGTCAGATCCGTTCAAAATATTCTCAACCGTAAGACCTTTATTGATAACATCTCTCATTCTTTGAGAGCCAGCTTCAGGAGCAAAGGTAATAGATGTCTTTCTAACATCTGAAACCTTCTTCATTATATCCAAAGAAAACTGATCAATTCTAAGTGAAGGCAATGAAACATTAACACCAGATGAAACACAATCATCAACAAGGAAATCCATTAATGGTCCCAAATCATGATAATCGCTTGAAGACAACGACGATAGAGAAATCTCTTCATGACCGGAATTGTCTAAAAGCTTCTTCGCCTGTGCTTTTAATGTGTCAATATCCTTTTCTCTGTTCGGCCTATATATCATACCTGCCTGACAAAAACGACAGCCTCTAATACAGCCCCTTTGAATTTCAAGAACAACCCTATCCTGTACAGCTCTAACAAAAGGAATAAGTGGTTTGTCAATAAAAGGTGCCGAATCAAGATCTGTAACAAGCTGTCTTTTAATTGTCGATGGTAAATCATCATATTTAGGCTCAAAACTGGCGATAGTTCCATCCTCTTTATACGAAACCTCATATAAGCTTGGAACATAAATACCAGGTATTTTAGCAGCCTCTAATAGAAAAGCATTTCTATCATAACAAGAAGAATTCTTGTGCTTTTTATACAAGTCAAGAAGTTCATCATAACGCACCTCTCCCTCACCTATATAGAACATATCTACAAAATCAGCAAGTGGCTCTGGATTATATGCACATGGTCCACCACAAATGATTATTGGACAATCATTCGTTCTTTCTGATTGCAAAATTGGGAGTCCAGCAAGATCAATTATTTGTAATATATTTGTATAGCACATTTCATACTGAAGTGTGATTCCAATAAAATCAAATTTCTTTAATGGATCTTGAGATTCTAACGCAAAAAGAGGTATATTTTCCTCCTTCATAATCTGATGTAGATCAGGCCAAGGACTATATACCCTTTCGCAATAAGTATCTTCTCTTTTATTAAATAAATTATAAAGAATCTGAATGCCCAGATGTGACATTCCAATTTCATAAACATCCGGAAAGCACATAGCAAACCGGATGTCTATTTTATCTAAATCTTTATAAACACTATTAAATTCGCCACCAGTATATCTAGAAGGCTTATCTACCTTCATCAAAATATCGTGACTTAATGCAAGTTTTCTCATTAATTCTACCTTTGTGCAAGTTCTCTTGTAATATCTTCCCAGGTAATTCCTTTTTTAACCATAAGGACAGTAAGATGATATAGCAAATCTGATATTTCAAATTTCATGGCATCATCATCAGCATTTTTAGAAGCAATTATGAAATCGAGTGCTTCTTCTCCAACCTTCTTCAAGAGCTCATCATTTGTCTTATCCATCAAAGAATTAATATATGACCCTTCTGAAGGATGTACCATATCTTCTTTGATTTCGTCATACATATCCTCGAATACCTTAAGAGGATTTCTTTCAATGTATTCCTTTTTAACAATTTCATTAAAGAAGCATGAATACGAGCCTGTATGACAAGCTGCTCCTACCTGAGAAACCTTTGCCAAAATTGTATCATAATCACAATCAGCAGTAAGCGACTTTACATACTGATAATGACCAGATGTTTCACCCTTCAGCCACAATTCTTTTCTTGAACGTGAATAATAGGTCATCTTTCCAGTGTCAATAGTATTTTCAAATGCCTGCTTATTCATATAAGCAACCATCAATACCTCACCAGTTTTAAAATCCTGTACAACAACAGGAACCATACCGTCCGAATTAAGTTTCAAGTCTGACCAGGTAAGAGAAGGTTCAAAATTGTCCATCTTGATACCGGCATCAGAAAGAGAACTCTTAATCCTCATAATGTCATTATCAGGATCATTTATAAATGGGCCAGACACACCTCTGATCATAGATGATGATAGCAGATTAAATATATATTCAAAGCTATAATCCTTAACCTCTACAATATAAGGAATATTTGTAATATTCTCAACAGCATTAAGCTGTGTCTCATCCATAATCAAAAGTTCATGAATATTATCTTCCAGAAAATCCTTTGTCTTAAACAGGAAATCAACTGTCATTATAGAGACAAGTATCTTATCTGCGCCAAATCTGGCAGCAGCTTCCTTTACAAGGTCAGCTGTTTCAGGCTTTGAACCATTTAAAATAATCTCTACACAACCACAATAGAAAAGTTTTTTAATATCCTCTATGCGATTGATATTTCCACCGCCACAAATCTTAATTTCAACATTTCTATTGATTTCTCTGATAATATCAAGATTTTTTTCATGCTCATTCTCTGATTTTGATAAATCATAACAGATAATCTTATCTACACCAGAATCATCATATAATCTTGCAAGATCAATAGCATTTGATTTTTCATCCAACCTAGCTGGAGAAGGTACAGCCATACCATCCTTCAAATATATGGTCGCAACCATATTTTTATCTTCTGCTCTCATTAAAGTGCTCCTTTTGTCGAAAGTACATCAACTATTCTAGGATCAACAGTCGTTGCTTCATCTAAAGCCTTTGCGAAAGCCTTAAACATAGCTTCTATCATATGATGACTATTTCCCCCATTAATCACCTTTATATGTAAATTCATTCCACATGAATAAGAAATAGCATAAAAGAATTCTTTAACCATCTCTGTATCCATATATCCTACCTTTTCAGTAGGAAATTCTGCATCAAAAACCAAATACGGTCTATTGCACAAGTCAATTGCACATAAAACCAAAGTTTCATCCATTGGAAGCATACAGGAACCATATCGTTTTATTGAAGCCTTAGTACCCAGGGCTTTTTTAATAGCAGTTCCTAAAACGATTCCTGTGTCTTCTATTGTATGGTGGCAATCAACATTCAAATCACCAGCAATATTAGCTTCCAAATTGAAAAGACCATGTCTGGCAAACCCCTCAAGCATGTGGTCGAAGAATCCAATGCCTGAATTAACATTACACGAACCATTACCATCAATATTAAAATCTATTGTAATGTCAGTCTCTTTTGTTTTTCTTGATATCTTTGCTCTACGTTCTTCTGACATGAAAAACTCCTTTATACTTCTTCAAATCTTACTTTAATAGAATTTGCATGTGCAGTAAGCTGCTCACTTGTTGCAAAAGCTACAACATCAGGATAGATTGCTTCAAGTGCTTCCTTTGAATAAGAAATTATACTTGATTTTTTTATAAAATCATCAACAGACAAAGCTGAGAAAAACCTAGCTGTTCCATTTGTAGGCAATACGTGATTTGGGCCAGCAAAATAATCACCCAAAGGCTCTGAAGAATACTGTCCAAGGAATATTGCTCCAGCATTTCTAACCTTTGTCATATCCTCAAAAGGATTTGCTGTAACAATTTCCAAATGTTCTGATGCAATAGCATTTACAGTATCAATTGCCTGTTCTTTATTATCTGCAACAAGAATATAACCAAAATTTTCAAGCGATTTTTCAATAATAGATTTTCTGGAAAGAATCTCAACAAATCTATTAATTTCTTTTTCAACATCGTCAGCTAACTTTGAAGAAGTCGTAACAAGTATTGCTGAAGCAAGTTCATCATGTTCTGCCTGAGATAATAAATCAGCAGCTACATATGCAGGATTAGCTGTCTCATCAGCAAGTACCAAAATCTCTGATGGGCCGGCAATTGAATCTATTGATACATGTCCAAAGCATGCTTTCTTGGCAAGTGCAACAAATATATTGCCAGGACCGACTATTTTATCCACTTTTGCAATAGACTTTGTTCCAAAAGCAAGTGCTGCAATAGCCTGAGCTCCGCCCACTTTATAAATAGTATCAACGCCTGCTTCTTTAGCAGCTACTAGTGTGGTATAGAAAACCTTTCCATCAGGTCCAGGAGGTGTAGTCATATATATATGATCAACACCAGCGACCTTGGCTGGTACAACATTCATTAATACAGATGATGGATATACTGCTTTCCCGCCAGGTACATATACACCAACCTTTTCAAGCGCAGTAACCTTCTGTCCAAGTATAATTCCATCACTTGAATCAAACCATGAATTAATTCTTTGCTTTTCATGGTATTTTTTAATATTAACTAAAGCTTTTCTAATAACTTCCAAAAGCTTTGGATCAATCAGCTCATAAGCCTCTTTAATTTCCTCTTCAGTAACAATAAGATTGTCAGGATTAATATCAGCTTTATCGAATTTTTTTGTATAATCAAATACCGCCTCATCACCATTTGTTCTAACATTGGCGATTATTTCATTTACAGTAGATTCATACTCGCTATACTGATGAGGACTTCGCTTGAGTAACTCCTCAATAATATTATTTGTATTTTCTTTAGTAATATTCAGTCTTTTCATTGTCTTATAATAATCCTCATAGCTTAATTATTGCTTTCTATTGCTGCCTTTAAATCACAAATAAGCTTATTGATTCTTTCGTACTCCATTTTCATTGAGACCTGATTAACAACCATTCTAGCAGATAATGGCACCACTTCATCAAGAACCTGTAAGCCATTTTCTCTAAGAGTCGAGCCTGTTTCTACAATATCAACGATAACTTCAGAAAGTCCTACAATAGGAGCCAGCTCTATCGAACCATTCAACTTTATAATCTCAACAGTCTGATGCCTTTTATTATGAAAATAGTCCTCAGCTATCTTTGGATATTTGCTGGCAACTCTAATAAGCTCTCTTTTTTCAAGAAGTTCTTTAGCAGACTCTGGTCCACATACACACATGCGACACTTACCAAAGCCTAAATCCAAAACCTCATAGATATTGCGACCTTCTTCAAGTATTGTGTCCTCACCAACAACACCAATATCAGCAGCACCATACTCAACATAAGTAGGTACATCCGGACCCTTTGAAAGGAAAAATCTAAGCTTTAAATCTTCATTAACAAAAATCAGTTTTCTTGTGTCAGGATCATTTATCTGTTCACATGTAATTCCAATTTTTTCAAATAATTTTAATGTATTCTTAGCAAGTCTACCTTTACCAAGAGCAATTGTTAAATATCTGTCTTCCATACTATCCTCATTATATAATATTTAATCATTTTATGCGAAACTGTTTATCAAACTTTTTATAATTTAATAATCTCACACGGTCCATAAAACTTATTAATAGCAGCTTCATCAAAATGCTTTGCAGGTATCATAACAGCCTTCGAGTTTTCTCTTGCATTTATAACTTCATTTATAGCCTTTGTTGCATCAGACTTCTCGTAAACAAAAACCTTTGTTATTGCCGGTTTAATAATTTCGATATTCTGTCTTTCAAGCGCAAACAAAAGCTGATCTGCCATAATAGCAAAACCAATAGCCTTTGAATCATTTCCGAAATAACTAAGAAGCTTATCGTATCTTCCACCTTTTGCAATGGGAGCGCCACTTCCATAAGTATAACCAGAAAAAATCAGACCCGTGTAGTATTTATAAGGGCTAATCATATCTAATTCAAAAGATACATATTTGCTAACACCATATGCCTCAAGTGCACTGTACAATTTTGTAAAATACTCAAATATCGAAGCCACAGATGTATATTCAGCATAAATCGATGCAAAATCAGCCCAATCCTCAGGGGAACAGTACATAGTAAAAATCTTAGAGAATAAAGTAATGAGATTTTTATCACATTTTCTATCCTCAAGTATTTCCAAAACGCCATACATGTTCTTATTAGCAATAAATTTTAGAATATCATCATTGTCATCATCAGATAATTTGCAGGCAGCAACAAGATTATTAATCAGTAAACCATGACCTAAGCTAATCTGAAAGTCTTTAAGTCCTGTTGCTTTTAATGACTCTACAACAACGGAAATAATTTCAGCATCAGCCAGAACAGAGCCATCACCAATAAGCTCTCCTCCAATTTGTGTAGACTCCTTTAGACGTCCCTGAAGGCTGTGATAATTAATAAAGACATTTCCTTGATATGATAGTCTAATTGGCGCGCTATCATCAAAATACATAGCGGCAGCTCTCGCTATAGATGGGGTAATATCAGGTCTTAATACAAGAGTATTACCTTCTCTATCAAAAAATTTAAAAAGTTCATTGCTTGGAGTTGTACCAACATCTTTAGAAAATGTATCAAAGAATTCAAAGGTAGGTGTAGATATTCTAGAATATCCATATGAATCAATTACCTTATTAACTCTTTCAAGAGTTTTTAGTTTCTTTTGATTTTCACCATTATAAACATCTCTAACACCTTCAGGTGTATGTAATAATAAATTTTTCAAAATTAATCCTCCTTGCACTTTAGCATAGTAAAGTGGTAAATCAATAAAGAGTATATAGTAACCATTATTTTAAGTCAACAATTTATGCGTAATTTTACAATCATAAAATCATCCCAAATTTCTAGAATTAATGTCCAGCTGAATCATGTCTAGATATGGTACTAAAATATTACCTTTTTTAGTAAAGAAAAACTCTTCATCTAGCTCTTCTATCCTAAAACTTTTTCGTCCGCCATTAATCATTCTTTCGTAGAAAAATTTCAGTTTTTCAAAGGTCAAATAATAATACTTATCATGTTTTGTAAAATATATAATTAAAAAAGCAATTCCTTCCTGACGTTCAAATTCTTTCATAAACTCAAACTGATGCTCATGAATATTTTGCATTGGAAATGTTGTATTGTCATTACATTCTTTAGCATCAAAGCAAACAGGAATACCCTGAATTACACCAATATAATCAACTGTGGATTTCTTGTCGAAATAGGCCAGCGTAATATGCCCGTGGCTCTGATCCATTTCAATAGGCGTAATAGGTGTCGGAATCTTTTGAATCAGCGCCAAATGGTTTTGTTCATATATTTCATTTGTATGGTTTATAAACTCTTCAAGAGTAGAGCCTCTCAAGCCTCTAGAATTCCAGGTCGCCATTAATTTCCCCAATTCTTAAATTCTTTTGGTTCTTCAGCTACATGTGTATTTTTTCCGTCAAAGCTAATTGAATAGGCATGCAAAAGCTGATTTTTAATACCAAAAGCTTTTTTATATTTGTTATTAATTGATACATCGCCGTATTTATAATCACCTATAATAGGATGACCTATTGAAGCCAAATGAGCTCTAATCTGGTGTGAACGGCCAGTAATCAAATGAACTTCTATAAGAGCTGTATCATCGTATCTTTTTATAACCTTATATTCAGTTTTGATAGGTTTGAGGTCAGATTCATATGAAGCATTAGCTGTTTTAAAAAAATCAGCTTCCTTAATCACCTTCACCCTATTAGTATTAATATCCTTAACCAAATATCCATCAAGCGTTGCATTTTCGATATCATTACCTTTTACGATAGCATGATAAAGCTTAATAGAATCTCTGTTTTTAATCTTTGAAGACAAATCATTAGCAGCTTTATAGTTCTTTGCAAAAACAATGATACCTGATGTATTCATATCAAGTCTGTTTACTACAGATGGATGAAATACATTAAACTCCTCTTTTGAAAGCTGGTTAGTGTTTATCATATATGACAGACCAATTTCATTGACAGAAATATCGTCTTTATTAGCTTTTTGAGATAAAAGACCTGCTGGTTTGTTGAAAATAATCATATCATTATCTTCAAACACTATTGGTAATGAATCTTTATATTCAAAATAAAGTAGCTTTAGCGCATCATAAGTATCTAAGCTGGCCGCCTGACCAGAAAATTTCAAAAAAGTCTCATCTGAGAAATATATCTTTATACTATCATCCTTTGAAAGTATTTCTCTGCCATCTGCTTTTTTGTCGTTAAGCTTTATATTCTTTTTTCTTAAATTTTTGTAAATAAAGCTGGAGTTTGCTTCTTTTAAAACCTTTAAAAGAAATTTATCTAATCTTTGTCCAACATTATTATCATCTATTATATATTCTTTCATTTTATAATTTTATAAATAATCAATGATCTGATTATAATCATCGATTAAATAATCAGAAATTTCGCTCTTTTCTTCAATACCATACCTTGAATACAAATCATCAAAAGCAATAGTCTTCATACCTGCATTAAGACCAGCCTTAACACCGGCTACAATATCTTCAAAAACAATACATGTAGCAGGGTTTGAATCAAGTCTTTTTGCTGCTTCTAAATAAACATCTGGAAACGGTTTGCCATGCGCTACCTCATTTGCAGTAACATATAGATCAATATATTTATCCATACCTCTAGCCTTCATTACTGTCTCAATAAGAATCGAAGAATTCGAGGAGGCAATTGCCAATTTATAGTCTGATTCATGTGCTTTTTTAAGAAATTCAAGTGCATGAGGCTGCATATTCACTTTGGTTTTATAATACTCTATAGCCATTTGATCCCAAATCGCGGTTAATTCATCAACAGATTCTGTCATATCAAATGTATCAATAAAATATTGCGCTGTTTCAATCATTGAAAGCCCTTCAATGTTTTTTTGAAGCTCAACAGGATCCAAATCTATCTTCCTGGATTCTAAAAAATCCAAATCTATTTGTCTCCAAATCATCATTGAATCAACTAATGTACCGTCAAGATCAAATAATAAAGTATCAATCCCCTCAAACATCGATGAAGCATATTTCAAAAAAGTATTATCTATTTGCAAATTACTGTTGCTATTACTCATATTCACCCTGATCCATTTTATATTTAAACGCTTGTGTTATGCATTAAAAAAGGCATCCTAAATGGATGCCTATATCCTTGTCATCAAAGACAATCATTAACTTATTCCTTATTAAAAAACTGCTCTGGAATATCTAACTCTAGGCCATCTTCTTCAGGCTTTGCATTCGATATTGACTTTCTAGCTGCTTCAGCAGCTGCAATAGCATCTGATTCCATAGTAGAAGTGACCTTAGTACCTCTAACAGCTGGTGCAGCCTCATCTATAATAGATTCAGGATTGATTTCCGCTCTATTAGCAACAACAACATCCAAATATCCCTGCATTGTAGAAATATATGATTCGTTTCTACTCTTTGTAGTTTCAATTGAATGAGCTATAACAGTCTCTATATTAACGAGTAACTGATCAGCATAAGCCATAGCAGCCATTTTGTATTCATTAGCTTCTGTCTGAGCCTTATCAAGCGTCTCCTGAGCCTGCTTTTGAGC
This sequence comes from Lachnospiraceae bacterium, assembly GCA_045628025.1. Classification (GTDB taxonomy): domain Bacteria; phylum Bacillota; class Clostridia; order Lachnospirales; family Lachnospiraceae; genus Pseudobutyrivibrio. Next base: position 37,728 of record JAZQOU010000007.1, on the reverse strand, counting down.
AACCATAACAACCTCATTAGCCTTTGCGTATGCCTGTTGCATAATCTGATGCTCAGATACTAATTCATTTGTTGTAATTTGTGCCTGACCAATAATCTCATCAGCTTTTCTTCTAGCGTCAGCTAAAATATTTTCCTGATTGCTAATAATTTTCTGATATCTACGAATCTCCTCAGGAGTATGTCTTCTAAGATCCTCAAGATATGCCTCAAGCTCATCTCTGTTTACCAAGATATTATTGCTGGAAAACTTTGCTGGCTTACATTCATCAACATATGCCTGAATATCATCAATAATATTCTCAATTTTACTGGCCATTTAATCTCTCCTTATCTGTCTATATTTCTCTTCAACAGCCATTTTAACTGATGGTGGAACAAACTTATCAATATCTCCACCAAAAGATGCAAACTCTCTTACAACCGACGAAGAAAGATAAGAATATTTCAAATCTGTAGTAAGAAAAACTGTCTCAAGCTCTGGCATTTGTACCTTGTTTGACTGAGCGATTTGCATCTCATATTCAAAATCTGTCACCATACGAAGGCCTCTTATAATAATATTAGCCTCAGTCTGCTTGGCAAAATCAACCAACAGACCATCAAAGCTCATAACTTTGACATTATCAAAATCTGCAATCAACTCACTAATCATTTTAACACGATTAGATACTGGAAACAACGCATTTTTTGAAGTATTATTAAGCACTCCAATTATTAGTTCATCAAACATTTTAGATGATCTTTCAATAACGTCTAGGTGGCCATATGTTATTGGGTCAAAGCTGCCTGGATAAATTGCACGTCTCATTATTTACACCTCAAAAATACATGCTTGTTACTAAGATATAGCTTTTCTTTTTCCACTAAAAATCCAAGCTCATTAACATAGTCAAAATCAGTTTCTAAAGATGCCTCAATAATAATACTGGTATATTCATCAATATAAGTCTTATCCTTCAATACACTAAGTACCTGTTTTTCAAGACCTTTATTATATGGAGGATCCATAAAAATATAATCTAATTGATTATCTAAAATACTATCAAGCTGACTAATTCCAGACAAAACATCACATTTTAAAAGTCTTGCATTTGTTGAATCAAACTTCAACTTATTAATGTTATTTTCAATACAAGTGTATGCAGCTTTATCATTTTCTATAAAAAATGCTTTACTTGCACCTCTCGATAATGCTTCAAGTCCCATCTGTCCCGAACCTGCAAACAAATCCAAAAAATAACAATCAGCAAGATTATGACCTATCATGTTAAAAAGAGTTTCTTTAATTCTATCATTTGTAGGTCTAGTATGTTCACCAGCCGGAGTCTCTAAAAGCATCCGTCTTCTTGAACCAGATATTATTCTCATAATGCTTTCCTAATCAAGTATTATTTAGTCTCTTTAAGTACATCCTTATTCTTTATAACATAGTCCAAAAGTGAAACCACAGTAAGAATAAGTGCAACCCACATAAGTATCTGTCCCAAAAGATAAAATACCATATTATCAAGATTCAAAATCATTACAATGACCATAAGCATCTGCGAAACAGTTTTAAACTTTCCCCACATACTTGCAGCAATTACCACTCCATTATCAGAGGCAACCAGTCTAAAGCCGGAAATAATAAACTCTCTGGCAATAATAACAATACAAATCCATGCTGGAAGCTGTCCTGCAGCAACAAGACAGATTAAAGCAGAACAAACTAATAATTTGTCCGCTAACGGATCCATAAATTTTCCAAAATTTGTAATAAGATTATATTTTCTAGCAATCTTTCCATCCAGCATATCTGTTAAGGATGCAACAATAAAAATCACCTCAGCGATATATCTGTACATCTGATTGCTTGTATCAAGCAAAAATACAAAAACAAAAAATGGAACTAGAATAACTCTAAAAATAGTAAGTTTGTTAGGTAAATTCATAGCACTACCTCCTCGTATCAAATAACATGTCCCATAAGATCATACTCATCAAAGCCTGTAATTCTGACGTCTACAAAGTCTCCAGAATTAAGCTCGTAATCTGATTCTATAAATACAAAGCTGTCGACACCTGGGGCATCCATATAGGTGCGTCCAACGAAAACACCCTCCTCAGGGATTGAGCCCTCAATAAAGGTCTTGTATACCCTGCCGACCTTTTCCTTGTTATTTTCTAGAGAGATAGTCTTTTGTAAAGACATAATCTCATCAACTCTTTGCTTTTTGATCTCGTCCTCAAGCTGTCCATCCATTTCAAAGGCTCTTGTGCCTTCCTCTGGCGAATACGCAAAACAGCCTAATCTGTTAAGCTTTGTAGTCTCAACAAACTCAAGAAGCTCCTTATGTTCCTCTTCTGTTTCTGAAGGGAATGATGAAAGCAAGGTTGTTCTGATACAAATATCAGGTATTTTGCTCCTAATATAAGATATTCTCTCTAAAAGCTCGGATTTGTTTGTTTTTCTTCCCATTAAGGAAAGAATTCTGTCATTACAATGCTGTATAGGCATATCTATATAATGACAAATCTTTGGCTCACTAGCCATAAAATCAATAAGCTCGTCAGTTATTTCCTCAGGATAACAATATAGTAATCTAATCCATTCAACACCCTCTATCTGGCATAATTCCCTTAGCAAATCCACATAGCGGTTCTTTCCATAAAGGTCTGTACCATAGATGGTTGTCTCCTGAGCAACAAGTATAAGCTCTTTAACTCCGTCTTCTGCAAGCTTTGTAGCTTCCTTCACGAGCTTATCAATAGAAATGCTCCTATAAGAGCCACGAATATAAGGAATAACACAATATGTACAATACTTATCACAGCCCTCAGCAATTTTTAAATAGGCATAATGACCACCTGTAGTAAGAAGTCTATGTGAATCTTTACAAATTCCCTTTAAGTCCTTTTTACTAGAAAAAGTCTGCCCATTTAGTACGCATTCAACTGCTTTAACTATATCTTCGTATGAATTTGTTCCAAGTACGGCATCTACCTCTGGAAGCTGCTCTCTTACCTGGTCATAAAATCTCTGTGCCATACAGCCAGTAATAATTATGCCTTTAATAATACCGGCATCCTTATATTGGCCTAATTCAATAATAGTATCAATTGACTCAGTTAATGCGTCAGCAATAAAAGAACAGGTATTTACAATTGCAATATCTGCATCTTCTTCACAATCAACAATTGTATATCCATTAAATGCAAGATCACCGAGCATATGCTCAGAATCGCATAGATTCTTATCGCAGCCCAGTGATACAAATAAAATATTCGCTTTACTCATCTTCTGATTCGTTTATAATCTTGAGTTCGCCCTCATAAAGCTCTTTAACAGCAATTGAAAGTGGCTTATCCTTTGCCTTTGCATCAACCATAGGATCATCACCGTCAATAATCTGTCTAGCTCTTTTTGCTGTAGCAGCAACTATAGAATAACGTGAATTAACAACTGGCTCCTCGCCTACCTCAACATCATCATTTACAACGTCCATAAGTTCAACATAAGATGGATGAATCATTTATTTAACTCCTTTCAAATATCTTCAAATCTTCTTGTACTAAAGCAATATTCTCAGCATTACGCTTGGTAGCGTAGTGTTCGCTTTGAATTATATTATGAACCCTATCAACAGCCTCATTAATATCATCGTTGATAATAAGGTAATCATACAATGGCATGTTTTTAGACTCTTTAACCGAAATAGCAAGTCTTTGATTTACAACAGCCTTATCCTCTGTGCCTCTCCCAACGAGTCTTTGCTCAAGCTCCTTTGCACTAGGAGGTGTTGTAAAGAGTAACACTGCATCAGGATACATTTTCTTAACCTGAAGAGCACCATTACACTCTATTTCAAGTAAAACATCTTTACCCTCTTCAATAAGCTTGTCAACATACTCCTTAGGTGTTCCATAAGAATTACCATTAAAGGTAGCATATTCCAATAGCATGTGATTCTCTATCATGCTGTCAAATTCTTCTCTGGTTTTAAAGAAGTACTCTCTGCCATCAATTTCTCCTGCACGAGGTGCTCTTGTAGTGGCAGATATAGACAGATTATACTTTCCTGGATATTTATCCAATAGATGTTTCATTATTGTTCCTTTTCCAGCCCCTGAAAAGCCAGACAAAACAATAACTAAACCCTTATAAGTCTTCATACTAAGTCCTCTCAAAATCAACTACTCAATATTTTGAATTTGTTCTCTAATCTTTTCTATTAAAGTCTTTAGCGAAATACCTATGTCAGCAATTTCAACATCAGTAGATTTTGACAAAATTGTGTTTGACTCTCGATTCATTTCCTGAGCCAAAAAGTCCATTCTACGTCCTATTTCGTTTCCATTTTCAAACAAAGAACGGCTTTCTTTTACATGACTTTTAAGTCTAACCATCTCTTCATCAATGCAGACTTTATCAGCATATAAAACAACCTCGGCTGCTATTCTTCCTTCATCGATTTTATTATCAGCAAGTAAATCAGCCACTTTCTGTAAAAGTTTTCCCTTATATTCTTCGATAATAACAGGGCTTCTTGCTTCAAGCTTTGTAACCAAGCTATCAACTTCATCAAGCTTTGCCACAAGGTCTTCCTTTAGTCGTGTGCCTTCATTTTCTCGACTAGTAATAAATGAATCAATGCACGAATTCAATGCCTCATTAACTAAAGAATTGAGTTCGGATTCATCAGAATCAGCCTCAACAACCTCTAATACATCAGGAAATCTTGAAAGTGACGATGCTTTTAAGTCATATGAAATATCTAAATCATCAGACATTTTCTTAATAGCATCACGATACATAGTTGCGAGTCCTTCATTCAAAGAAACACTGTACTGTGCATCTGCCTGTTCCTCTAATGAAACAAATACATCCACCTTGCCTCTAACTATTCTTGAACCAATAGTATTCCTAATACTGGTTTCAACGAAATTAAGCTTTCTTGGAAGCTTGATATTTAAGTCCAAATATCTATGATTTACTGACTTCATCTCTATGGTAACCTTACAAGAATCAGTCTTTGCAATACCTTTACCATAACCTGTCATGCTTCTAATCAAAACAGTTCTCCTATCCTACTCAACCGAAACAATATATGAATAAACTGCCTGGCCGCCCATAGCAACCTCTACTTCAACATCTTTATATTTGTCGGTAATCAATCCAGCAAGTTCATTTGCAGAATCCTCTGATGCATCCTCGCCATAATAAATACTAACAAGAGCTGAATCTTCATCAACAAGAGCATCAATCATTTCCATAAAGCAGGCTGTCATGTCCTTATTAACAGCAACAATACCTGAATCAGCAACGCCCATAAAGTCATCAATCTTAATTTCTCTATCATCAATAACAGTATCTCTGATTGAGTATGTAATCTGACCTGTCTTTACGTTCTTTATTTCTTCGTTCATTCTTTCTTCATTCTCTTCAGCGGACTGATCTGGAATGAAATTTATCAAAGCTGTAATACCCTGAGGAATAGTCTTAGTTGGAATAACAATGACCTTTTTTTCTTCACAGATTGAAGCAGCCTGATTAGCAGCAAGAACGATATTTTTATTATTAGGAAGCAAAAATACGCACTTTGCATTCACCTGATCAATGGCATTAAGGAAATCATCTGTTGATGGATTCATTGTCTGTCCACCAGAGATCATATAATCTACACCAATCTCACTAAAGATTTGAGTCATTCCGTCACCTGTGGCAACAGCTACAAAGCCTATTTCCTTTTCAGGTTCCTTAGTTTTTTTCTTAGTAGACTTCTTAGGCTTGTCTTCTTTTGTTTTTGAATTATCAGAGGTCTTTGAGTCAGAATTCTTTGTTTCAGACATTTCTTCATCAGTAATCAAAACATGAGAATGCTCAAGCTTAATATTTTCAATCTTTATATGAGATAATTCACCTATCTGTACAGCCTCAGATATAACAATGCCTGGCTCATTAGTATGTAAAGTAGCCATAACAGCCTTATCAACCATCTTTACAGCAAAACATTCGCCCTGCTCTCCAAGAAAAGCCTTAAACTCATCACATTTTGCAATTGACATAGGCTTTTTAGGTGTAACCATAAATTCCATACAGTATAGATATGTAATCTTTGGTGTAATATCTACCTTTGCTGACTTTGAAGCATCAGATTCATCCATATCAAGATTAACATCCTTGCCAAGGACAACATTATATACACCATTAAGGAAGCATACCAGTCCCTGTCCGCCTGAATCAACTACTCCAGCCTGCTTTAATACTGGCAGCATATCTGGAGTCTTCTGAAGTGTCTCCTCACAGGAAGCAACAATAAGTCCCACATACTCCTGAACACTAATATCATCATTCAGGTGGTCTAAAGCAGCTGTTGCGCCCGCCTTAGCAACTGTAAGTATTGTACCTTCTTTAGGCTTCATAACGGCCTTATAAGCTGTCTCAACGGCACGCTGAATAGCGTCACAGATAATCTGCTGATCAATAACCTCAGCATTCTGTACCACTTTTGAAAAACCTCTTAAAAGCTGTGAAAGAATAACACCAGAATTACCTCTGGCACCTCTAAGCGATCCGGAAGAAATAGCCTTTGCTACAGTCTTCATATCTGGATTGTCAAGCTCCATTACCGCATTTGCTGCAGACATGATAGTCATCGACATGTTAGTACCTGTATCACCATCAGGAACAGGAAATACATTTAATTCATTAATCCATTCTTTATTAGCTTCCAGGCTCTTAGCACCAGCAAGAAACATCACAGAAAGGGCTTGTGCATCAATAACTAATTCCATGATAATCCTCCTAGTCGATAACTCTAACACCTTCTACATAAATATTAACAGTGCTAACTGTCATACCTGTAAAAGATGAAACCTTATATTTTACAGTTTCAATAAGATTGTCACAAACTGTAGCAATGCCAACACCATAAGAAACAATAACGTGAAAATCTAATTCAAGAGTATTGTCTTCTTTGATAACAACATTTATACCATGATTAAGGTAATCCTTCTTGAGAAGCTTAACTAAACCATCTTTCATATTAACAGCAGCCATACCAACGATTCCAAAACACTCAACAGCAACGGAACCTGCGTATGTTGATATAACGTCAGGATTAATTTCGATTCGTCCTAAATCGTTCTCGATTTGACCTTGCATACAAAGACCTCCATTAATAATATACAAATTTGAACATAATTCTGAAAATATTATATCTATTTATAAGAAAAATTCAACCGAACTTTTGTAAAAAAGTGATTGCAATTTATAAATTGCTCTGATATAATCCATTTGTTGCGTAGTTTTACGCTTGTGTAAAAATATTCAAGGAGGTATATCATGGCAAAGTGTGCAGTTTGTGGAAAAGGCGCTCATTTCGGTAACAATGTGAGCCATTCTCATAGAAGATCTAACAGAATATGGAAGTCAAATGTGAAGTCAGTTAAATGTGTAGTTGATGGAACACCTAAAAAGTTATATGTATGTACTTCTTGTTTACGTTCTGGTAAAGTTGAAAGAGCTTAGTCTTTTACTTTAATGAGAATATATTTAAGCCTAGGTTATAAACCTAGGCTTTTTTATTTTTCATTTAATCTTAAATTTTTTTAAATTTTTATTATAGTTCAGTCTTTATTTGCTATTCTCTTCTATCTAAAATATGCATCAAACACCTGCTTTGCTCTAGGCACAGCGAAGCTGCCACCTGTTCCAGCTTTTTCCATTATTACAGCAATAGCCAATTCATTTCCATTATAATCCTTCGCAAAACCAACAAACCATGAATGAGCCTGGTCACTTGATGAATACTCTGCTGTACCTGTTTTACCAAAAGCCTCATAATTATCAGATTTAAGCTTTGTTCCAGTTCCATCATTAATTACAGCTTTCATGTATGCAGTAAGCATATTTGCCTCGTCTACACTCATAATCTGACCTGCAGACTGAGGAATTGTTCTATCTACAACATATCCATCAGCGCTTACAACCTTATCTATCATATAAGGCTTCATAAGATTACCATCATTTGCTATTGCAGAAGCAAGCATGCACATATGAAGTGGCGTAACAAGAGTTTCGCCTTGTCCAATAGATGTCTGGGCAACAAGCTCTCTTGGCGATGCACTTGTCAACTCAAAACTGGATTTTTTTGCACCTGAAAAATCAACAGGAAGCTTATTATTAAAATAAAGATTATTCGCATCTTTTGTAAACTGTTCAGGATCAAGTGATGATCCAATTGAGGCATAGGCACAATTGCAGGATTTAGCAAACGCCTTCATCAAATCCTCATTTCCATGCGATTTTCCACCAAAACAATGTATATCTATAGCCCCCATATTTACCTGTCCACTACAGTTATAATTAAAGCTATTATATGCTGGATTCTGTTTCATAAGGGCTAAAGTTGTAACAATTTTAAATGTAGATCCAGGAGGATACAATCCCTGTGTAGCTCTGTTTACCAGAACAGAATTTGATGAATCACTAGTATATGATTCCCAGTTAACATCCAAATTATTAGGATTAAAATCTGGCTTTGATACCATAGCAACTATTTTTCCTGTAGATGGCTCCATTGCTATAACTGCGCCATCAAATGAAACCAATGAATCAAATGCAGCCTGTTGGGTTGGGGTATCGAAAGTCGTATATACATTATCTCCAGCATTCTTAATACTATATACATCATTCATAAGCTTAGTTTTAACATCAAGATTCGATGATATCAGTTCAAAGCTGGCGTCTTTTTCGACACCGCTCATTCCATTTGAAGTATAACCGATAGCGTGTGAATAAAGCTTATCCATCGGATATTCTCTCACTTCTTCGCCCTTATCATCTTTTTTAGTTGTCGCTAAAAGGTCACCATTGGCAGAATATATATCACCTCTTACAACATAATTAGAAAAAGTCTGCATTCTTGAATTAAAGGAACTATATATAAATTCCTTGCTGTCAAACTGAACAAACTTAACAAAATATGCAACCATCAAAAGATAAAGAATAACAAATATATATGTGATTACAGCGAACTCTCTATTAGAATATTTTGCATTTCGCCTTCTTCTGCTTTGAGTTTTATAGTTAATATCTCCATTATTTTGTAATACATAAAGTCCTTGAATAATGGCGAAAAGAATAATCATCGAAAATAATGAACTTCCGCCATAGCTAATTAAAGGTAAAGTAACACCTGTAGATGGAATAAATCTAATAACACCGCCTAAATTAAGGAAGGCCTGAATAACAAAAACAGTTCCAAGCCCAAGCGCAATCAGCTTATAAAACATATCGCTAATACGAAGTGCAATGTTAAACATCATCAAAAAGCACGACATATATACCAGAATAAGACAAAGTGCAAAAAAGCAGCCTAATTCCTCAGCTATAGCAGAAAAAACAAAGTCCTTTGTAACAACAGGAATTTTGCCTGGCATTCCCTGCATAAGACCAGAACCAAGCCATCCACCACCACCAATAGCAAACAGCGACTGACTAATCTGATAGCCCTGATCTTTAGCATATGCAAGCGGATCCTGCCATGCTACTACTCTGGTTCTAACATGAGAAAACATATGGTAAGCAATATAAAACGCAAATGCGCCAGCGCCTACGCCGCCAAATAGTAGCATAGGTTTTCTAGTTGCAACATAAGTCATAGTAAGATAGGTTGTAAGATATATAAATGCACCACCTAAATCCCTCGATGCCACAAGAATCAATACAAAGACAGCTGAAATTAAGGATGTATATATGAATGTTTTAAAATCAACCTTATACTGCATCATGCCAGCTATAAAAAATACGAATAATACTTTTATAAATTCAGAAGGTTGAATACTAAAGAAACCGCCAATATTTATACTTAGCTTCGCACCGTATTCATATCCAGCAAAAATAAGAACAAATAAAAGGCCTGCAATACCTACAATAGCATAAATGTATGTAAGATTTTTCAAGCCTTTAACCTTGACCATAAGCGAAGGTATAAAGCAAGTAAACAATGTGGCAATACAGGCAAAAACAAACTGTTTTACAGCACTTTCTATAGACAGTCTTGTAAGCATAATAAAGCTGATTGCAAGTAGCATACACATGTTATTCAGAAGCGATTTGGATGAACCATCATAAATTGCATCATATATAAAAAGTGTAAGTGCAAAATACAATATCTCCACCAAAGCAAACAGCAATATTTTGATATCAAGCGTTTTAAAGAAAATCAAAAGATTGGCATTAATTATGATGAGATACATCAAGGTATTTTGCGTATGATACAAGACTCTTTGTTTAGTATATGAAGTCGTTTTAACTAAAGCCAAAAAACAGTCAAATGTATATATAGCAAAAAACACCATAAGAGTGATTTTTGAAAATGTAGTTATAAACCCAGCTAATAAATTTACCAATTAAAATATCTCCAAACTAGTTTTTACTCAACGCCACGTTTTAAATGGCCTGTTGTATATTCATTATTATTAATAAAATCCTTATTATCATAAAAAGATGCATTAAATGCATTTAATACACTTATAACTTCCTTTTCATTTTCAAAGGTAAAATCCATTCTATATGCCATACAGGATATAGTTTTGATTTTATTTGCAAGCGAAAAGGCACAGTAAACCTTGCTATTATAAATAGTATTATAACAATAATCACAATTAGCCAGTCCAATAAAAGTCATATTCTTTCTATCGGTAAGCTCATATTTTTCACACGCTTTATTACAGCCCTTTGAGTCCTTAATAGTACAGTCAGCCTTTATCATAAGTGGAATTCTAGAATAGATATTAAATATTCCCCTGGTATTATTTAGTCTTAAAATCTCATTCAAAGAGAGCTCGTAACTAATGGTATGACCATAATATCCCAAATCATCAAAAGAATAAGCAGCAGAATCATTAAATGTATATAATCTATGGTCCAGTATTATTCTGCTCTTATCAAGACCGCATTCATCAAAGAATTCAAGCCATTCATAGCTTGTCGCTATAAAATACAAAATATTATTATCTTCAAACAAATTTTTATATGCTTCAAGCTTGGAATAATCTCTCAACCTTAAAATGTCAGGACACACTATTGCAAATCCAACGACACTATTGTTAGTGGTTTTATCATATACAACATCTTGGTATAACTCTATTGAAATACCAACAAGTGTCTTATTTTTATATTCATAATTTAATATGCTGTTTAGCTGTGTTTTATTTTTACAGGTAATTAGCATATCAAATTTTTCTGTCGTATTTACAGAAGAAGTATTTATATCCTCTAATAATGGTTCTAAATTATTAACATAAAAGTGCTTATCATACTCTTTTAAAATAATATCCTTCTTTATTAATTGATCCTCAAACTGGCTAATCGCATCTCTTCTAATACTCTTCACCCAAGAAACAGGAAGAAAAATATTATCATCCATATCAACATCTATAGATATAAATCTAAAAGAAGTATCTCCAAGCTTATCAAGATTTTTTACTATATCGTCCTTAGTAACAGGATTGTTTTTGGCAACATCTACAGCATTACCAGTAACAAATACATCATGTCCATTACCATCAGATACAAATAATGATAATTCTTCATTAATTCTTGCAACAAGAGAAGCAGATAGTTCAATTTTTGTCTCTTTAACATCAACTAAACCCACATCTTCTTTTGAATGTGAAGAATTATAAACAGTCATCATTTTAGGATTATTATGTTCAAACAGGTAATGATCTGTAAATCCTGATCTATTTCCCAAATCAAACAAAAGCTTGTTATCTAAAAGATAATCTTTATGCTTAGCTAATGTTATCAAGTCATCCTTTTCAAAGGATTTAGACTTAAAATCATTAATATTTTCAAGATAATAGTCCAAATACTTTCTATACAAATATACAACACCTGTCGCATATTCAATAGATTTCATGCGTCCTTCAATTTTAAAAGAGTTTACACCCGCCTCCGCCATTTGAGGAAGATATTCTAAAAGATTAAAATCCTTTGGAGACAAAGGATAATCACCTTTAATTAGATCATTTTTATATGGCAAGCGACATGGCTGAGCACATCGTCCTCTGTTGCCTGAACGTCCCCCTATAATAGAGCTCATTAGGCACTGTCCCGAATAACAGATACATAATGCACCATGAACAAATGATTCTATCTCAAGATCTTTGCATCTATTCCTAATATTACTAATTTCATCTAATGATAATTCTCTGGCAGTTACTATTCTTTTAGCACCACACTTTTCAAGATATGCTGCACCATACTCTCCCGTAATTGTCATTTGAGTAGATGCATGCAAATCTACTGAAGGAAAATGATATTTTATAAAATTAAACAGACCAAAGTCCTGAACAATAAAAGCATCTATGCCAGCTTCAACATACTCTCTTAAATAGTCATATAAGTTTTTATCAAATTCAGAATTTTTAACCAAAGTATTGACCGTCAAATATGCTTTTGAGCCATGTAAATGAGCATATTTTATGCATAATGATGCTTCCTGAATATCAAAATTCTTTGCGTATGCTCTGGCACCAAATGCTCTTCCTCCAAAATATACGGCATCTGCACCTGCATTTATAACTGACTTAAAAATCTCACTATCGCCAGCTGGTGCCAGCAATTCTAGTCCATCCATAATTACCCTTCAAATTAATAAATTTTCAATAAAAAAGGGAATCATCTCTGACTCCCTAAATAATCAAAATAAAAACTATGCATCAAGTGAGCCAAGTAAAGCATCCTCCAAAGACGCCTCAAGTCTGGTCTTTTGCATTACAAGCTCTTTTTTCTCTTCTTCTAAAAGTCTAACCTGCTCCTCTAGAGTCTCTGTCTTAACCTGATTAGAAATAAGATCATGCTTTATGTCATATATTTCTCTATCTCTAACCTCAAGGTCAGCAGCAAGCTTATCAATCTGTTCCTTTGCTTTGAAATAATCATCAGCAAGATTAATCTCAAGAAGAACTGTTTTCATCTCTGCTGAAAGTCTATTGCTATTTTCCATAGCAAGAAGCTCATCATTTTTTTGATTGATATGCGTAGCAAGCTTATGAAGATAGTCAACCTCTTCAAAGCCTGATAAAGTATAAACTTTTCCGCCAATAAGTACCTGAGCACTTTTTTCTGACATCATATCGATAAAATCTCCAAAAATTAACTAATTATAATAGATTATATCTAAATTATATATCTAAAACAAGATTATTTATTCATTAATTTTAACAATGTTAAAATGCTTATAGGCCAGTTCTGTAGCTACTCTTCCCTTCGGCGTTCTATTGATCAGACCATTCATCACCAAAAATGGTTCATAAACATCTTCAATGGTTCCTGCATCTTCACCAAGAGCAGCAGCCAATGTATCAAGGCCAACTGGTCCGCCGCCAAACTTATTTATTATTGTAAGCAGCATATTTCTATCTGAATTATCAAGGCCTAGAGAGTCTACCTCAAGTCTATCTAATGCCTCTTTAGCAACACGCCCTGTAATAACACCATCATATTCGACCTGAGCGAAGTCTCTTATACGCTTCAACAATCTATTTGCAAGTCTAGGTGTACCACGACTTCTCATAGCAAGCTCTATGGCACCCTCTTCTTCGATATCTACATTAAGCTTTCCTGCAGATTTCATAATAATCTGCATCAGCTCATCCTTTGTATAGTATTCAAGTCTATGTACAACACCAAATCTGTCTCTAAGTGGCGCTGATAACAGTCCTGCTCTGGTTGTTGCCCCAACAAGAGTAAAATGAGGCAAATCAATTCTAATAGATTTGGCAGATGGCCCCTTGCCCATCATAATATCTATAACAAAATCCTCCATAGCTGGATACAGAACCTCTTCTACCTGTCTGTTCAATCTATGAATCTCATCAATAAAGAGAATATCATTGTCCTGTAATGATGATAAAATAGCACTCATTTCTCCAGGATGTGATATAGCCGGACCTGATGTTATCTTCACATTTGATCCCATTTCATTTGCAATAATACCGGCAAGGGTAGTTTTACCAAGACCAGGTGGGCCATACAAAAGGACATGATCAAGGCTTTCCCCTCTGTTCTTAGCCGCAGTAATATAAATGCGCATATTTTCCTTAGCTTTTTTCTGACCAATATAATCATCTAAAGTTTGAGGACGAAGCTTTGTATCCTGTATTAAATCTTCTGTTGTAATACTTGTTTCTAAAATTTTGTTTTGCATTTAAACAAATTCTCTCTAAATTTTATTTATAAAAATGATAATTGCTTTAATGTAAGCTTTAATAATTCCTCGACTGAAATATCATCTGAAATAGTCAGCATATCAATGGCTTTTGCCACATCCTTTGCTGTATATCCCATTTCAGTAAGTGCTGCAATCACTTCATTTTTAGTATTTGCAGATGATTGCTTTGAGTTCTTGGCTGCGCCTCGATTTAATGACGTATCAATAGTATAAGCAAAATCAATCTTATCCTTTAATTCCAAAATAACCTTTTGAGCCGTTTTTTGTCCAATACCTGATGCAGCCTGAATTGACTTATGATCACCAGAAAGAATTGCAAATCGCAAATCATCAATTGTCAAAATATCAAGAATTGCAAATGCACCTTTAGGACCTACTCCATTTACTTTATTGAGCAGCATAAATGTCTCCAGCTCTTCTCTCGTACTAAATCCGTATAAACAAAACTCATTTTCTTTAGGCTGAAAAATAGTAAATAGCTTTACATATTCATCGAGCCCAGGCAACTCATTAAAGGTATTTTGAGAAATCATTATTTCATAACCAATACCCATATTGTCTACAACGACGCAATTTGGATTTTTTTCTACTAAATCACCTGTAATATAGGAATACATTTATACATTAACCTCAAAAAATCTTATCTAATAGTATGACCTATTCTAGAAATAATAGCAGACGAAACAATTCCGATAATTATGCCAGTAATTGCTCCTGCAATCATAAGAATAAAAAAATAATATAAAAGATTGTAATTTTCTACAACTATAGCAGCAACAATTACTTGTCCAAGATTATGAAAAATACCACCCATTGCAGATATTAAAAATATCGAAACCTTATCAGATTTTTTTAAAAGCCACATTATTAAAAAACTTAACACGGCTCCAGCCAAAGAATAAATAATAGAAAAAGCATTTCCAAACATAATACCTGCCAAGAATACTCTTATAACAGATATAAGCAATGCCATTGGGGCAGATATTACATACATCGCAACAATTACTACTACATTGGTAAGTCCCAGCTTCATCCCTGGTACGCCAAAATAAAATGGGATCAGCGACTCAATGTAAGAGCAAATAAGTGCCAGCGCCACAAATACGCCTATATAAGCAACCAATTTGCTTTTTTCTTTTCCATATATCTTTTTACTATCTTCGTGTCGATTCATTTTGTCGAACATCTTTATATACTATTATTTATATTATTTATTATTAGTTATACATTATTACTTATATTACTAGCGATATTATTAATCATAATATTAGTTATATTACTAGTTATACTTATATCTAATTTCCGGCAATACTATCAAACCTGTCATCATTTGCTCTGCCAGACACACTGACAACCACTCTATTTGGCAAACATACAATTGACTGCGAAGAAGAATTAATCTTCCCCATTTTTTGACACAAATGATCTGGACAATTGGCATATTTCATGTAAACATATCCATTTTCAATACAAACAGAATTTGTTACATTTCCATTTTCATCCGTAATGTCTATCGTATCATTTATCATTAATGAGCCCGTATAATAAGTAATTCCATCGCAGGTAATAGTTACATTATTGCCTGTATTAGACTTTATGTAAAAAACTCCAATTAGACTTATAACTACAAGGACAAGAATAACAAATATTACAATAAAATCACCCTTCTTAATCCTTGATTTCATCGATAATAGTACCCATATAATAGAAGCCCTTGCACTCATCTAATCTCACATTGTAAAGATGACCAATCATAGATTCACAGCCCTTTACATGTACTGTTACAGAATTATCAAGCTTTCCCGAAACCAAAGATGGATCCTGTTCATTAATGTCTTCAATTAAAACAGGAAGAATCTGGCCTTCATATTTTTTAGTTTCTTCATGTCCTATATCCTGAACAAGCTTGAGTAGTCTATCAAATCTGTCCTTAACAACCTCTTCATCAATCTGTTCCTCATAGGCTGCAGCAGGCGTGCCGGTTCTCTTTGAATAAATGAAAGTAAAAGCAGAAATATATCTAACATAACTAACCACTTCCATTGTTTCCAAAAAGTCTTCCTCAGTTTCACCAGGGAAGCCAACAATAATATCAGTTGTAAGCGATATATCAGGAATCTTTGACTTTATTCTGTCAACAAGAGCCAAATAATCTTCTTTTGAGTAATGTCTGTTCATTCTGTCCAAAATGCGACTTGAACCAGACTGTAAAGGCAAATGTAAGTGTCTGCAAATCTTAGGATTCTTGGCCATAACATCAATCAGTTCATCTGATAAATCCTTTGGATGAGATGTCATAAAACGAACCCTTTTCAATCCGTCAATCTGACAAATCATATCAAGCAGCTTTGCAAAAGTAATGTTTTCCTCAAGACCTTTTCCATATGAATTGACATTTTGGCCTAATAGCATTATTTCCACAACACCATCATCAACAAGAGACTTGATTTCATTAATAATGTCTTTCGATGCTCTGGAGCGTTCACGACCTCTAACATAAGGCACTATACAGTAACTGCAGAAATTGTTGCATCCAAAAGTAATATTAACGCCAGATTTAAAAGAGAACTTTCTTTTTGTAGGCAAATCCTCAACTATCTGCGTGGTTCCATCCCAGACATCAATAATCTGTCCTGACTCCTTTACAAGAGTCAAAAAAAGAAGCTCTGCAAATTTAAAAATGTTGTGTGTACCAAAAACCATATCCACATATCGATATGATTTTTTAATCTTTTCTATTTCATCAGGCTCCTGCATCATACAGCCGCAAATACCAATAATCATATCTGGGTTCTTTTTTTTGTAGCTGTTAAGAACACCCAATCTGCCATATACCTTATTATTTGCATTTTCCCTTACAGTACATGTGTTAAAAATGACAAAATCAGCATTTTCATCTTCTGTCTCTACAAAGCCAGCTTCAGTTAAAATACCTAAAAGCTTTTCAGAATCTCTGGCATTCATTTGACAGCCAAATGTTGTAACACATGCTGTAAGCTTTCTGCCTAGTTCATTTTCTCTATTTAAAACAAGCTTTTTACATTCATTTGTGTAATATATCTGCTTTTGAGTTTCATCCTCTGGAGCAGCATTTAAAATCTCTGTTATATTCATATTAAAAACCATTTTTCCTTAATATTTTAAAATTCAACACGTGTATGATTTACAAAGTCAAATCAATTATGCCGTTTTCTGTTACAATATAATCCATAGGAACATCATGCTCTTTAGCTTCGATTTTATCCAGGACAAATTCGTCGTAGGTTACGCCAATCTTGATAATATCTGCATTACAGGAAAGATACCTGTCATAATAGCCCATGCCATGACCAATTCTGTTTCCCGATTTATCAAAAAGCACACCTGGAACAAGGGCTACTGTCTTACCATTTACAGCCGAAATATCAAATAGCATTTTTTCAGTACAAAGCTTTGGTTCTTTTATTCCAAACAAGCCTTCTGTAAAGCCAAACAAAGAACCAACTCTGTAAAAATCCATAACTCCATCCTTAGCTGACTTTGGAAAATAGAGTTTTCTGGCATTCAAAAACAGCCTCTCATACATAGGTACAAGATTCACCTCATTATCTGATGGATAATAACAAAGAATATTCTCACAGTCATTTATTGAAGCTAAAAGACTATCAATGTTTTTTACAATCAGCTTTGAAGCATCATTTACCATCGAATAGGTATATTCTTTTCTTTTAATTAGTGCCTCTTTTCTTGTCATGAAGCTCTCCTAAATTGTTCACAGTGCCATCTTTTTCAACAATATCGATATTATCAAGCTGAGCCTTCACGTTGCCTTTTACAGCAGCAACAAATGCAGTTCTAAGTGCCTTTTGTTCATCTTTTTCAGCATCAGTCAAGCCCTCTGACTTTGATTTATGATAAAGTTCGTTAATTCTTGCAATATCTGCATCAGTAATCATTTTTAACCTCACTCTACAATTTCTTCCAAAATATCAAGTATTTGAATATCATTTCTCTTTTTAGATAAAAACAGAGTTCCAATCTGTTCATTTTCAAATATTCTATGCAAATTTCCAATATGTGCACCATTAGTGATAATCATGTCGCAGCCTGAAATAGACGCAATCTGAGCAGCTTTAATCTTTGTTGACATACCTCCTGTACCAACATCTGAACTAGACTCACCAGATGCCATAGCAAAAATATCATCATTAACTTCCTCTACAACATCAATAAGCTTTGCAGTAGGATCAATATTTGGATTTGCCGTATATAAGCCATCAATATCTGACAAAAGAATAAGCGCATCTGCATTTATAAGACTTGCAACAATAGCTGAAAGTGTATCATTATCACCAAATCTCATTTCATATGTAGAAACCGTATCATTTTCATTTACTACAGGAATTGCTCCCATTTTAAATAATTCTTCGAAAGTATTTTGCGCATTTTTTCTGGAAACATTATCAATCATTGTTTCCTTATGCATCAAAACCTGTCCTGCCAACTGATTGTATTCTGAAAACAGCTTTTGATAAATGGAAATAAGTGCTACCTGTCCAATCGATGCTAAAGCCTGCTTTTGAGCCACTCTTTTAGGTCTTTCATTAAGACCAATTGCGCCTCGACCAACTGCAATAGCTCCTGATGAAACAAGGCATACGTCCATCCCCATATTCTTAAGATTGCAAAGCTCTCTAACCAGTCTGTCAAGCTTTACATAATCAATTCCACCTGTTTTATCATGAGTAATTGTAGATGAACCTACCTTTACTACAATTCTCTTTTTCTTTGAAAAATCAACATTTTTTATCTCTGAAGTCATTTTTGCATAATTAGATTTCTCTAATCAGTTCCTTTCTAATTTCAATATGTCTATTTGATCATTTAAACAAACACATATTCCGTGACATTTTACCACATTTTCATTAAAATAAATATATATATTGAAACCTTTTAAAATAATCAAAAAAAAGAAATATTTAAAAAATGAAATAATTAAAAATGAAATATTTAAGAAATAGAGATACTTATAAAAATTCAAATAATAGTTCTGGTAAAAAAAATAATAATATCGCAAACATGAGAAAGCCTTTGTACAAACACATCAGTTTTCTTCTACTATTTTGCCTGCTTACTCTTTGCCTTATTGGCTGCAATCCCAACAAAAATGGTTTTAGCAAAACTGGCATCTATTTTGATACAGTTATTACAGTCACTTTATATGAAAAAGACTCTGAAGAACTCATTGATTCCTGCTTCGAGTTGGCTGAAAAATATGAAAATATGCTATCTCGAACAAAAGAAGGAAGTGATATTTATAAAATCAATAATGCTAATGGACAGTTTGTAGAAGTTAACCAGGAAACAGTTGATCTTATTAATAAAGCACTATACTATCAAAAGCTTTCGAATGGCGCCTTTAATCCATTAATTGGAACCATTTCCAGTGAATGGGATTTTAAATCAGATAATCCAGCCCCTCCAGCTAGTGAATTAATATCTCAATTACTTAATACAATGAATCAAAGCAAAATAGATATTGATGGAAATATGGTCAGGGTGGTAACTATTGCTAATTTGGATTCTAATGAAATGCCAGAATATGATACCGGGTTAGGTTCTGATACCGGATTAGATTCTGATACCAGTGTAGATTCTGATATCAGTGTAGATTCAAGTGCCAAAATAGATCTTGGTGGAATAGCCAAGGGATATATTGCTGATAAAATGAAGGATTATCTGCTGAGTGAAGGTGTTACATCTGCTGTAATCAATCTTGGTGGTAATGTAATGTGCATCGGGTCAAAGCCCGATGGTTCACCTTATAGAATAGGAATACAAAAGCCGTTTTCGGCTGATGGCGAAGTAATTAGTTCAGTTGAACTAAGAAACCAGACCATGGTTACATCTGGTTGTTATCAGAGATATTTTGAATACAATGACACGTTATATCATCATATTTTAGATACAAATACAGGTTATCCTGTTAAATCCGATTTGAATTCTGTAACAATTATTACAGACTCATCCGCAAATGCAGATGCTCTTTCTACTATTTGTTACATTTATGGCTATGAAAAATCGAAAGAGTTTTTAAGCAATATCGATAATGTGAAAGCTGTTTATGTAGATTTAAACAATGCTATTCTTGAATAATATAAAAAACTCCCTTAGATATATTTTTATCAAACAAAAATATCTAAGAGAGTTTTTTTAATAATTAAATTATAAGTAACTATATATTTTTTGTACTAATAAATGCTAATTTATATATCCATATCAACAGGATCATCGTCATCCTCGACTGTCTCAAGACCTAGTTCTTCTCTAGCCTCCATCTCAGCCATATTTCTGAACTCTTCCATCTGATCTGCATCAGGTGTAGGCAGCTCATCAATTGAGCTAACACCAAAGGAACGAAGGAAATCCTCTGTTGTACCAAATAACATTGGACGTCCTGGAGCGTCAAGTCTTCCCACCTCACAAACAAGTCCATATTCTACAAGCTTTGATACAGCATGGTCAGAAGAAACGCCTCTAATCTTTTCTATTTCAGCCTTTGTAACTGGCTGCTTATAGGCAATAATAGAAAGCGTCTCAAGAAGAACATCTGTAAGCTGTGCCTTTCTAGGCTGCTTAGCAATCTTTATTAAATAATCATATATTTCTGGAGAAGAGCACATCTGATATGCACCATCAAAGGATGCTATTCTAAAGCCTCTTTGCTCCTCTTCATATTGATTTGAAAGAGCTGTAATAACCTCTTCTACCTGCTTTTTTTCTATTTCCAGAGCCTTTGCAATAGTAGAAACCTCAACAGTTCCACCCATTGTAAACAAAATGCCCTCTATAATTGATTCTAATTCTTTATTATCCATAATAATCCTATATTACTATTTCAAGCTTTTATTTATACTAAACCAATGTCTCAAGCTTTTTATGCTGCATTCTTTGATTCATAATAAACCAATGTCACATACTTTTTATGCTGCTATCTTTGATTCAATATTTATATCGTCAAAGATTTTCTCCTGAGATATAAAAATCTCGCCAGCCTTCATCATCTCTAAAATAACAAGGAAGGTAACAATAACCTCAGTCTTTGTAGATGCAGATTCAAGAAGATGTCTAAAAGAAAAGCTCTTATGTGCTCTGGCGTAATCCTTTACAAAGACAAGCTTTGCATCCATTGAAACCTCTTCTTTCTTTATACGGCCAAACTTAGCTCTAACAGGGTCAACTCTGTCATCACATCTTTTGATAACCTGTTTAAAAATCTTATTAAGCTCGTTAAGAGTCAAGTCCTCCATAAGATCATCCAAATCTACTGGTGCCTGATATGCAAGAACCTCATCTGGAATAGTAGGATTCTTATAAAAGAACTTTGTCGCATCAATTTGTCTATCTCTAAGCTCATAAGACATAGTCTTATACATCTTGTACTCGAGAAGCTGTTCAACGAGCTCTGTACGAGGATCCTCATACTCCTCATCCTCTTCTACCTCCTGAACAGGTAAAAGCATACGACTCTTGATATCTAATAGTGTAGCTGCCATAAGCATAAACTCACTCATGATATCCAAATTAGCCTCTTTCATAGCACGAATGTATTCCATATACTGATCTGTGATCTCAACAATAGGAATATCATATATATCAACCTTATTCTTTTCTATTAAATGTAATAATAAATCGAGTGGACCCTCAAAGGTCTCAAGTTTAAAATTAATATTCATAAAAAAACCTCGCAAAATCTAGCGAGGTTAATTATACCAAAAGTAGTGTAAATTTCAAGTACAAAACACAATATTTAGTGTGTATTTTTATGTATTTTTCTAAAAGAAACCCAATATATAGTATACATAGCCAAACAATCACCAACTACAACATATAGTACCCGAAGAATAAAATCACTATTTAAAGCATCTTCTCAAGTGTCTCTCTAATGGCAACGATAAAGTCCTTACTATTAAGAACAGTTGGATTTTCAAGGCTTGTAATAAGAGCAAGATCCTTTGTCATCTTGCCTGCTTCAATTGTATCAATACAAGCCTTTTCAAGCTTGTCAGCAAACTCCATAAGCTCTTTATTACCATCGAGCTCTCCACGCTTTCTAAGAGCGCCAGACCAGGCAAATATTGTTGCAACAGAGTTTGTAGATGTCTCTTCTCCAGCAAGATGCTTGTAGTAGTGACGCTGTACTGTACCATGTGCAGCTTCATACTCGAAATAACCCTGAGGAGAAACAAGTACAGATGTCATCATAGCAAGTGAACCAAAAGCAGATGAAATCATATCTGACATAACATCACCATCATAGTTCTTGCATGCCCAGATATATCCACCCTCTGACTTCATTACACGAGCAACAGCATCATCAATAAGTGTATAGAAATAAGTAATGCCAGCTTCCTCAAATTTTGTCTTGTACTCAGCATCAAATATCTCCTGGAAAATATCCTTGAAGGTATGATCGTACTTCTTTGAAATAGTATCCTTTGTAGCAAACCAAAGATCCTGCTTTGTATCAAGAGCATAATTAAAGCAGCTTCTAGCAAAGCTATCAATTGAATCACAAATATTATGCTGACCCTGTACAACACCAGCAGACTTAAACTCATGTACAAGTGCTGACTCAGTAGTACCATCTTCCTTTGTATATACAAGCTCAACCTTGCCTGCAGCAGGAATCTTCATCTCTGTATTCTTATAAACATCACCATAAGCATGACGAGCAATTGTAATAGGCTTCTTCCAGTTCTTAACACATGGCTCAATTCCCTTTACAACAATTGGAGCTCTAAAAACTGTACCATCAAGAATAGCTCTGATTGTACCATTTGGGCTCTTATACATTTCTTTAAGCTTGTACTCTTCAACTCTGGCAGCATTAGGAGTAATAGTGGCACACTTTACAGCAACACCATATTTCTTTGTTGCTTCAGCAGAATCAATAGTAACCTGATCATTAGTCTCATTTCTGTGGACAAGTCCAAGATCATAATACTCTGTGTTCAAATCAATGAATGGGCAAAGAAGCTCATCCTTGATCATCTGCCAAAGAATTCTTGTCATCTCATCTCCGTCCATTTCAACAAGTGGTGTCGACATTTTAATCTTTTCCATAATACTAGCCTCCTAATTAGTTTGAATTGTTGCTACAATTAGCAAAATTAATAAATTATTAATAAATAATAAATGTATAGTTATCAACAACAAGTAACAAATAAAAAAAATTTATTATTTACATACAATGTTAACAATCTTGCCAGGAACATAGATTTCCTTGACAATATTGCCTGAAAGCTTATCTCCAAGTGCTTCCTTAGCAGCTGCAATAGCACCATCCTTATCGATGTCCTTAGCAACCTTGATAACAACCTTCATCTTGCCGTTTACCTGAACAGCAACTTCGATTTCATCGTATACAGTCTTTGACTCATCATATTCTGGCCAAGAAGAAATTGAAAGAAGGCCCTGTCCTCCAATTGTCTCCCAAATCTCCTCGCAAAGATGAGGAGCAACAGGACAAAGAAGCTTAATGAAAGCAATAAGCTCTCCCTTTGTAATTGAACCCTTATCATATATGTCATTAAGAAGTCCCATTAATGCAGCAATAGCTGTGTTATACTTCATATCTTCGAAGTCATTAGAAACCTTCTTAATAGTAATATTAAACTTAATCTCAAGATCCTTTGAGAAGCCTTCATCATCAGTCATAATATCAGTAAGACCAGCTACTCTTTCAAGGAATCTACGGCAGCCCTTAACTGAAGAATCAGACCAAGGAGCAGCAGCACCATAATCACCCATGAAAAGAATATATGTACGAAGTACATCTGCACCGTAATCTTCTACAACCTCAAGTGGATCAACCACATTACCCTTTGACTTTGACATTTTCTCGCCATCAGCACCAAGAATAAGTCCCTGAGCAGTACGCTTTGCATAAGGCTCAAAAGTATTAACAGCACCGATATCATAAAGGAAATGATGCCAGAATCTAGAGTAAATCATATGTCTGGTAACATGCTCCATACCGCCGTTATACCAGTCTACTGGCATCCAGTATTTGAGCTTATCCATGTCTGCAAGTGCTTCTGTATTCTTTGGATCAATATATCTAAGGAAATACCATGAAGAACCAGCCCACTGTGGCATTGTATCTGTTTCACGCTTTGCATCAGCACCACACTTTGGACACTTGCAATTAACAAACTCATCAATAGCAGCAAGAGGTGACTCACCGTCCTGACCTGGCTCAAACTTTTCAACCTTTGGCAAAATAAGTGGTAGGTTCTCATACTTTTCTGGAACTACACCACAGCATGGACAGTGAACGATCGGAATTGGCTCACCCCAATATCTCTGACGGTTGAAAGCCCAGTCCTTCATCTTGTACTGAATACCAGCCTCACCACAGCCAAGCTTTGCAAGCTCTTCAAGCATCTTGTCGATACCATCAGCCTTATTATCAAGACCGTTTAAGAAACCAGAATTGATATATGCACCATCGCCTGTATATGCTTCAGCATTGATATCACCACCATCAATTACCTGGATTATATCTACGCCAAACTTCTTTGCAAAATCGTAATCTCTCTGATCATGAGCTGGCACTGCCATAATAGCACCAGTACCATATCCCATCATTACATAATCAGCGATGAAAATTGGAATTTCCTTACCAGTAATAGGATTAATTGCAGATAGGCCATCAAGCTTAACACCTGTCTTTTCCTTAACAAGCTGAGTACGCTCAAACTCAGTCTTCTTTGCACACTGATTTCTATAGTCAAGTACAGCGTCCATATTCTTAATAGAATCAGCATACTTTTCAATATAAGGGTGCTCTGGAGCAATAACCATGAATGTAACACCATAAAGTGTGTCAGGTCTTGTTGTATAAATGCGAAGTGAATCCTTGGCATCCTTAATGCCAAAGTTTACAAATGCACCCTTTGACTTTCCAATCCAGTTAACCTGCTGCTGCTTGATATTTGGAAGGTAATCAACCTGCTCAAGTCCCTCCAAAAGCTTCTCTGAATATTCAGTAATACGAAGATACCAAACAACCTTAGACTTCTGTACTACATCATTACCACATACATAGCACTTGCCGCCCTGGCTGTCCTCATTTGAAAGTACAACCTTACATGATGGACAATAGTTAACATTTGCTGTATCTCTGAAAACAAGACCATTCTCATAAAGCTTTAAAAAAATCCACTGAGTCCACTTGTAATAATCAACATCTGTTGTATCTACAACTCTATCCCAGTCAAATGAAAAACCAACCTTCTTAAGCTGATTAGAAAACTTTACAATATTGTCATCTGTAATCTGTCTAGGATGCTTGTTTGTCTTTATAGCATAGTTCTCTGTAGGAAGACCAAAAGCATCAAAACCAATAGGGAATAATACATTATAGCCCTGCATACGACGCTTTCTGGAAATAACCTCCAGACCTGAATAAGCCTTAATGTGACCTACGTGCATACCTGCACCTGATGGATATGGGAACTCAACCAAACCGTAAAACTTTGGTCTTTCATCAAAATCTACAGCGTGAAAAATACCTTCATCTGCCCATCTGTTCTGCCACTTAGGCTCAATTTTCTTAAAATTATATTTCATATTAAAATGCCTCCTTAGCATAATCGCATTCCAAGTCGATATTTTAACACAATAAAGGACTTTAGTGCAATAAAATGCATGAAAAAAGCGCCTTTTTACGCCTTTTATAATTTTAAAAAAGCCCTGTATAACACAGGGCTTTTATCTTTAGATTCAGTTTTATAACTAATCCTATAATATTATCTTCTTTGGACACTTTTCTGCACACTTTCCACACTTTGTACACTTAGTCTGGTCAATGTATGCAATATTGTCTACGACATGAACAGCGTCAAACTCACACTGCTTCTCACACATCTTACATCCAATACATCCAACTGAGCAAGCTGCCATAACATCCTTGCCCTTATCCTTTGAAGAACACTGAACAATGTGCTTTGATGAATAAGGAATAAGCTCAATAAGATTCTTTGGACAAGTAGCTACGCACTTACCACAAGCCTTACATGCTTCCTTATCAACCTTTGCAATACCATCAACAATATGGATTGCATCAAATGGACATGCCTTTACACAAGAGCCAAATCCCATACAACCATAATTACATGTCTTTGGACCACCAGCTGGAACAAATGCCATAGCTGAACAATCCTCAACACCTGTATAGTTGTAGCTTACCTTTGCAGCATCACATGTTCCTGCACACTTAACAAAGGCAACCATCTTCTCTCCTGCTTCAGCAGAAACGCCCATAATCTCTCCAATCTTAGCAGCAACAGGATCACCACCTACTGGACACTGATTAACAGGAGCCTCTCCCTTTGCAATAGCTGCAGCAAGACCAGAACAACCAGCGTAACCACAACCACCACAGTTGTTTCCTGGAAGCTCTGCAAGAACAGCCTCTTCCTTTGGATCAACCTCTACCTTAAACTTCTCAGCTGAGAAACATAGGAAGAAACCGATTAATGTACCGGTAGCACCTACGATTACAGCAGCTAGAATAATACCTACTATACTCATACGATTCCTCCTAAATCACACCTGAAAATCCGAAGAATGCCATAGCCATAAGGCCTGCTGTAATAAGTACAATAGCTGAGCCCTTGAAAGGACCAGGGATATCATTGTACTCCATCTTCTCACGGATACCTGCCATAATAACAATTGCAATAGTAAAGCCTACTGCTGTACCAAAGCCAGTAACTACTGACATGAAAATGCCATAGCCTGCGCCATTATCAAGTCCTAAATAATCAGTAACATTATTAAGTGATACACCAAGAACTGCACAGTTTGTAGTGATAAGTGGAAGGTATACACCAAGTGACTGATAAAGGGCTGGTACAGACTTCTTTAAGAACATCTCAACAAACTGAACAAGTGCAGCTATAACTAAGATGAATACGATAGTCTGTAAGTACTCAAATCCTGTAGGGATAAGAATAAAACGATAAATAAGTGCTGTTGCAAGTGATGATACAGTAAGTACGAAAATAACGGCACCGCCCATACCTGCA
Organism: Lachnospiraceae bacterium; assembly: GCA_045628025.1. Classification (GTDB taxonomy): domain Bacteria; phylum Bacillota; class Clostridia; order Lachnospirales; family Lachnospiraceae; genus Pseudobutyrivibrio. The sequence goes on along the minus strand of JAZQOU010000007.1, from coordinate 10,425 downwards.
GCAGTTTCAACCTTCTTAGATACACCAAGGAAAGGACAAAGTCCAAGGAACTGGCTAAGAACGACGTTGTTTACAATTGCACATGCAACTAATACTAATAAAAAGTTTGTCATAATTATTCAGCCTCCTTTCCTGTATCTTCAGTCTTAACCTCTGTAACATTTTCTGTCTTCTTGCTATCGCAGGCTGCACTCATCTCGCAACCTGAACAATCACCAGAAAGACATCCAGAAACCTTAGCAACCTCTTTGCCCTTCTTTACCTTTGCAGCTCTAACTGCATTGATAACAGCAACAAGACAGCCAAGTACAAAGAAAGCACCAGGAGCAAGTACAAAGATTGTAATTGGTGTATATCCCATCTTTCCTACTGAAGGATCAGCAAGAGGAAGAATCTGTGCACCAAAAATCTGACCAGCGCCAAGGATTTCTCTAACAATACCAATAGATGTAAGGCCAAGTGTAAATCCAAGGCCCATACCAACACCATCAAAAATAGATGGAACAACTGGATTCTTTGATGCGTAGCTCTCTGCACGACCTAAGATAATACAGTTAACTACGATAAGTGGAATATAAATTCCAAGTGAATCATAAAGTGCAGGTAAAAAGCCCTGTACCAAGAACTGAACTATTGTAACGAAGGATGCAACAACAACGATAAATGCAGGCATTCTTACACGATCAGGAATAACATTTCTAAGTGCAGAAATAAGCATGTTAGACATGATCAAAACAACTGTTGTAGAAAGACCCATACCAAGTCCGTTCATAGCAGATGTGGTAACAGCAAGTGTAGGACACATACCAAGCATTAAAACGAAGGTAGGATTCTCCTTTATAATACCATTAGTAAGGCGTTCTGTTATCTTATTCATTTGCAACACCTCCTAAAGAATCTACATAAAATACTGCCGAATCAACACCATAAGTCATTGCCTTTGATGTGATTGTAGCACCTGAGATTGCATCAATCTCTGTGTCATTTGTAGCACCAGACTTTGTAACCTCAAATATCTGAGCTGGCTTATTAACAAACTGGCTAGAGAACTTCTCTTCCTTTGCCTTCATACCAAGACCTGCTGTCTCAGAAATAGAAGTAATAGAATAGCCATTTAATGTACCATCATTTGTGATACCAACTGAGAAAGTAATATCTCCGCCGTAGCCTGCATGCGATGTAACAGTAACTACATAACCAAGTGCAGCACCTGATGCATCCTTTGCAATGAGGCAATTATCAATAGAATCAGATGTATAACCACCCTCAGCAACAACTGCTGTTGCAGCAGCTGAATCAAATCCATCGATTACATCAAAGCTATTTGCATCAGCAAAAACTGCTCTATAAGCCTCCTGTGTAGCCTTTTCCTGAGCAGCTTTAATTGGAGCCTTTGTAATCTCATAAACAAGTCCAAGTGCACATCCAGCAACAACTGTGATGAGCGTGAGGACCAAAGCATCTTTTACTAATTTATTCATTAGCCTTGTCCTCCTTTTTCTTTTTTTCCTTTACAATACCAAATGCTGTAGGAACAGTAACCTTTTCAATAAGTGGTACTAAAAGGTTTGAGAAGATGATTGCATAGCTGACACCCTCTGCAGAAGCACCAAATATTCTAAAGATACCTGTTAATACACCAAGGCAGATACCAAATACAATCTTGCCCATTGGAGTAATAGGTGATGTAACGTAATCTGTTGCCATAAAGAATGCGCCAAGGATAAGACCACCACCGCAAATCTGAGCAACTAAATAATTAATATCAAAGCCATGACCACCGAAAAGCAATACAAATACTGCAAAAGAAGCAATATATGTACCAGGTATGCGAAGGTCAATTACTCCGAAGAGAATAAGAATAATAGCACCGATTAAAAGTGCAATTACTGATGTCTCACCAATTGTACCTGCACACTTTCCAAGAAGCATGCTCATTGTATCTACGCTCTCTCCTGCCTTTAAAAGTGCAAGAGGTGTAGCACCTGTAACGCCATCATATGTAAAGCTTGTCATTGGACCTGTGAAAGAAATAAGCATGAAGCATCTTGCACCAAGTGCAGGGTTCATGAAGTTCTGTCCTAATCCACCAAATATCATCTTTACAACAATGATTGCAAAAGCACCGCCAAGAACTGCCATCCATATAGGAAGTGTTGATGGAAGGTTTAGAGCAAGTAAAAGGCCTGTAACAACAGCACTAAGATCCTTTATTGTGCTCTTTTTATTAACTATTTTTTCGTAAATATACTCTGAAGCCACACAGCTTGCTATAGTAGCAAGAACCAAAACTAAAGCTCTAATACCAAAATTATATACACCAAATGCTGTAGCTGGTAAAAGTGAAATGATGACAAGCAACATAATACGCTGTGTATCATCCTTAGCTCTAACGTGTGGCGATGAAGTAACGTTTAATAATTTATCCACTACTTTCGCCTCCTTTACTTCTTTCTCTTATCAGCAAGCACCTGCTTCTTCATAGTCTTTACAGACTGAGCAAGGTGACGTCTTGCTGGACATACAAAACTACAGCTACCACATTCGATACATTCAAGACCATACCACTTTTCAAATGTTGCCTTATCGCCGTGCTCACTAAAATCAGCAAGTCTTGAAGGAATAAGCTTTTCAGGACAAGCCTCTACACATCTACCACAATTGATGCAGGCTGTTGTCTCATACTTTGAAGCCTCATCAACTGTAAGACATGTAAGAGCTGAAGAAGTCTTAGTAGTAGGAATGTCTGTACCAAACAGAGCGAATCCCATCATAGGACCACCAGAAATGACCTTTGCAGGATCCTCTTTAAAGCCACCGCAAGCCTCAATAATATCATTTACATTTGTACCAATGTAAATATTGAAGTTGCAAGGATCAGCTACGGCATCACCTGTAATAGTGAATACTCTGTTCATAAGTGGTTTACCAAGCTTTACTGCGTCATAAATAGCAATAACAGTAGCACAGTTATCAACGATACAACCAGCATCAGCAGGCAGCATCTTACTGTTAATCTCACGACCTGTAACTGCATTAATAAGCTGACGCTCACCACCCTGAGGGTACTTTGTCAAAAGAGGCTGAACCTCAATTCTTGACTCATTTGCAACAAGCTCTGTAAGCTTTTTAATACAATCTGGCTTGTTGTCCTCAATACCAAATACACCCTTAGCTGAAGGGAAAAGCTGTAAAATGATCTTTAGACCTGCAACAAGCTCTTCACTCTTTTCGAGCATAAGTCTGTAGTCAGATGTAAGATAAGGCTCACACTCAGCACAGTTAACAATGATATAATCAATAGCAGCTGGATCCTTTGGTGAAAGCTTTACATGAGTAGGGAAGCCTGCGCCACCCATACCAACAACACCTGCTTCCTTTACCTTATTGATGATCTCCTCGTTTGAAAGAGCGCTGACATCATCAACAGCAGTAAAGCCAGTCTCAATATACTGACCATCATTTTCAATTATGATTGAATTAACCATATCACCAACAGCACCACGTCTTGGCTCAATAGCCTTAACAGTACCTGAAACTGATGAGTAGATAGGTGATGAAACAAATCCACCAGCCTCTGCTATCTTCTGTCCTCTAAGTACAGTATCGCCTACAGCAACTATAGCTGTTGCAGGTGCACCAATGTGCTGTGATAATGGAAAAGCTAATTCACTGGTAGGAAGTAAATCCTTGATTGGCTTAGACTTTGATAATTCCTTGCCATCGTAGGGATGAACTCCGCCTTTAAATGTTTTTAAACTCATTTAAATACCCCACTTTCCTCATTAATATGTTTTTACACACTTGTAGATATTATAGCATTATTAATTCCCTTATAGATAATATTTCTCATTATTTTTGTATTATTTTGAATACCATCTATGTTAAAGTATTGACAATGATTGTTATTGTTTGTTCATATTATTTACAATAACAAATATACCATGGAGCAATAAAATGAAAATTGTAAAAGATATAATATCAATAGATAATATTGGTTACATAAAAGAGCTGTCAAAAGAACAAAGCATTGATAAATATTTATTTTTTGACATTGAAACTCTAGGACTTTCTGCAAGGACCAGCGCTATTTATATGATTGGGCTAGGCTACTTATCCTGCGAAGGCAAGGATAAATACTATTTAAACATTGTTCAACTATTTGCAGAAGGATTAGAAGACGAGCGAACTATTCTTGATGAATTTTCTACATTTATAAGAGATTTTTATGTTCTTATTACTTACAATGGTTCCACCTTTGATATACCATTCATAAGCAGTCGTATGCAAAAATATTGTATAGATAATGATATTTCCGACTTAGAGCATATCGATTTATACAAATGTGCAATAAAAGTAAAAAAACTATTAAAGCTTGATAATTACCAGCAGACATCTATAGAAAAATTTTTAGGAATTAATCGAAATGACAAGTGCAATGGCGGTCAATTAATTGAAGTTTTTCATGAATATGCAAAAAGCAAAGATGAAAGCCTTGCGGCATTACTGCTCCTACATAACCATGATGATATTAAAGGACTTTATGATATATTGCCTATTTATAATTATAGTGCAATCAAAGAAGGACTATATATATCCAATTTATCGCATAAATGCAAAACGCATAATTGTAACAATCATAATTCAGACACCTGTTTGGAATTTGAGGGCGAAACAAACATCAATCTGCCATCTCTTATTACTATATCTGATGATAGTTTTTATATTATTATTAAAGAAAATCATATTGCAGGACACATTAATATTTTTGAAGGAATTCTGTATTGCTACCTGCCCAATTTTAAAGATTATTACTATCTACCATCCGAAGATATTATTGTCCCAAAATCAATTGGTACATCTATCGACAAAAACCAACGTGAAAATGCTAAGAAAGAAAATTGCAGAGTAAAATTCGAAGGCCAATTTATACCTGTAACCAATGAAAAAAAATGGAATGCATTACCAGAAAGCACAAGAAAAAACACTAATTTATTTAAGGAAAACCACCTTTCAAAGGAGGCTTATATCAGGCTTGAAGATCTAAACGATGAAATACTTGAATTCATAATTATCTCGATACTTAATAAATAAAAACCGACTCCATTATTAGAATTAAATCATCTCTTTAAATCTAATTATTTGAAGTCGGTTATGAATTCTAATTAATTTTTTCGTAGTAGAAAGAATATCTTCTCTTATATCCGATATCCTTATAATTATTAACCTGTTCCGTAGAACCAATAAACAGAATACCTGTAGGCTTCAATGCATCAGCAAATTTCTTATAAACCTCTGCTTTTGCCTCATCAGTAAAATAAATCAATACATTTCTACAAACAATCATATCATAATCCTTTGGATATGGACTTTCCAAAAGATTGTGCTCATGAAACTCAACACAACGCTTAATTTCCTCTGAAATCTGATAAGAATTACCAACCTGTGTAAAGAATTTTTTCTTGAGATCTGCAGGTACTGCAGCTATAGACTTTTCACTGTAAAGACCAACCTTTGCAGTAGCTATAACCTGTTTATCAATGTCAGTAGCATAAATCTTAATCTGATTCAAAGGCAAGTGTCTAGACAATGCCATAACCAGTGAGTAAGGCTCATCACCTGTAGAACAGGCAGCTGACCAAATCTTAAGATTCTTTCCAAACTTGTTAATAAGCTCAGGAATAAACTCCTTATCCATAAGCTCCCACTGTTCAGGATTACGATAAAACTCAGAAACATTGATAGTCAAAAAGTTAACAAACTCTTCAAAACAATCCCTGCTTGACTTCAGCAAGGCAACATATTCCTTATATGAAGCGCATTTATTCTTGGTAACAAGAGAATCAATTCGACGACGCATCTGCTTTTCTTTATAAGAACTCAAATCAATTTTAGTCAATGCATATACAGCTTTTTTGAACTCTTCATAATCACCCATAAGCAACCCCCAGTAATTCATAAAGTCATAACAAACCAACTTTATTTATATTTTTTAGAGTACGAATTCATAATAACAGACATTATGTGAAAATTCAAAGAATTTGAATACTTTTAAAAAATATTCGAGCCAAAGTACACATGTGCGTGGCATTAGGACCGTCCCCATGTATACACCGCCCCCACATAAAAAGGAGGCACTAACGTACCTCCTTAAATCTGCTTTAATAATTACTCTTCTGTAGCAGCTGCAACAGCATCAATATCAACGTCAGCTACATCAGCATCATCTTCCTTAACCTCTGGTTCTGTAAGAGCCTTGATAGAAAGAGAAATCTTCTTGTCTGCTTCCTTGAACTCGATAACCTTTGCTTCTACTTCCTGACCTACCTTAAGTACATCAGCTGGCTTCTCGATTCTCTCGTTAGAGATCTGAGAAACATGAAGAAGTGCATCAACACCTGGAGCGATCTCAACGAAAGCACCAAAGTCTGCCATACGAGCAACCTTACCCTTTACAATAGCACCAACTGGGAATCTCTCAGCCATGCCATTCCATGGGTTCTCCTCTGGGAACTTGCAAGATAAAGCAATCTTGTTGTCACGGATATCCTTGATGAATACCTTTACAGTATCACCAACATTAAATGCCTTCTTTGGAGACTCAACTCTTCCCCAGCTCATCTCTGAGATGTGAAGAAGACCATCAGCACCACCAAGATCGATGAATGCACCAAAGTCTGTAACATTCTTAACTGTTCCTTCAATAACATCACCAACAGCAATCTTTGAAAGAAGCTCTTCCTGCTTCTTAGATCTGTCAGCAACAAGTAATGTCTTTCTATTACCAATGATACGACGACGTCTTGGCTCAAACTCTGTAATAACAAAGCTGATTTCCTGTCCTAAATACTTGTTAAGATCCTTCTCGTATACATCTGAAACAAGTGATGCAGGGATAAATACCTTTGCCTCGTTTACAACTACTGAAAGACCACCCTTAAGGATAGCTGCTACAGGAGCTGTAATAACCTCATTGTTCTCAAAAGCTGCTCTTAATTCTTCATTGCCCTTCTCAGCAGCAAGTCTCTTATAAGAAAGAAGGACCTGTCCATCACCATCGTTAACCTTAATAACGATAGCCTCTAAACTATCACCAACAGAAACAACTGTAGTAAGGTCTACATTTGATTCATTTGTGTACTCATTACGTGTAATGATTCCATCTGACTTGTATCCAATGTTAAGGATGATCTCATCTGGCTTAACATCGATTACAGTACCATCTACAACTTCTCCATTTCGTATAGTTTTTAAATTTTCTTCCAGCATTTGTTCAAAGCTCATTTCTGACATTGTTTTGAACCTCCTCAATAATATTGTTTGGGGTGGAAGCCCCCGCAGTAATACCTACACGTTTAATGGATCTTAGTTCGTCAAGCACTAAATCAGCGGCTGTCTGAATATAGTAAGTATTTTTGCATTCTTTTTTACATATTTCGAATAACTTCTGTGTGTTTGAAGAATTCTTTCCTCCAATAACTATCATTGCATCTACTAAAGAAGCTATCTCTTTTGCTTCTACCTGACGCCTATTAGTCGCATCACATATAGTATTCAAAACATTAACATAATAACCTTTTTCCTTTATTATTTCAACAAATTCTTGAAATTTATTATGGTTAAAGGTAGTTTGCGATACAATACATATATTTTTATCGTTATTTACAGAAAAATTCCTTGCTTCTTCTTCATTATTGATAATCGTATAATCATTCCCATTTATCCATCCAGTGATTCCAACAACCTCAGGATGATCAGCATTTCCGATAATAACAATATAATCGCCAGCCAAAGAATGTTCTTCAACTATCTTATGTATCTTTTTAACAAATGGGCAAGTGGCATCTACTATTTCATGGCCCTCAGCTTTCAGTTTGTCAATAACAGCCTTTGTAACACCATGTGATCTGATAATAACAGTTCCTTTTTCGTAAGAACCTGCGTTTTTAATACCATCAGCGTCCTCGCTGTCAGTACTGTCCGCTTCAGCCATCACAATAACGCCCTTATTTTCAAAATCTTTTACCACTTCTTCATTGTGGATAATTGGCCCATAGGTATAAATTGGTCCTATATTGTTATTGCCACTATTCTTCTTTTCAATTTGTTCATTAACTACATCAACAGCTCTTTTTACTCCAAAGCAAAAGCCTGCTGAATTTGCAAGTTTGATTTCCATATATTCCCTAAATTATCTATGTAAACAGTCTATAATATATATTATTTATATTTATATTTATATTTGTATCTATATTTATATCTATATCTATATTTATATCTATATATATTTCTATCTATATTTTTATTCCGTTATCTAATTTATACGTTCTCGATAAGCCCAACGATTGTATCTATTACCTCATCAATTGTCATGTCAGACGAATCAACAAGAACAGCATCATCAGCCTGTTTTAATGGGCTAATATCTCTGTGCATATCTCTGTAATCTCTTTCTTCAATATCCTTTTTGATTTCTTCAAGATCACACTCAACTCCCTTAGCCACAAGCTCGTCATATCTTCTTTTGCCCCTGCATTCAACAGACGCTGTTAGGTAAACCTTTACATCCGCATTAGGAAGTACAACAGTTCCAATGTCACGGCCGTCCATAATAACGTCAGTTGTAGCCGCAAGCTTTTGCTGAAGTGCAACAAGCTTTGCTCTAACATCTGCATAAACAGAAGAAGCCGATGCCATATTGCCAACCTCTTCAGTTCTAATAAGACCGGTTACATTCTCCCCGTTCATTATCACCTGCTGAGCACCATCGACATATTCAATAGTAATATCAATATCATCACAGGCTGCTGAAATGGATGCTTCATCATCTGACGAAAAGCCCTGTCTAATAAAATAAAGAGCCATTGAACGATACATCGCTCCTGTATCCACATAAACATATCCAAGCTTTTTTGCTACAGCCTTTGCTATAGTACTTTTTCCTGCTCCAGCAGGTACATCAATTGCAATATTTTTGCTCATTTATAATCCCTCTTCTTTCTATATTTTATTTACACTATGGAAACGCCTGCTAAATAGCCGGTAGAAAAAGCTATCTGCAAATTAAAACCGCCTGTATAAGCATCCAGATCTAATACTTCTCCAGCAAAATAAAGCCCCTTTATATTCTTTGCTTCCATTGTTGATGGATTAATATCCTTTACTGAGACTCCGCCCTGAGTAATGATAGCCTCTTTAAATCCCCTCGTAGAAACAATTGTAAAAGGAAATCTTTGAAGTAAATTAATTATTTCTTCTCTATCAGCCTTTGTAACAGAGGCCGCCTGCTTTGAAGTATCAAAATTTAAAAGATTTAAAAATACAGGAAGCATTTTTCCTGGCAGCAAACCACGAATAATACTAGCACAGGCCTTTTGTGGATTTGCTTCAAGCTCTCTTATAAGCCTTTCATCAAGCTGTTCCTTACTAAGTGCAGGCTTTAAATTGATATATCCAACAAGTGTATGATTTTTGTTCAAAAGTGAAGTACATTTGCTCGATGCAGATAATACTAATGGACCACTCACACCAAAATGGGTAAACAGCATTTCTCCAAACTCTTTATAAACAGGCTTTGTCTTTCCTTTGGCTCCAGCTGACTCGTCACCCATTTGTCCAAGATCATATATGGAAAGCTCAACATTTTTCAACGACAGCCCCTGCATTTCTTTTATGTATTCTTCCTTTGTATTAAAAGGAACTAATGCAGGCAATTGATCTTTTATATCAAGTCCAAATTCCTTTGCAAATTTATAACCATCTCCAGTTGAACCCGTTGTGGGATAAGACAAACCTCCAGTAGCAATCACCAGATTATCAGCTATATAAGAAGCTTTATTTGTTTTAACAATGAATTCTCTATGATTTTCAACATGCAAGTCTTCTTGATTTAAATATAAAGCAGACGAAATCTCAGCAGTTTCTATATTGCCCCTAGCAGCTGCATCGTCGTCTCTAGCCTCCTGTAATATTGCAAGAACTTCTTCATTTAGATGTATTTCTACACCATTTTTTCGCATACAGCCTTCTAAAGCTTTTGTAACATCTGATGCATGGTCAGAAAGTGGAAATGCTCTATTACCACGTTCCACCTTAGTCGGCATTCCATTGCTTTCAAAGAAATCTATAACAGCAGAAGAATCAAATGAATATATCGACGAATATAAAAACTTTGGATTACTAACAACATTAGAAAAAAAGTCCTCTGTATCACAGGCATTTGTAAAATTACATCTGCCTTTTCCTGTTATATATATTTTCTTACCAAGTTTTTCATTCTTTTCTATCAGAACAACATGGGTGTCTGGATTACTGGCAGCAGCTATGGCCGCAATCATACCTGCAGCCCCACCACCTACAATAATTATATTTTTCATAAACTTATCTTATCTAAAGGAAAAACCTTGAAAGATTTCTTTCAAGGTT
>JAZQOU010000006.1:0-218635 GCA_045628025.1 Lachnospiraceae bacterium | reverse complement strand
TGTGAACAATCCTAGCACAACTTCGATTCCGCTACGCTTCATCTCAGTCGCGGGCTGTCGCCCAATAAATAAGCAAAAAAAATCCCGGAAGAGTGCAAGCACCCTCCGGGAATATTTTTTACTTATTTGCTCGGCTCATTGCCAACGCGAAGATTACTCAACGATTGTAGCAACACGACCAGAACCTACAGTACGTCCACCTTCACGGATAGCGAATGTAAGACCCTGCTCCATAGCTACTGGATGGATAAGAGTAATTGTCATTTCGATGTTATCACCAGGCATGCACATTTCTGTACCAGCTGGAAGCTCGCAAACACCTGTTACGTCTGTTGTTCTGAAGTAGAACTGTGGACGATAGTTGTTGAAGAATGGAGTATGACGTCCACCTTCATCCTTTGTAAGAACGTAAACCTGAGCTGTAAACTTTGTGTGGCATGTTACAGAACCTGGCTTAGCAAGAACCTGTCCTCTCTGGATCTGATCACGGTTGATACCACGAAGAAGGGCACCAATGTTATCACCAGCCTGAGCCTCATCAAGAAGCTTACGGAACATCTCGATACCTGTAATAACTGACTTCTGTGTCTCTTCCTTAACACCGATGATTTCAACTTCATCGTTAAGGTGAAGAGTACCACGCTCTACTCTACCTGTTGCAACAGTACCACGACCTGTGATTGTGAATACGTCCTCTACAGGCATAAGGAATGGCTTATCTGTCTCACGCTCTGGATCTGGAATGTACTCATCTACTGTAGACATAAGTTCCATGATCTTGTCGCCCCACTCACCGTTTGGATCCTCAAGAGCCTTAAGAGCTGAACCCTTAACGATTGGACAATCGTTGAAGTCATACTCTTCAAGCTGCTCTGTGATTTCCATCTCTACGAGCTCAAGAAGCTCTTCATCGTCAACCATATCACACTTGTTCATGAATACAACGATGTAAGGTACACCTACCTGACGAGAAAGAAGGATGTGCTCCTTTGTCTGAGCCATAACACCATCAGTTGCAGCTACAACAAGGATAGCGCCGTCCATCTGTGCAGCACCTGTGATCATGTTCTTTACATAATCAGCATGGCCTGGGCAGTCAACGTGTGCATAGTGTCTCTTGTCTGTCTGATACTCAACGTGAGCTGTAGAGATTGTGATACCTCTTTCACGCTCTTCTGGAGCCTTATCGATATTCTCGAAATCTACCTTTGCGTTACCAGCTACTCTCTCAGCAAGAACCTTTGTGATAGCTGCTGTAAGAGTTGTTTTACCGTGGTCAACGTGACCGATAGTACCAATGTTACAATGTGGCTTACTTCTGTCAAATTTCTCTTTTGCCATTTTTAAATTTCCTCCCTTGTAATTGCCTAAATAGGCTTTACTTTCTAAAAATTACCGCGTGTCTCGATTATATTAGAGAATGTGCGATTTTTCAACCTTTTTTTATTACTTTGCGCGCTCGTTGATAACGCTATCCATAACACTCTTTGGTGCTGCTTCATATCTCTCGAAGAACATAGAGTAGTTACCACGTCCCTGTGTAGAAGAACGGAGCTCTGTAGAGTATCCGAACATCTCTGCAAGTGGAACAAGCGCACGAACAATCTTTCCGCCGCCAAGGTCATCCATTGACTGAATCTGACCACGCTTAGCGTTAAGAGATCCGATAACATCACCCATGTACTCCTCAGGCATTGTTACTTCAACCTTCATAATAGGCTCAAGAAGAACAGCGCCACCCTGCTTCATAGCATCCTTGAATGCCATAGAACCAGCGATGTGGAATGCCATTTCTGATGAATCGACTTCGTGGTATGAACCATCGTAAACTGTAGCAGATACACCAAGCACTGGGAATCCAGCAAGGATACCAGCCTGAGCTGCTTCCTCGATACCCTCACCAACAGCTGGGATATATTCCTTAGGAATAGCACCACCAACTACTGTTGACTCAAACTTGAATGTCTCCTCACCGTTAGGATCCATTGGCTCAAACTTAACCTTACAGTGACCATACTGTCCACGACCACCTGACTGCTTAGCATACTTGCTATCAATATCAACAGCCTTTGTGATTGTCTCCTTGTATGCAACCTGAGGTGCACCAACGTTAGCCTCTACCTTAAATTCACGAAGAAGTCTGTCAACGATAACTTCAAGGTGAAGCTCACCCATACCAGCGATAATTGTCTGACCAGTTTCCTGATCTGTATGAGCTCTAAATGTAGGATCTTCTTCAGCAAGCTTTGCTAAAGCCTCACCCATCTTACCCTGATCATTCTTTGTCTTTGGCTCAATAGCAAGCTCGATAACTGGCTCTGGGAACTCCATAGACTCAAGAATAACTGGATGCTGTTCATCACAGATTGTATCACCTGTTGTTGTAAGCTTGAAACCTACAGCTGCAGCGATATCGCCTGAGTAAACCTTATCTATTTCTGTACGTGAGTTAGCGTGCATCTGAACGATACGTCCAACTCTTTCCTTCTTACCCTTTGTAGCATTAAGTACATATGAACCTGAATTCAATGTACCAGAGTAAACTCTGAAGAATGCAAGCTTACCAACGAATGGGTCAGCCATAATCTTAAATGCTAAAGCTGCAAATGGCTCGTCATCAGAAGATCTACGTGTCATCTCATTTCCATCAAGATCTGTACCTGTAATATCTGGTACGTCTGTTGGAGCTGGCATGTACTCGATTACACCATCAAGAAGCTTCTGTACACCCTTGTTCTTATAAGCAGAACCGCAATATACAGGAACAGCCTCACATGCGATTGTACCCTTACGAAGAGCAGCCTTCATTTCTTCAACTGAAGGAATCTCATCCTCAAGGAACATCATCATAAGGTCGTCATCAAGCTCGCAGCACTTCTCAACAAGATTCATGTGCCATTCTTCAGCTAAATCCTTAAGATCATCAGGGATTTCTGTAATCTCTACATCCTCTCCCTTATCATCCTTATATAAGTATGCTTCCATCTCGAAAAGGTCAATAAGACCTGCAAAGTCATCCTCTGCTCCGATTGGAATCTGTACTGGAATAGCATTCTTTCCAAGACGATCGATAATTGTCTGTACAGACATGAAGAAGTCTGCACCCATCTTATCCATCTTGTTGATGAATGCCATACGTGGTACGTTGTATGTATCAGCCTGACGCCATACATTCTCTGACTGAGGCTCAACACCAGCCTTAGCATCGAATACACCTACTGCACCATCAAGAACTCTAAGTGAACGCTCAACCTCAACAGTGAAGTCAACGTGACCTGGAGTATCGATGATATTGATACGGTGCTCCTTAGCGCCAGCCTTTGGCTTGTGGTGATCTTCGAGTGTCCAATGACATGTTGTAGCAGCAGATGTGATAGTGATACCACGCTCCTTTTCCTGCTCCATCCAGTCCATTGTAGACGCGCCGTCATGAGTCTCACCAATTTTGTAGTTTACACCAGTATAATAAAGGATACGCTCTGTAAGTGTAGTCTTACCTGCATCAATATGAGCCATAATACCGATATTTCTGGTTCTATCCAATGGATATTCTCTTCCAGCCAAGGTCTATACCTCCTAAAATCTGTAGTGAGCAAAAGCCTTGTTTGCTTCTGCCATTCTGTGCATCTCTTCTTTTCTCTTTACTGCAGCACCAGTATTGTTTGCTGCATCCAAAATCTCGTTTGCAAGACGCTCTTCCATTGTCTTCTCGCTTCTCTTACGTGAAAAGTCTGTTAACCAACGAAGACCGAGTGCCTGACGACGATCTGGTCTAACCTCGATAGGTACCTGATATGTAGCACCACCGATACGTCTAGCCTTTACCTCAAGTACAGGCATAACGTTATTCATAGCATCTTCGAAAACCTCTAAAGCAGGCTTTCCAGTAGAATTCTCTACTCTAGCAAATGCGCCATATACAATCTTCTGAGCTACGCCCTTCTTACCATCAAGCATGATGTTGTTGATAAGCTTTGTAACTACCTTGCTATTGTATATAGGATCTGCCAAAACGTCTCTTTTTTGAGTATGTCCTTTACGTGGCACGATACTTCCCTCCTTAATCATATTTTTGATTATCTCAACGGTACTCACATTATAATGTGTTCGCGCAGAATCTATTCTATAAGAACAATTCCAACACTAACCAATATCTATGTGATAATACAATTGCTTGGTGCTAAAACAAATTATTTAGCATCCTTTGGTCTCTTAGCGCCGTACTTAGAACGAGCCTGCTTACGATTAGCAACGCCGGCTGTATCAAGTGTACCTCTGATTACGTGATAACGAGTACCAGGTAAATCCTTTACTCTACCACCACGAATCAAAACAACGCTATGCTCCTGTAAGTTGTGACCTTCGCCTGGAATGTATGAAGTAACTTCGATACCATTTGAAAGACGAACTCTGGCAATCTTACGAAGAGCTGAGTTAGGCTTCTTAGGTGTAGCAGTCTTAACGGCTGTACATACGCCACGCTTCTGTGGAGAAGATGTCTCTGTTGGCTTCTTCTTAAGAGAATTGTAACCTCTCTGAAGAGCAGGAGCTGTAGACTTCTTAACAGCGCTCTGGCGTCCCTTTCTTACTAACTGGTTGAATGTTGGCATTATTCTTACCTCCTATTAGTATTTTAGCGTGCCCAAAATCAGGCACGCTAAAAAATTATACATAGATTCTATTGTTGTGTCAAGAAAAAACTTAACTAATAGCTTTAATATCTACTGCTGATTATTCAGCATCTTCAACAGTTTCTACTACAACTGCCTCTGCCTCTTCATCAACTTCGATGTTTTCCTCAGCCATTGCTGCGTCTAACTGCTTTTTCATTGCAAGATTAACATCAGTATTAAGCTTGATATCATTGTATCTCTTCATACCTGTACCAGCAGGGATCAGCTTACCAATAATAACGTTTTCCTTAAGACCGATAAGTGGATCAATCTTGCCCTTAATAGCTGCATCAGTAAGAACCTTTGTTGTCTCCTGGAATGAAGCAGCTGATAAGAATGAATTTGTAGCAAGTGAAGCCTTTGTAATACCAAGAAGTACCTGTGAACCTTCAGCAGGCTGCTTGCCCTGTGCAACAAGCTCCTCATTCATATCCTCGAAGTCAAGGAAATCAACTAATGAACCAGGCATAAACTCTGTATCTCCAGCTTCCTCGATACGAATTCTCTTGAGCATCTGTCTAACGATAACCTCGATATGCTTATCGTTGATATCAACACCCTGAAGACGGTAAACTCTCTGAACCTCTCTAAGAAGGTAATCCTGAACAGCCTTAACACCCTTAATCTTAAGGATATCATGTGGGTTAACAGAACCTTCTGTAAGCTCATCACCTGCCTCAAGAACGTCTCCATCCATGACCTTAATACGAGATCCATAAGGGATAAGATATTCCTTAACATCTCCAGTCTCGCTATCAGTAATAACTACTTCACGCTTCTTCTTTGTATCTCTAATCTCAACTACGCCAGGGATTTCAGTAATAATAGCAAGTCCCTTTGGCTTTCTAGCCTCGAAAAGCTCTTCTACTCTAGGAAGACCCTGTGTAATATCATCACCAGCAACACCACCTGTATGGAATGTTCTCATGGTAAGCTGTGTACCAGGCTCACCGATTGACTGTGCTGCAATAATACCAATTGCTTCACCAACGCCAACTGCACGTCCAGATGCCATGTTAGCACCATAACACTTAGCACAGATTCCAACATGTGATCTACATGAAAGAATTGTTCTTATCTTAACTCTTGTAATTGGCTGACCATTTTCATCAACACCGTTTGCAACGATAGCAGCTGCACGACGAGGTGTAATCATATGATTTGCCTTAACAATTACTTCACCCTTTGCATCACAAATTGTGTAGCAAGAGAAACGTCCTGTAATACGATCCTCGAGTGACTCTACAAGCTCCTTGCCATCCTTGAATGCTTCAACGTACATTCCTGGAATCTCACGATCCTTACCAGCATTACAATCAGATTCTCTGATAATAAGCTCCTGAGATACGTCAACAAGACGTCTTGTAAGGTATCCTGAATCGGCTGTACGAAGAGCAGTATCTGAAAGACCCTTACGAGCACCATGAGCTGACATGAAATACTCGAGTACATCAAGACCCTCACGGAAGTTAGACTTGATTGGGAGCTCGATTGTACGACCTGTTGTATCAGCCATCAATCCACGCATACCGGCAAGCTGTTTGATCTGCTTGTCAGAACCACGGGCTCCTGAATCAGCCATCATGAAGATGTTGTTGTACTGATCAAGACCTGAAAGAAGGGCATCTGTAAGCTGCTCATCTGTATCCTTCCATACATCAACTACTTCTCTATATCTCTCTTCCTCGGTAATAATACCTCTCTTATACTGTCTAGAAATCTTTTCTACAGTAGCCTCTGCCTCTTCAATGAGCTCCTGCTTCTTAGCAGGCACTGTCATATCTGAAATTGAAACTGTCATGGCAGCTCTTGTTGAGTACTTGTAACCCATAGCCTTGATATCATCAAGAACTTCTGCTGTCTTTGTAGCTCCATGTGTATTAATTACTGCTTCAAGAATCTGCTTTAACTGCTTCTTCTTTACAAGGAAATCAATCTCTGGAAGCAAATCATTCTCAGGCTTGCTTCTATCAACGAATCCAAGATCCTGTGGAATAATCTCATTAAATATAAGTCTTCCGAGAGTTGTTTCAATAATTCCAGTTTTTACTGTGCCATCAAGCATTGTCTTTGAAACTCTAACCTTGATACGAGCGTGAAGTGTAATAACACCATTCTCATATGCAAGAATTGCTTCATTAACGTTCTTAAAGATCTTTCCTTCGCCCTTTACACCAGAGTTTTCCTCTGAAGCTTTTCTCTCCTGAGTCAAATAGTAAATACCAAGTACCATATCCTGTGAAGGAACGGCAACAGGGCCACCATCTGAAGGCTTAAGAAGGTTGTTAGGCGAAAGAAGCATAAATCTACACTCTGCCTGAGCCTCTGCTGTAAGTGGAAGGTGAACAGCCATCTGGTCACCATCGAAATCGGCATTGTAAGCTGTACATACAAGTGGATGAAGCTTAATAGCCTTACCTTCTACAAGGATTGGCTCAAATGCCTGAATACCAAGTCTATGAAGTGTAGGAGCACGGTTAAGCATTACTGGATGCTCCTTAATTACGTCCTCGAGGATATCCCAAACCTCTGGACGGAACTTCTCAACCATCTTCTTTGCACTCTTAATATTCTGTGCTGTACCATTCTGAACAAGCTCCTTCATAACGAATGGCTTGAACAGTTCAAGTGCCATCTCCTTTGGAAGACCACACTGATAAATCTTAAGCTCTGGTCCTACTACGATAACTGAACGTCCTGAGTAGTCAACACGCTTACCAAGCAGGTTCTGTCTAAATCTACCAGACTTACCCTTAAGCATGTCTGAAAGTGACTTAAGTGCTCTGTTACCAGGTCCAGTAACTGGACGACCTCTTCTACCATTATCAATAAGAGCATCAACTGCTTCCTGAAGCATTCTCTTCTCATTACGAACGATAATGTCTGGCGCACCAATTTCAAGAAGTCTTCTAAGACGATTATTTCTATTAATAATACGACGGTAAAGATCATTAAGATCTGATGTAGCAAATCTACCACCATCGAGCTGTACCATTGGACGAAGATCTGGTGGAATAACAGGAATAACTGTCATTATCATCCACTCAGGCTTGTTTCCTGACTCTCTGAATGCTTCAACAACCTCAAGTCTCTTTATAATACGAGCACGCTTCTGGCCTGTAGCATTTTCAAACTCCATCTGAAGGTTTGTAGCTTCAACATCAAGATCAATTGATCTTAAGAGCTCCTGGATAGCCTCTGCACCCATGCCAACTCTAAAGTCAGAACCATACTGTTCTCTTGCCTCCTGATACTCAGCTTCAGAAAGAACCTGTTTATACATAAGTCCTGTCTCGCCTGCATCAAGAACTATATAACTAGCAAAGTATAGAACCTTCTCAAGAGTCTTTGGTGAAATATCAAGAATAAGTCCCATACGTGAAGGGATACCCTTGAAATACCAGATATGGGATACAGGAGCAGCAAGCTCAATGTGTCCCATTCTTTCACGACGAACTGATGCTTTTGTTACCTCAACACCACATCTGTCGCAGACTACGCCCTTATAGCGAATCTTCTTATACTTACCGCAGTGACATTCCCAGTCCTTGCTAGGTCCAAATATCTTTTCACAGAAAAGACCATCCTTCTCAGGCTTAAGAGTACGATAGTTAATAGTTTCAGGCTTCTTAACCTCGCCTCTTGACCACTGACGGATCTTTTCAGGAGATGCTAAGCCAATCTGAATTGCATCAAACTCTATTGGCTGATATGTCGCTTCTTTATTCTCTGACATTTTTTCTCTCCCTTCTAATTACATGTCCATATCGTCATCATCATAGTTATCATCGTAGTCCTCTTCAAAGTCTTCCTCGATTTCAGAGTCAACGATTTCACCAGCTTCCTCATCTACTTCCTGCTTGGTGTAACCATGACGAGCAAATGTCTCATCGCTCTCAAATGCGAAATGCTTATCTCCACTGATGATTGAGTTAAGATCTGTGTTTCCATACTCACTTGTCTCCATCATCTCAACCTCTTCACGGTTCTCATCAAGAACACGTACATCAAGACCAAGTGACTGAAGTTCCTTAAGAAGTACCTTGAATGACTCAGGGATACCTGGCTCAGGAATGTTGTCTCCCTTAATAATAGCCTCATATGTCTTAACACGTCCGATAACATCATCAGACTTCATTGTAAGGATTTCCTGAAGTGTATAGCTTGCACCATAAGCTTCAAGAGCCCAAACTTCCATCTCACCGAAACGCTGTCCACCAAACTGTGCTTTACCACCGAGTGGCTGCTGTGTTACAAGTGAGTAAGGACCAGTTGAACGAGCATGAATCTTATCATCAACAAGGTGGTGAAGCTTCAGATAATGCATGTGACCTATTGTTACAGGACCATCGAATGGCTCACCTGTACGTCCATCACGAAGCTGAACCTTACCATCTCTAGAAATAGGAACACCCTTCCAAAGCTCTCTGTGTGCTCTGTTTGTTGAGAGATACTCCATTACATCGTCAAGAAGTGTATCCTTATACTTGTCATAGAATGTCTCATTAACATCGTAATCTTCACCGATTTCCTTTGCCTTAGCCTTTTCAGCCTTTAGCTCATCCTTATCAAATGGAAGATTTACATAGTCATTTGCAAGCTCAAGTGTATCCTGAATATCTATTTCCTTTGCACCATCAAATACTGGTGTTTCAATATCAAATCCGAGTGCCTTAGCAGCAAGTGAAAGGTGAATCTCAAGGACCTGACCGATATTCATACGCGAAGGAACGCCGAGTGGGTTAAGCACGATATCAAGTGGACGTCCATTTGGAAGGTAAGGCATATCTTCAACAGGTAATACTCTTGAAACTACACCCTTGTTACCATGACGGCCGGCCATCTTATCACCAACGCCAATCTTTCTCTTCTGTGCAATATATATACGAACAGACTTATTTACTCCAGGAGAAAGCTCATCGCCATTCTCTCTTGTAAATACCTTTGCAGCAACTACAATACCATAAGCTCCATGAGGAACTCTAAGTGATGTATCTCTAACCTCTCTTGCCTTTTCACCAAAGATTGCAAGAAGAAGTCTCTCTTCAGGTGTTCTCTCTGTCTCACCCTTTGGAGTAACCTTACCAACAAGAATATCGCCAGATCTAACCTCTGCACCAACTCTGATGATACCGTTTTCATCAAGATCCTTAAGTGCGTCATCACCTACACCAGCAACATCACGAGTGATTTCCTCTGGTCCAAGCTTTGTATCTCTAGCATCTACCTCATACTCTTCAATATGAATAGATGTATACACGTCATCCTGAACAAGTCTTTCTGAAAGAAGTACAGCATCCTCGTAGTTATAACCTTCCCAAGTCATAAATCCGATAAGTGGATTCTTACCAAGAGCAAGCTCACCATTCTTTGTAGAAGGACCATCTGCGATAACCTCGCCTTCAGCAACTGTATCGCCCTTGAATACTATAGGTCTCTGGTTGTAGCAGTTTGACTGGTTAGAACGAGTAAACTTGGAAAGATTATACTCGTCTCTTTCGCCACCCTCTGTACGGATAACTACTCTGTTAGACTCAGCCATTTCTACAACACCGGCACGCTTTGCTACTACACAAACGCCAGAGTCAACAGCTGTCTTTGGCTCCATACCTGTTCCTACAGCAGGTGCCTCTGTAGTAAGAAGTGGCACTGCCTGACGCTGCATGTTTGAACCCATGAGAGCACGGTTAGCATCGTCATTCTGAAGGAATGGAATAAGGGCTGTAGCTACAGAGAATACCATCTTTGGAGATACGTCCATGTAATCAAACATTGTCTTGTCGTACTCCTGTGTTTCCTCACGGAAACGACCAGCAACGTTCTTTCTTACGAAATGTCCCTCAGCATCAAGCTTAACGTTAGCCTGTGCTACGTGATAATTATCCTCTGCATCAGCAGTCATATATACTACTTCATCTGTAACGACCGGATTAGCAGGGTCTGCCTTATCAATCACACGATAAGGTGCCTCAATAAATCCGTACTCGTTAATACGAGCATAGCTTGCAAGAGAGTTGATAAGTCCGATGTTAGGACCTTCAGGTGTCTCAATAGGACACATTCTTCCGTAGTGAGAATAGTGTACATCTCGAACCTCGAATCCGGCACGATCTCTTGAAAGACCGCCAGGTCCAAGTGCTGATAAACGTCTCTTATGTGTCAACTCACCAAGTGGGTTGTTCTGATCCATGAACTGTGACAGCTGAGAGGAACCAAAGAACTCCTTAATAGCAGCTGTAACAGGCTTTATATTAATAAGGCTCTGTGGAGAAATGCCCTCTAAATCCTGAGTTGTCATTCTTTCACGAACAACACGCTCAAGTCTTGATAAACCTATTCTGTACTGGTTCTGAAGCAATTCGCCGACTGCACGTATACGACGATTGCCAAGGTGATCGATATCATCATCATTTCCAATACCATACTCAAGATGCATGTTATAGTTGATAGATGCGAAGATATCTTCTCTTGTAATATGCTTAGGAATAAGATCTGCAACTGAACGCTTAATCGCATCAAGCAAATCAGCCTCTTCAGGATTTTCTTCCATAATACGCTCAAGAACTGGATAGTAAACAAGCTCTGTAACGCCAAGCTCCTTCGGATCACAATCAACAAAGTTTGTGATGTCTACCATCATATTAGAAAGAACCTTAGCATTTCTAGACTCTGTCTGAATCATTACTGAAGCAACTGCAGCATTCTGAATCTTATCAGCAAGCTCGCGATTAACTGTTGTTCCAGCCTCAGCAAGAATTTCGCCTGTTGTTGGATCTACAACATCCTCAGCAAGAACATGTCCAGAAATACGGTTTCTGAGCATAAGCTTTTTATTGAACTTATAACGTCCAACCTTTGCAAGATCATAACGTCTTAAGTCGAAGAACATACCATTAATAAGACTCTCTGCGCTGTCCTTTGCAAGAGGCTCACCTGGTCTAATCTTTCTGTAGAGCTCTAAAAGACCTCCCTCATAGCTTCCCTGTGGATTCTTTTCTGTAATAGCTGGATCCTTAGCAAATGAAGCTAAAATCTTTGGCTCCTCACCAAATAAATCTATAATTTCCTCATTGGTTCCAACACCAAGAGCACGAATAAGTACTGTGATAGGTACCTTTCTGGTTCTATCTACACGTACATAAAAAACGTCGTTAGAATCTGTTTCATACTCAAGCCATGCACCACGATTTGGAATAACGGTACACGAATAAAGCTCCTTACCAATCTTATCATGGCCAATGCCATAATAAATACCTGGTGAACGAACTAACTGGCTTACGATAACACGCTCTGCACCATTGATAACAAAGGTACCTGTGTCTGTCATAAGTGGCAAATCTCCCATAAAGATTTCATGCTCGATAACATTACCGTCATCGCTTTCCTTGTTGATAAGGCGCACCTTAACCTTAAGAGGAGCAGCGTATGTCGCATCTCTTTCCTTACACTCTGGAATAGTGTACTTTACATCTTCCGTGCATAATGTAAAGTCAATAAAATGTAATTCCAGCTGGTTACTACGGTCAGTAATAGGTGAGATGTCAGCAAAAGCCTCTTTGAGACCTTCATTGATGAACCACTGATAAGAGTTCTTCTGAACCTCAATCAGGTTTGGCATCTGCAAAACCTCTTTCTGTCTTGAGTAACTCATACGCATGTTTTTTCCAGCCTTGACTGGACGTATTCTGTTTTTCTCCATTGACGTTTCTCCTTGCAATTTATTATGTTTAAAGCGCAATTCAAAAAATGCGCACAAAAACCCACTGCACCACAATAGTGCAATGTACATAGTACTACAAATTTGTCGTCAATGTCAATAATTATTTTTTAGAAAAAAAATATGAACTATTTTGAACTATTTTGATTTTTAATCTGCTTAGAAAAAAACTCCCTGAGAATTATCCCAGGGAGTAAAACAATCAGAACAAAATTACTTAAGAGTAACCTTTGCGCCAACTTCCTCAAGAGAAGCCTTAAGAGCCTCAGCAGAAGCCTTGTCAGCTGCTTCCTTGATTACCTTTGGAGCTGAATCAACGAGTTCCTTTGCTTCCTTAAGACCAAGGCCTGTAGCTTCACGAACCACCTTGATAACCTTAACCTTCTCAGCACCTACTTCTGTAAGCTCTACATCGAACTCATCCTTCTCCTCAGCTGCTGCTGCGCCATCGCCAGCTGCTGCTGCAACTACAACACCTGCTGCTGCAGATACGCCGAATTCTTCCTCACAAGCCTTTACAAGGTCATTTAACTCTAATACGCTAAGCTCTTTGATAGCTGCGATAAAATCTTCTGTTGACATCTTTGCCATGATTTATTCCTCCTAATAATAATAAAATAAAATTTAAATAATTACTCCTCTGTAGCTGGAGCTTCCTCTGCTGGTGCTTCTGCCTCAGCTGGAGCCTCTGCTGCTGGAGTCTCTGCTGCTGGAGCCTCTTCTACAGGTGCTGCTTCTGTAGCATTACCTGCGCCACCCTGCTCTGCGATCTGATTAAGAACACGAGCGAAGTTTGTGATAGGTGACTGTAAGCTTCCAAGTAACTTAGAAATAAGTTCTTCTCTGCCAGGTACTGAAGCTACTGCCTTCATGCCGTTAGCATCATAATAAGTTCCTTCAACAACGCCAGCCTTGATTTCAAGTGCAGGTGCTGTTTTAGCAAACTTTGATAAGATTCTAGCAGGTGCTGTAGCATCATCCTTAGAGATAGCGATTGCGCTTGGTCCCTCAAGAACATCCTTGAGTGGCTCAAACTCAGTATCCTTAAATGCAAAGTTCATCATTGTGTTCTTGTAAACTTTGTATGTGATACCATTCTCGCGAAGCTCTTTTCTAAGCTTTGTATCCTCAGCAACTGTAAGTCCACGATAGTCAACTACAACAACTGACTGTGCGTCCTTAACGCTTTCTGAGATTTCAGCTATAATAGGCTGCTTAATTTCAACTTTTGCCACGATTGTTTCCTCCTTATTTATTTTTGTTGCTCATAATGAGGATTAAAAAACCTCTCTGCCATGAAGACAGAGAGGTAAAATGTCATAATAATACGATCATTCCTCGGTAGGCAAGTAAACTTTTACGCCCTAAGGCACCTACTGTCTTCGGCAACAACTTTGTGCATTATACATTAACGTATATAGAATGTCAATAATTAGTTTGAAACCTTTGAAACATTAACCTTAACGCCTGGTCCCATTGTTGGAGCAAGTGATATGCTCTTAATGTACTGGCCCTTTAAGCTTGCTGGCTTTGCCTTATTGATTGCATCCATAAGAGTCTGGAAGTTGTCCGCTAACTGCTCCTCTGAAAAAGAAGCCTTTCCAACTGGCACGTGGATAATATTGGTCTTGTCCAATCTGTACTCAATCTTACCAGCCTTGATATCCTCAACAGCCTTTGTAACGTCCATTGTAACTGTACCAGCCTTTGGGTTTGGCATTAAGCCCTTAGGTCCAAGTACACGACCAAGACGACCAACAACACCCATCATGTCAGGTGTAGCTACTACTACGTCAAAGTCTAACCAACCATCGTTCTGGATCTTTGGTACAAGCTCTTCACCACCTGCATACTCTGCACCAGCTGCTAAAGCTTCATCAAGCTTTGCACCCTTAGCGAATACTAATACTCTAACAGTCTTACCTGTTCCGTGTGGTAAAACAACAGCACCTCTGATCTGCTGCTCAGCGTGACGTCCGTCACAACCAGTTCTGATATGAGCTTCGATTGTCTCATCGAATTTTGCAGTTGCATTCTTCTTTACGATTGAGATTGCTTCTGCTACTTCATATGCATTAGCCTTATCGAAAGACTTAGCTGCATCTAAATATTTCTTTCCTCTTTTCATTTTAACCTCCTGTGGTATAGCGAGTATAACTCTCCCACTAATAGAATCAAATGTTTATTACTCTACTACTTCAACGCCCATAGATCTGCATGTTCCCTCGATCATGCTCATAGCAGCTTCAATTGTTGCTGCATTAAGATCTGGCATCTTTGTCTCAGCGATTTCCCTAACCTGAGCCTTAGTAATCTTTGCTACCTTTGTCTTATTAGGTACGCCAGAACCAGACTGGATCTTAGCTGCCTTCTTAATAAGAACTGGAGCTGGTGGAGTTTTTGTAATAAAGCTAAAGCTTCTGTCAGCATATACAGTAATAACTGTAGGGATAATTGTATCTCCCATATCTGCTGTCTTTGCATTAAACTGCTTTGTAAACTCTACAATATTAACACCGTGCTGACCAAGAGCTGGTCCAACAGGTGGTGCTGGTGTTGCCTTACCAGCAGGAATCTGTAACTTAATATAGCCTTCGATTTTCTTAGCCAATTTCTTATCCTCCTTAGTCTATTTTGCGAACATCAGTGAAATCGATCTCAACTGGTGTTCCACGGCCAAACAGATCAATACTGATTGTAACTGTCTGCTTTTTGTTATTGATGTATGTAACAACACCCTCAGAATCAAGCCAAGTGCCTGATATAACCTTAAGCATATCGCCAATCTCAAAATCAACATCGATTCTGGCCTTTTCAACTTTAGATGAAGAGTTCAGGTAGCTGTCTACCTCTTCGTCTGTCAAAGGTACAGGCTTTGATCCAGGACCAACAAATCCTGTAACACCTCTAGTATTTCGTGCAACATACCAAGTCTCATCATTAAGAATCATATGAATAAGAACATATCCAGGATAGGTCTTCTTCATTGACTTCTTCTTAACGCCGTCCTTTGTCTCTGTAACCTCGACCATAGGAACTCTTACTTCAAGAATCTGCTCCTCAAGATGACCATTCTCAATTGCCTTATCGATATTGGCCTTAACTTTGTTTTCATAACCTGAGTATGTATGTACAACATACCACTTTGCCTCTGCCATAAAGCATTCCTCCATCTAATACCTGATTAAAGATTAATCAGGAAATCCACGCCATAATTGATAATAGCATCAAATAATACTATCAATACGGCTACAACTACTGACACAGCAATAACTGCTGTAGACTGCTTTGAAATAGTGTTTGAATCAAGCCAAGCAATTTTACTAAATTCTTTTTTTAATCCGTCCCACTTTTCAGCAAGTCCTGACTTCTTGTTCTCTGCCATTTTACACTGCCTCTCTACTAATTACTTAGTCTCTTTGTGCATTGTGTGCTTCTTGCAGAATCTGCAATACTTGCTAGTTTCCATTCTGTCAGGATGTGTTTTCTTGTCTTTTGTCATGTTGTAATTACGTTGCTGACATTCTGTGCATGCCAATGTTATCTTTGTGCGCACAACTTCCACCTCCATTAATCTATTGATCTTCATTTTGCTCATACGGTATAGCGAACAACTACCGCAAAGGAAAATTGAGCATAAAAAAAAGACCTTGAATTTTGTCGCTTGACAACTATACCACCTTGTAAGGATATTGTCAACGACTATAATAATTTTGGTCTTGGTCTATTTTGTATACATTTTGCACTTTTCTCAAGTCCATAAATCCCCAAGAATAAAATAGGGGAGTTATACACTCCCCTACATCATCATTTCTTTAAGATTATCATACTCTCTATTAATTTCAGCTACAGTCTCATTGTCTCCACCCTCACTATCAGGATGATATATCTTTATCAAATCCTTATAGCGTTTTTTAAGAGCCGATTTAGTTGATACACCAGAAAAGAACATTTCTCCATGTACAATGTTATCCTCGTATACCACACTTGACTGCTTTTCATGAGCAGATACCCTTTCATAGAATTTCTGCTTTCTATCAAAGTTTTCCTTATCATCAGCCAGTCTTTGTGTTTCCTCAAGCAAAAGGTTCCACTTTAATTCAAACTGCATTTCCCTTTGGGCTAATGCTTTTTCTCTCGCCTCGACATCACGTTTTTTGCCGAGAATCTCTTTCCATTGTTTTTCTAATTCTTTCTGTCGTTCTAGTAAAGTCTGGATGTCCAATGTTTCTTCAGACAAAATATCCATTTACTTACTCCTAAAATAGAATCCACACAACATCTTGTATTAGCAATAATAGCACTCTGCTTCCCCAAGCAACCAAATAATGTGCCATCATTACCATAAAATCACCTGCATTATACTACATGTTGTGCATATTGTAAAGAATTAGATTTCATATCTATAAACCACACCACCTTGTGGTTTCATATCTATATGAAGGATTCCATTTTTAACCTGCCTAGCCGCCGGCAATATAGAATATCCTTTTTGATTTGAAATAATTAATCTTGTTATTTCAGCTTCCATAGGAACACCTGCTATCCACACAGGTATGTCCACTGATTTCAAATCACTAGACATATTAATAGCAATAACCATAATCTGTACTCTGTCAAATCTGGCATATGCTATAAAATCTTTTCCAGCATCTAAAAATACAAGCGAACCCTTTCTTAATGCAGTACTTTCTCTATGAATCATAATTAAATCTCTGTGATAATCTATAAGATCATAGTCTGCATTTCCCCATGGATACGTTCTTCTGTTATCAGGATCTGTAAATCCAACAACGCCCGCCTCATCTCCATAGTATAAAGTAGGAGCACCCGGCCATGTAAACTGAATCATAGATGCAAGTCTCAGTATATTTATATCAACGCCCTCGCCTGCAGCTTGTGAGCCAAGAGTCGCAACTCTGCCCGCCTTATGATTTGTTCTTGTCAAAAACCTTGAGTGATCATGATTAGAAAGCTGATTCATCGAACACATCAAAGATGGTGTTTTCATCTTTGTCATAAAATGCATCATTGTATTCTTAAATCTTACCCCATCTCCTAATGCATCCTGCTCAAACTTATCACTATGTTTTTCCATGCCTGTCAAAAAATAAGACAACGGTTCCATAAAGGCATCATAGTTCATGATTGTATCCCATTGATAACCATCCAGCCATCTGGAAGGATCTCCATAATGCTCAGCTAATACTACCGCATTAGGGTTTGCCTGTTTTACAGCTTTTCTAAAGTCATTCCAGAATTTATGATTGAATTCTTCTGAATGTCCCAAATCTGCAGCAACATCCAGTCTCCATCCATCACAATTGTATGGAGGAGATACCCACTTTTTACCTATAGAAATAATATAATCATAAAGCTCGTTTGAGCCTTCATAATTTAGCTTTGGTAAAGTGTCATTTCCCCACCAGCCATCGTATTTATGATTATTAGGCCAATCCTCTTCAAAAAACTGAAAATAATTTCTATATGGACTATCAGCAGATTTATACGCACCATCAGGATATCCAAATGACTCATCATATATCCCTTCTCTGTCCATCCATTTATTAAAGGATCCACAGTGATTAAACACTCCATCCAAAATCACTTTCAGGCCTTTCGAATGCGCTTCTTCCACAAACTTTGCAAAAAACTCATTACTTGCCTCTAAGTTCTTTTTATCCGTAACCCTTTTCTTATATTTTATTGCATTTGCATTGTTATAGTCACCTTCAGACAGCACACCATCCGCATCTTCTGGTATAACTGTATAATGAGGATCAACATAATCATAATCTGAAATATCATACTTATGATTTGACGGAGATACAAAAATTGGATTGAAATAAATAACCTCTACTCCAATAGACTTTAAATAATACAGTTTTTGCCTAACTCCTTCTAAATCACCACCATAGAATCTGGCAACATCAAAGTTTTCAGGAGCTTTATCCCACTCCTTCACTCCTTTTACATATGTATTAATATAGTAATACTCATTATCAACAACATCGTTAGAGGTATCTCCATTACAGAATCTATCAACAAGAATCTGATACATTACAGCCCCCTTAGCCCAGTCCGGAGTAGAAAAACCAGGGGTAATAGAGAATAAATACTCATCTCTTACATTATAAGTAACACCCATTCTGTCATAATAATAGGTAGTTCCATACTCAATAATCTCAAAGCAGTAATTCATTATTTGATCTGTCAGCATAACATCTGCAGCAAAGTACCTAAACAAATCATCCTGCCCATCTTCTCTCATCTGATACTTTGTATTTCCAACTTTAACAGAACAAACAAGCGCATCTCTTTTATCCACACGCAATCTAAGATTAACACTGGTAAATGCATTTGGCTCCTCTGGTCGTCTAAATTGGCTTGTACCATCTGAAAATATAGCTAAGTTATTCATTATTCACCCTCATTTTAAAGACCAAAGCAATATCCATTGTCAAAATCGCTTTGGCGTAATTCCCTAGCAGAACTTATATCACCACTAAAGTTCTAGATAAAAAAATAAAAGACAGCTACGAACGCTGTCTTTTAGGAGAAGGTATTTTTACTATGGGTTAGTAAAAATTATATAATGTATTGGGGGGTTTTTACGATGTTTATTATATGGTGATGCAACATATAAGTGTGCACAAACATCACAAAAAAATGTATCTTTGATTGTGCAAATTGCACAACCCGCCATTACATTCCTTCTACAACAACGCCTTCATTATTATCGTCAAGGTCATCCTGCTGTGTTATCCCAAACAAAGCCTCAAACTCAGCTCGCCCAATCTTCTCTCTTTCAAGCAAAAGATTTGCACAACTGTGAAGGACGTCCTCGTTTTCCTTTATTATTTCACGTGCTTTGTCATAGCACTCGTCGATAATCTTCTTTACCTCGGCATCTATTGATGTAGCAACGGCTTCCCCATAGCCTCTTTGATGCGCCAAATCCCTACCTATAAAGACTTCATCCCCATCCTCATCATAATTGATAGGTCCTATCGCATCTGAAAATCCATATTTAGTAACCATATCCTTTGCCAAAGCAGTAGCATTTTTAATGTCGCTCGATGCTCCAGTGGTTACATCATCAAAAATAATTTCTTCTGCAACACGTCCTCCAAGTGATACTACAATGTCCTGTAACATTTTGCCCTTCGTATTAAACATCTCATCCTTTTCAGGTAAAGGCATTGTATATCCAGCTGCACCTGCACCTGTCGGAATAATAGAAACCGAATAAACAGGTCCAACATCTGGTAAAACATGAAACAGTATTGCATGGCCAGCCTCGTGATAAGCTGTTATCTTTTTTTCTTTGTCAGAAATAATTCTGCTCTTCTTTTCTGTACCAAGACCAACTCTTACAAATGATTTCTTTATATCATCCATTACAACAAAAGCTCTATTTGCCTTTGCAGCATTTATAGCAGCCTCATTTAAAAGGTTTTCCAAATCAGCCCCAGTAAACCCTGCTGTTGTCTGAGCAATCTGCTTTAAATCAACGTCATCAGAAAGAGGTTTGTTTTGCGCATGTACCTTGAGTATTTCCTCTCTTCCGCCTACATCCGGTCTTCCAACATAAACCTTTCTGTCAAATCGTCCCGGTCTCATAATAGCTGGATCAAGAATATCGGCTCTATTAGTAGCAGCCACTACAATAATTCCTTCATTAGCTGCAAAACCATCCATTTCTACTAACAGCTGATTCAGTGTCTGCTCACGCTCGTCATGTCCACCGCCCATGCCTGTGCCTCGGCGTCTGGCAACTGCGTCAATCTCATCAATAAAGACTATACATGGTGCATTCTTTTTGGCCTCTGAAAATAAATCTCTCACTCTCGAAGCACCAACACCAACAAACATTTCCATAAAATCAGAACCTGAAATGCTAAAGAAAGGAACGCCTGCCTCTCCAGCTATTGCCTTAGCCAAAAGGGTCTTACCTGTACCAGGAGGACCCACAAATATGATTCCCTTTGGTATTCTAGCTCCAAGCTTAGTGTATTTTACAGGATCCTTTAAAAAATCTACAAGTTCTCCAACTTCTTCTTTTTCTTCTCTAAGTCCTGCAACGTCATTAAATCTAACCTTGACATCTTCTTTATTTGTCAGCTTGGCCTTCGACTTTCCAAAGTCCATCATTTTTGCATTTGCTCCGCCTTCTCCAATTGTACCCTTTGAAAAAAGCAAAAACAGCAAAAACAACACAGCAAAAATTATAAGCATCGGAAGCATTTGTGACAAATAACTGGTCTTTGGAATATCATTTACTACATAGCTAACATTCAATTCCTTCAGTTCATTCTGAAATGCATTTACATCCGTCACATACAACACCTGTTTGCTTTTACCCTCTGTATTAAAAAATATAGTGGCTGATCCTGTAGGCACCTGTTGATTTTGATTAATTACCACCGATTCAACAGCGCCATTCTTTACCTCCGTGTTAAAGGCTTCCAAACTATATGTTGTCACAGATTTATTATTAAAATTTAGAATTAAAACGACAATGACAAATAGAATTAATAAGTATATGCCAAAGCCTGTCGATCTACTCTTTTTCAAGAATTCCTCCTAATTTAATTCCACAATACCAATATATGGTAGGTTTCTATATCTTTGATCATAATCGAGACCATAACCAACTACAAACTCATCAGGAATTGTAAAGCCTGTATAATCAACATTAACATCAACCTCTCTACGGTCTGGCTTGTCTAACATTGTACACATCTTAACGCTTTTTGCCTTGCGTTCTGCAAATACATCCTGTAAGAAATTAAGTGTATTTCCACTATCAATGATATCTTCAACAATAAGAACATTCTTGCCTTCTACATCCAGTTCAACATCCTTTTTAATCTTAACCTCACCAGTTGATACTGTGCCAGAGCCATAGCTTGATGTTGCCATAAAATCTATTATTACAGGAACAGTTATTCTTTTTGCAAGTTCTGTCGCGAAGAAGGATGCACCTTTCAAAATACATACCAAAAATATCTCTTCGCCCTCATAATCCTTACTGATTTGTGCTCCCATCTCTGCAATTCTTGCAGCAACTTCTTCCTCTGGAAGCATCACTCTAATTGATTCACTCATGTTTTTACTCCTTATATATAATCTCTAGTACTCTCTTTGTAGTCTCATCCACCTTATAGGCCGCACCAAGTCTATAACCCACCGCCCATATAACATGACTGCCATCGCATACAAGCGGCACAAAATCTCTCTCATCCTTTGGGATCTTCTCATTGATGAAATAGTCTTTAAGCTTTTTTGTAGAGCCCTTATCATCAATCGTTATCATATCGCCGGATTGTCTATATCTGTAAGAAACTATGTTCTTAATCTTATCATAATCCACCCATTTAGTATAGGTTTTTTGAGAGTACAAAAGCTCCTTATCATAGTCAAATATACGTGTTTGAAATCTTGTTGATATGTCTTCTATATTATTTTTTAAACCTAAAGTGTCAGCATCATCGCTTTCAATAAGCTTTACATATAAACTGTCATATTCTCTGCACAATTTTCTTGAATGAGGTAAATTTATACTTTTGCTTCCATTTTCAGAAAAGACTAATTCCTTTGCCGCTTCTATATGTTTAGCGGAAACATCTTTCTGATATGGCATATATGATGAGATATATTTCTTTAGTGCCATTGACATAATATAGTCATCCGCTTCTCTAAGCACCTCACATGATATATATTCGCAGTTATTTTTTTCAAACTTTGCCGACTGCAAAAGTTTCTCAACATGTTCATCTAAATAATCCAATGCTTTTTTTACATTTTGACTCATATCAAAAACATGCATAACAGCTTGATTATTAAGATTCCTCAGTTCTGGAAGAACATGATTACGCACCCTATTTCTTGCATAATCATCATGTAAATTTGTAGAATCCACTATATATTCTATTTTTGACTCTTCCAGAAAATCTAAAATAGTTTTCTTCGATATGCCAAGCAACGGCCTTATTATTCTTCCTCGTACAGGAACAATTCCTTTCATTCCATCCAAGCCGGAGCCCCTTATCATATTCAGAACTACAGTTTCGGCATTGTCATCAGCATTATGCGCAATCGCTATTTTAGTATTAATACCCATTTCAAACATCTGATTTGCCAACATTTCAAAAGCTTCGTATCTAAGAACTCTTCCAGCTTCTTCTTCAGACATTTTCATCTTTTTTGATAGTTCAGGAACATCATATGATTTTATCACCAAAGGGACGTTATTTGATTTACAAAGAGCTTCTACAAAATTTTGATCTCTAAGCGCCTCAGCACCTCTAATCCCATGATTTACATGCAATGCTCTTATATCTAAATTGTATTCTTTTTGAAGTGCGAGCAAAACAAAAAGAAGGCATACAGAATCTGGACCTCCCGATAATCCAACAACAATTCCATCGCCTCTTTGTAACATATTATTATCTTTTATATATTGTTCAATATTATTTTTCTCTAAAAATAATCTCGTTTTCATAAATCAATCCAAGCTTACTTTTAGCTGTTGACTCAGCATACTCATGAGTTTGTGTATATGACTCATATTCCTTTAGCTGTTCCTTCTTTTCAAGTGCAGCATCAAGCGCAGCCTGCAATTCCTCTTCCTTAGCTTCATATTCCTTGTTTCTATTATACATAGTGACAATCTTCACGCCAAGCACAATAGCCATAAATCCAGCAATCGCCATAATGTAAACTTTTCCTGTTTGCATTTTGCGCTTTCTGTATCTACTCTTTTTTATATTGTTTTTTCTAGAATATGTTCTTGTTACTGTAGCCATAATTATCTCCTAATAAATTTATCGGATAATTTCAAGCGTTTTTTTATACTAAATATACTCAAAAAGCTCCTTAGCATTTTCCTTTTTGGTCGTATCCTGAATATCCAAAACACGTGCTTTTACTGTCTTATTGCCAAATGCAATTTCAATAACATCATTCACCTTTACATCGTAAGAAGCCTTTACTACCTTGCCATTAACCATTACACGTCCTGCATCACATGCTTCATTGGCAACAGTTCTTCTTTTAATCAGTCTGGAAACCTTTAAATACTTGTCTAATCTCATATCCTTCACTCAAGTCTATATTTATTAATAACGATAAAACACGCTCTGCGAATTTTATCTGCTGATTAGCGATTGTCAGATACAATCATGTAAACATGATTAATCTTCCTCGTCACCATAACATAAAAGGGACTCGGATAGCCGAGTCCCTCAACTTTTAAAGCTAAATGCAAAACCAAAGTCTTGCTTATCAAAACTAGTTGATAGAATCCTTAAGAGCCTTACCAGCCTTGAACTTTGGAGCCTTAGAAGCTGCGATCTTCATCTCAGCGCCTGTCTGTGGGTTTCTACCTGTTCTAGCAGCTCTCTCAGATACTTCGAAAGTACCAAAGCCTACTAACTGGATCTTCTCACCCTTCTTAAGCTCTTCAGCAACAACCTCTGTGAAAGCCTTTAATGTAGCCTCTGCATCCTTCTTAGATACGCCAGCCTTGTCAGCCATAGCTGCAACTAATTCTGTCTTGTTCATTATAATTTCCTCCTCTTGGAATACAAAATACATCCATCTATCAAAAGATGAACAATTAAGTTTATAATTGTTTTAATAATAATTGTCAAGAAAAAAATGCCGAAAAATCGCAGTTTTTCGGCATTTTTAATGTTTTTGAAAAGTCATTAACCATTTTATCCAAAGTTTACATATAAACTTTGGTGATTATAACATAAACATTTTAAGCAAATATAGGTGCTAATGCATTTGCAAGAGAATCCTTATGAGCTTTAGCCTCATCAAGATTTGCTCCCTTCGTTGTATAATAAGCCTTAATCTTTGGTTCTGTTCCAGATGGTCTTACAATAACTGTCTCACCGTTAACCAATGTGTAAATAAGAACATTAGCTGATGGAAGACCTGTCTTTTCAGTTTCCTTATAATCTACTACACTTTCTACACTAATACCTGCAAATTCCTTTGGTGGATTCTTTCTAAGATTTTCCATAATTCCAGCCATTTTATCCATGCCTGTAAGTCCTGGGAATTCAAATGAATCTACCATATTAAGATATCTTCCATACTGAGCATATATTTCTTCAAGACGCTGTTTTATAGATGAACCTATGCTTCTATAATAAGCCGCCATCTCACATATAAGCATAGAGCCTACAACAGCATCCTTATCTCTTACATACGGACCTGCCAAATATCCATAAGACTCTTCAAATCCAAATATAAATCTGTCAACTTCTCCGGCAGCCTCTAGAGATGCTATCTGATCTCCAATCCATTTAAATCCTGTTAATACCGAACGAAGCTCAACACCATAGTTCTTTGCAACTGCATCTGCAAGTGGAGTGGACACAATCGATTTTACCGCAACTGGATTTGCCGGCATTGTTCCCTTTTCAATACGACCAGCACAAATATAATCCAAAAGTAAAACTCCCATTTCATTTCCCGAAACAAGTTCAAAGCTTCCATCCGGACACTTCATAGCTATTCCTACTCTATCAGCATCAGGATCTGTTGCAAGCATCAAATCTGCATCCTTCTCTTTTGCCAATTCAAGACCAAGCTTTAGCGCATCAAATATTTCAGGATTTGGATACGAACATGTTGTAAAGTATCCATTAGGGTATTCTTGATCCTTTACAATTGTTACATCATCAATTCCAATATCATTAAGTATACGTGTTACCGGAACAAGTCCTGTCCCATTAAGTGGACTATAAACAAGTTTCAAGCCTGAAGTTTTTGCCAGTCCCGGTCTAACCTGTCTATCCTCAATTGCTTTATACAAGGCTTCCTTACAGTCATCACCTACAAATCTTATAAGTCCCTTTTCAAAACCTTCAGAAAAAGACATATATTTTGCTCCATCTAAAATATCTGTCTTTTGAATTTCATCATATACTATAGCTGCAGCATCATCTGTCATCTGACAACCATCAGGGCCATACGCCTTGTATCCATTATATTTTGCAGGATTATGAGATGCTGTAACCATAATACCGGCATTACACTCATAGAAACGAGTAGCAAATGATAATGCTGGCACTGGCATGAGCGCATCGTAAATTCTAACATTAATACCATTTGCCGCAAGAACTCCTGCTGCTTCCTTAGCAAAAACATCAGACTTTAATCTACTGTCATAGCTAATAGCCACAAGCTGCTTTCCTCCCTGCGTTTTCACCCAGTTAGCAAGTCCTTGTGTAGCCTGTCTTACTACATAGATATTCATTCTATTAGTACCAGCACCAAGTACACCTCTAAGTCCAGCTGTACCGAATGCAAGAGACACTGCAAATCTATCCTTTATTGCATCTTCGTCACCTGTTATTTCTAAAAGTTCTGGTTTTAAATCAGGATCTGAAAGATTTGCATTTAGCCATCTGTCATACATTTTTTTGTACATAAAAGTTACCTCCTTGATACTAGTTACCGCTAAGTAAGCTTGTTATTATATCAGACATAGTTTTCAAATGTTCCGCCTCATAATCCGATGACGTATTAGAAAGTTTGCCATTATTATAACTTGTTCCACTATTATGTGCACTAGAAGAATTATTATTTGCGCTACTATTTGATACAGTATTGTTTGAATTATTGCTATTCGAATTATTAACGTTATTGTTATTCGAATTATTATTGCTATTGTTTGTATTTGAATTATTTGTAGCGTTATTATTAGAATTTCCTGTATTCACGCCACTATCTGCTGACATGTCAAGCGTAATAGTCGCAGACGGTGTATTACAAACCAATGTTTTATCCCAAGTCTCATATCCTTCAGCCACTACAACCAAATGATGTTTTCCATATGTAACATTTGCCACATAATCAGGCACTGGAATTGTATCTATATATATTTTTGTATTGGGCGCCGTTACTATAAAATATAATGCACAAGTCTTTGGTCCTTCTCCCTTAAGTTCATTAAGGTCAACCACTGTAATCTCATCTCTTGCCACATCATAACTTTTTGTTCCACCATAGCCACCATTTGCAACGGTAATATCATACGTTCCTTCTGGAACTTCAAGCATAGTATTCCCATAGATTTTTGTTGCAATATCTTTGCCTATTGAAGCTATACTTCCGTCAAAAAGAGTGGTATTAGTGAAAGCTATATATCCATGTCCATTGGACACTCTTACTGAATAAACATTCTTGTCTTTGCCTATAACAGTCAGAATATCCGTACCAGTAATCTGATCAATTGATATTTCGCCTTCATCAGAAAATATTTTTGTTTTAAGCGAAAGTCTATAATCTGTACTGCCTACTCTTAGCAGCTGTTTACTAGTGTCTATAGAAAAACGACTAACATCCTTTTCAACCCAGACATCATTGGACATACTTATACTTTTCAATGCGCCCGAGCCCTGAAATCTGTCTCCTACATTAACCACTGTACCAAGCACAAAATTCACAACACTAGTATTATCGCCATATTTATCTGTAAAATCTGTTGCCAACGAATAAGGATATATCATAGTCTTATTTGAGCCGGGCTCATATAAAGTTATTGTCATCTGTTTCATATCCAGATTTTCAATAACATAATCCTTGTTCTGCTCAATATCAGTAGCTGGGCCAATTACATTTTCTTCTGTATCATCAAGATTCGACTTTACAGCAGAACCAGTTCTTGCTGTAAATGGTTGATTAGCCTGACTGCTTTCATCTGTTTTATCACCACAACCGACAAAAAGAATTACAAATAAAACGCCTAAAATTATTATTAATTTTTTTTGACTCAATTTAAAAAACATGAAAAAATTATATCACAGCAATTAGCTTTGTTCCATTTATATCTAGATTGCGTTTTTATCACTTATTATTTCTTGGGCTCTTGCCAATAAATATTCCCTGTCATTATTAGAAGGTTCTTCAACAACCTCCTCAAACAAAGCGCTTAAGACCTGGCCAATTAGCTTACCCTGCCCTAGTCCCATTTCAATCAGGTCTCTTCCATTAACCTTCAGCTCTTTCATTGTCAAACATTGACTTTTTTCAAGTATCTGGTGATATATCTTTTCAAATTCGTCAATTGCTTTTAGCTTCTCTTCTCTTTGATAATCACTTTGAGCCAATGTGTCAGCCCTTTTTACAGCAAATATATCAGGATAGCAGTCAAGGCCCATCTTTACTATAGTTCTTCTTATAGCTCGTTCACTAATGACAGGTCTTTCATCATGATACCTGACAAGTCTTGACACTTTATCAATTGTGTCATTGTCAAATTTCAATCTTCTTAAAATCTCTTTTGCCATTTCCTGGCCTTTTACCGGATGACCATGAAAATGGTCCACTCCTTTATCATCAGTAACTTTGCAGACAGGCTTTGCAACATCATGAAGAAGCATTGTCAATCTAAGGATCCTGTCACCAGGTATGTTTTTCAAGGCCTCAATAGTGTGCTCCCCTACTGTATACATATGGTGAATACAATTCTGATTTGTCTTCATCATATCATCAAATTCCGGCAGGAATATCGATGTAAGACCTGTTTCATATACATCCCTTATCATACCCGGATTATCTGATATAATTAGCTTTACTATTTCAACCTGAATTCTTTCAGCACTTACCTTTTTTATTGTTGGAGCAAGCTGTGAAATAGCAGCTCTTGTATCTGGTTCTATAATAAAACCAAGCTGTGCTGCAAATCTCAGCGCACGCAACATTCTAAGCGCATCTTCTGTAAATCTGTCCTTTGGATTTCCAACTGCTCTCACGACCTTATTGTTAAGATCTTCAATTCCACCAAAAATATCTACAAGACCCTCGTCATCGTTATAAGCCATTGCATTAATGGTAAAATCTCTACGCTTTAGATCCTCTTCAAGACTAGATGTGAACGAAACAGAGTTTGGATGCCTGCCATCGTCATACCGTCCATCCACTCTATAGGTTGTAACCTCATAGCCTGTATGATTAAGCAAAACAGTTACAGTTCCATGTTCAATACCTGTATCAAATGTTTTTTCAAATAAAGCTTTCGTCTCTTCAGGTTTGGCAGATGTAGTAATATCCCAATCATTGGGTATTATCCCTAAAATAGAATCACGGACACAGCCACCTACAGCATAGGCAGCATGTCCGTTATCATTCAATGTCTTTATTATTTTTTGTACATCATCTGGTAAATTAATTTTCATTAATATGCTTTACCCCAGAATACAAGCTTCTTTGCTGGCTTTCCACAGCATACACAGGTCTTTGCTATTTCCTCTTGTTCAAAAGGCATGCAACGACTTGTTGCAGTAGTATCTTCTTTTATCTTTAGCTCGCACTCAAGGTCACCACACCACATAGCGCGAATAAATCCTGGCTTATTAGCCACTGCATCCTTAAACTCATCATAATCGTGAGCATCGCTTATATGGCTTTCAAGATGAGCCTTAGCTCTTGCCAACATGTCTTTTTGCATAGACTCCATTATTTCTGCAGCCTTTGCAGCAACCTCCGAAATAGCAACAGTAATCTTTTCTCTTGTATCTCTTCTAACTAGAACACACTGACCATTTTCAATATCCTTTGGTCCGATTTCAACACGAACTGGAATACCTCTCATTTCAGCTTCTGAGAATTTCCATCCTGGACTCTTGTCAGTATCATCAACCTTTACCCTAACACCACAAGCCTTTATATCGTCAAATATAGCATTTGCTGCTTCAATCACGCCTTCCTTCTTCTGATTAATAGGAATAACAACTACCTGTGTAGGCGCTACAAGTGGTGGCAAAACAAGTCCTGAATCATCACCATGTACCATTATAAGGGCACCAATAAGTCTTGTAGACATACCCCATGATGTCTGATGTGCATACTGAAGCTGATTATTCTTGTCTGTATACTGAATACCAAATGCCTTAGCAAAGCCGTCACCAAAGTTGTGGCTTGTTCCTGACTGCAGAGCTTTACCATCATGCATCAATGCTTCAATGGTATATGTAGACTCAGCGCCTGCAAACTTTTCCTTGTCAGTTTTCTTTCCTTTTACCATAGGAATACAAAGCACCTGCTCGCAAAAATCAGCATAAAGATTTAACATCTGAATTGTACGTTCTTCGGCATCTTCAGCTGTAGCATGTACTGTATGTCCTTCCTGCCATAAAAACTCAGAAGAACGAAGAAATGGTCTTGTTGTCTTTTCCCATCTAACAACAGAACACCACTGATTATATACCTTTGGAAGGTCTCTATAAGACTTTACTATATCCTTGTATAAATCGCAGAATAATGTTTCTGATGTCGGTCTGACAACAAGTCTTTCCTGCAAAGTCTCCATTCCGCCCTGTGTAACCCATGCAACTTCTGGGGCAAAGCCCTCTACATGATCCTTTTCTTTTTGAAGCAAAGATTCTGGAATAAACATTGGCATATAAACATTTTCTACACCAACCTCTTTAAATCTTGCATCCAGAAGCTTTTGAATATTCTCCCAAATTGCATATCCATTTGGTTTAAAAATCATGCAACCTTTTACCGCAGAATAATCCATAAGCTCTGCTTTCTTAACTACATCCGTATACCACTGAGTAAAATTTTCATCCATGGATGTAATCTCTTCTACTAACTTCTTGTCAGCCATTATCTATTTGTCCTTTCATGTATTTTTCTTCAAATGTTTCCACAGGAATTGGTCTTTCAAAATAATATCCCTGGAAAATGTCACAACCTGCATGCGTTAAATAATCCACTTGTTCCTTTGTCTCAACACCTTCAGTAATAACAACCATATCAAGTGCCTTGGCAAGCGCAATGACCATATTAACAATCTTTCGGCTTCTTGCCTCATTTTCTGTAACCGCAAGAAAAGCCATGTCAATCTTTAATATATCAACTGACATTTCCTTAAGCATGCTAAGTGATGAATACCCACTACCGAAATCATCAATTTCCACTTTAAACCCTGCAGATTGTAGCTTATTAATAAGTTCAACCTGCTTCTTAGGATCATTCATAAACGCAGACTCTGTAATCTCCAAATTGAGATTTTGAGGATTAATCTCGTACTTGTCAACTAAATCTACAAAAGTTTGATAAACATCTACATAATAAAAATCCTTCTGAGATATATTAACAGATATGTACTTGTCTTCAAATCCAAGATCTTTCCATTCTTTTAGCTTCTTTGCCGCAGCCTCCCAAACAAAAATATCCAATCTGTAAATAAAGCCAGTCTGTTCAAGTATTCCGATAAAATCGCTTGGTGGAATTATTCCACGTTCAGGATGTATCCAACGCACCAGGGCCTCCGCTCCTTTACATACGTTGTCTTTATCTATCTGTGGCTGTAAATAAATACGGAACTGATTATCATTAAGAGAATTTTCAAATTCTCCAATAACCTTTTGTTCATTCTGATATTCGCTTCTTAATGTGTCTCCATAGTAGGCGATTTTGTCTCTATAGCTTGATTTAATAGAATCAATAGCCATAAATGCTCTATCGCACATAACCGTAACACTTATGCGCCTATTTGTAATCTCATAAACGCCCATGTGAATATGCATTCTATAAAGGCTATTATCTATAATCGAAGAAATCTCACCCATTGCATCAAGGAACATCTCTTCATTATATCGTTCCTTTGGCAGCAAAATTGCGAATCTGTCAGCCTCTAATCTGGCATATACAGTACCTTCTCTAACTCTTTCTCTTATTAAGTCTGTAATCTTTATTAATATTTTATCGCCGGTATCTGTACCAAAGACATCATTAATCAGTTTAAAATCTTTGATATTGGAACAAATAATATAATACTCTGTATTAGGATAGCAATCCAACATTCTTCTAACTTCTTCGTAGAAGCTTTCTCTGTTAAGTGCTCCCGTCAGACTATCATGTCTAGACACAAATGACATATCCTCTGTGTTTGTTCTCTCAACAGTCTTATCATATAGAGAAAAATAGCATCCATTATAATAACCAGATTTATCATATATTTTTCTAAAATATATATCATAGTATCTCTCATTATTACCGACGGAAATAAACTCTTCCCATTTCTGATCTGAAATCTGGTTTAATGTCTTTCTGCCACTCCATTTTTTTAATTGTTCTTCTAGATATAACTCTTTACCCTCTAAGTCGAAGTTTTTCTCAGCTAATTTACTGTAATAAGCCAACTTGTCATTTTCATCATAACAAATAATCGCACAATTTATATTTTCCGTCACAATTGTCATCATATCATTGAGATATACATATGGATTATAGTATAAAGTCAGGTATGCAATAACAAGCGCCAGCACCATATACAAATATAAAGACAAATCCACTGGTATCACATCCATAAACATCATAAAAATCATGTTTACAATAACAACCAATACGAATGACAAAAGTACATACACATATCTATTTCTATGATTTCCTGCCGTAATAGATATTTTTTTTACAAGAATGATAATAATAACTGCAACCAGAATATAACAATAAACAAGATGCAAATTATATAAGAAAAGTCCTTTAGGATTATAGTATACCCTGTCTATTCCAGGTCCAGTCAGACCAGGAACAAGCTGAAATGTCTTACCTAACCATACATTACTAATCTGCGACACTGTATCTGTAATGGCAATCAAAACCATTATTCCAAATGCATAAAATGACTCAGGCCAAACATTTGTATATTCTCTAGCATATACAATAAAAAAAATTAAAAGCCAATCTATGCACGCAAAATAAACACCATAATGAATGGATGCCTGAAACTCTGATGTTGCCGCTATTGCTTCATAATTTGCAATTGATGTAAAAAGCCCCATAACAAAGATGTTTAATATAGAAACATGCAATTTGTTTCTTCTTTTCCTGGTTTTAAACATAACAAATATGATTACACCAAGAAACAATATGTCAAATGCCAGCAAGCCCATTAGGTATGCAGTAATCAATGACCTTCCTCCAATAAAATATAATTATTGCAACATTATCATAATATCATTTGTTAAAAAAATTTGCACTCTGAAAAATCTAATCCTTCAGGTTTTGTTTCAAAGGCCATATCCTTTCCTGTTGTTGGATGATTAAAAGCAAGAAAATGCGAGCACAATGCCAATGGATGTCCCGTTGTCACCCCTCCATATTTCACATCACCTATTATTGGCGCCGTTCTGGAAGCCAACTGTACTCTTATCTGATGATGTCTTCCTGTATAAAGGGTTATATCTAAGAGCTTTTTATCATCCCATGAAGCTATTACTCTGTAAGAAAGCTTTGCAAGCTTCGCTCTTGGATCATTCTTGTTCACTACTTTTGTCAGATTTGTTCTTCCATCTTTAACTATATAATCCTCAAGGACTCCCTCATCAGGAAACTGCTCTCTACTAATTATTGCATAATACTTCTTTGTAAATATATGGTCTGTTATCTGTTTCGACAAAATTGATGCCGCTTTCTGATTCTTGGCCACAACCATCAGTCCTTCAACAGGCTGATCAAGCCTGTGTACCAAATATATTTCCGATGGCTCATGATTATTAGTTCTATGCTCAGCCAAAATGCTAACAACATCTTTTTGTGTAACCGATTTTGATTCACAAGGCACTCCACTCGACTTATGACAAACTATCAAATCATCATCTTCATAAATAATATTCATATCCTTCTCCATTTCTATCCCCACTAAAAATGCTGCAAATATTTTTGTCATGCTAAAAAGGCACCAGCCTAAGCCAGTGCCTTTATTATAACAATTAATACTATTGATTTATAGATATTTCTTCAATGCATCAACCTTGTTGAGTGCCTCCCATGGAAGTTCAACATCTGTACGTCCGAAGTGACCATAAGCAGCTGTT
Source organism: Lachnospiraceae bacterium (assembly GCA_045628025.1). Classification (GTDB taxonomy): domain Bacteria; phylum Bacillota; class Clostridia; order Lachnospirales; family Lachnospiraceae; genus Pseudobutyrivibrio. The sequence continues at coordinate 185,390 of JAZQOU010000006.1, read as the reverse complement.
GGACGGTAGATTGGGCGACGAAGATCAAGCATCTTAATAATACCAGCTGGACGAAGATCAAAGTTCTCACGAACTGCCTCAAGAATCTTCTCATCAGAAATCTTAGCTGTACCAAATGTATCTACATTTATTGATGTAGGCTCAGCAACACCGATAGCATATGAAAGCTGAATCTCACACTTGTCAGCAAGGCCTGCAGCTACGATGTTCTTTGCAACATATCTTGCTGCATAAGCTGCAGAACGGTCAACCTTTGTACAGTCCTTACCAGAGAATGCTCCACCACCGTGTCTAGCCATTCCACCATAAGTATCAACAATAATCTTACGTCCTGTAAGACCTGCATCACCGTGAGGACCACCAATAACAAAACGTCCTGTTGGATTAATATAAAACTTTGTCTTATCATCAATAAGCTCTGCTGGAAGAATAGGATCAAACACATACTTCTTGATATCTGCGTGAATCTGCTCCTGTGTTACATCATCATCATGCTGTGTTGAAAGAACTACTGCCTCAAGTCTAACTGGCTTTCCAGCCTCATCATACTCTACAGAAACCTGTGTCTTTCCATCTGGACGAAGGTATGTAAGTGTACCATCTTTACGAACTTTTGTAAGCTGTAATGCAAGCTTATGAGCAAGAGCGATTGGATATGGCATATACTCTTCTGTTTCATTTGAAGCATAACCAAACATCATACCCTGATCGCCAGCGCCTGTATCTAAATCATCCTTAAGGCTGCCTTCCTTTGCTTCAAGTGCCTTATCAACACCCATAGCGATATCAGCTGACTGCTGGTCAAGGGCAACCATAACTGCACAAGAATTACCATCAAGACCCTTTGCTCCATCATCATATCCGATTTCAAGAACTGTCTTTCTAACAATAGCAGGAACATCAAGCTGTGCCTTTGTTGTAATCTCTCCTGTTACAAGAACAAAACCTGTACATGAAGCTGTCTCACATGCAACACGACTCATTGGATCCTGTGCCATACATGCGTCAAGGATTGCATCACTAACTGCGTCGCAAACCTTATCAGGATGTCCCTCTGTAACGGACTCGGAAGTAAATAATAACTTTTCCATAATTTCCTCTTTTCTGATTCTAAAAAACTATTAGATAAACAAATCTCTAGGCCACTTTACTAAATATTGCTCCACAAACAATTGTTTTTTGTCTGATTTACATATATAATAAAATGGTTTATGAGAACAGGATATGTTATAACAACTTTTTTCTTGTTTTTCAACCTTTAAAAGACACATTGATTAAATTGTATATGGGGAATAGTCAATGACAAAACTTACTATAGACAAACTAAAACCTGGTATGATTACTGCAGCTCCTATCACCACAAAAAGGGGGCAGACAATTGCAGCATCGGGTACAGCACTTACACCACAGCTAATCAGCAAGCTTACCTTCTACAAGATTTCTGAAGTCTGCGTAGAAGACATTGTGGAGCCTGAGCCAGAACCTGCTGCACCAGCAATCGAACAGAGTCATAATACTGAAAAAGAGACAGCAGAAAACATCTCTTATACTCACAGACTTAAAGCCAGTCCAAAATTTCAGCAATTTCAAATGGATTACGCTTTAAATATTGAGTACTTAAAAGAAAATTTTGAGGTCATCAAAGAGGGTGCCGGTTCTGAATGTTCAGATCTTTTACTCGAGAATGCAGAGTCGCTTTTCAAGTCGCGTACTTCATTAGAATTATTTGATACAATATATCTTATGCACGGACCTGAAGATTCAGTTTACGCTCATTCGCTCAATGTAGCTCTTATTTCAAGGGCTATTGGTAAATGGTTAAGACTTCCTAGAACTGAGCTTGATGTACTGACTCTGGCTGGTCTCTTACATGATATTGGTAAAACTGAAATTCCAGAAGAAATATTAAACAAGCCAGGTCGATATACTGATGAAGAGTTTAAACTAGTTCAGTCACATCCTTTATTATCAAATAAAATTCTTAAAGGAAAAGGTTTTGACACCAGAATAACACTGGCAGCATTGCAGCACCACGAACGCCAGGATGGTTCGGGTTATCCTAGAGGACTTACTTCTGATGAAATTGATGATTTTGCATCAATTGTTGCCATTGCCGATGTATATGATGCAATGACAGCAGCAAGAAGTTATCGTAATCCGCTTTGTCCTTTCCAGGTAATTAGTGAATTCCAGAAAGACGGACTAAGCAAGTACAATACACAGTACATACTTACCTTCCTTGAACGAGTTGCATCTACCTACCAGAATAGCCGTGTAATTCTTTCAAATGGACAGTCAGGACGTGTCGTTTATATCAACAAACGAAATCTATCTCGTCCAGTTATAGAATTAGATGACAAGACAATCGTAGATTTAGCCAATTCTACAAATTCTGAGCTTTCTATAACGAGTATGATTTAATTTTTCTTATCTATTGCATTCAAAAACGTCAGGCATTGAGTTTTCTCAATAACCTGACGTTCATTTTTATAATTTAATACTATTCGTATTTTATCCGTCCCTTTTAGGAAACCTTCAAAATAAACTTCTGTGCTTCTCTTTCGCCATCTACCTTTTCAATAACAGCACCTATATTTCGAAGCTTTTCATCGAAGTCCTCATAACCTCTAAGTACATAATGAATATCCTCTACTATAGTAAAGCCATCAGCAGCAAGTCCGGCAATAACAAGAGCTGCACCCGCTCTTAAATCTGGCGCGCACACCTTTGCTCCCTTATATCCAGCAACACCGTTTATAATAGCAACACTACTTTCAACTTTAATGTCAGCTCCCATTCTTATTAGCTCAGCAACATATTTAAATCTGTTTTCAAATATGCTTTCATTTACAGTACTCACCCCAGAACCAAGAGCTAAAACTGCGGCTATTTCAGGCTGCATATCCGTAGGGAATCCCGGATACGGAAGAGTAGTCACATGTGTTGGTTTAATCTTTCCATCAGAAATAACTCTGACACTATCATCAAACTCTTCTATTATACATCCAGCTTCAACAAGCTTTGCAGATGTCGCTTCCAAATGCTTTGGTATTACATTTTTGATAAGTACATCTCCACCCGCAGCTGCTACAGCACACATAAATGTTCCTGCCTCAATCTGATCAGGTATAACAGAATATGTTGTACCATGAAGCTTTTCTACACCAACAATTCTTATAACATCAGTACCAGCACCTCTAATATTTGCGCCCATACTATTTAAGAAGTTTGCCACATCAACAACATGTGGTTCCTTCGCAGCATTTTCTATAATAGTTTTCCCATCAGCCAAAGCTGCCGCCATTAATATATTAATCGTTGCACCTACTGATACTTTATCCAAGTATATATGGTTTCCAACAAGTCTTGACGCTTTAGCTGAAACTAAACCATAGCTGGTATCGACTACAGCACCCAGTGCTTCAAATCCCTTAATATGCAAATCTATAGGTCTAGCGCCTATAACGCAACCACCCGGTAGCGCAACCTCGGCCTGTTTATATTTTCCGAGTAACGAACCCAATAAATAGTACGATGCTCGAATCTTTTTTATATATTCATAATCAACATTTAACCTGGCAATAGTTGATCCGTTAATCTGAGCTGTATGCTTATCTACACGATTTACAATAGCTCCAATATCTTCAAGTGCTCCGAGGAGAACATTAACGTCACTAACATCTGGCAAATTCTCTACAATAACTGTTTCATCAGTCATTACGGAAGCAGCTAATATCGCAAGAGCTGCATTTTTTGCTCCACTAATATCAACCTGTCCATTCAGCCTATTACCACCCTTAATAGCATATTGTGCCATTTGACTCTCCTAAACTATTCTTCAGATGTATCCTTTGAATCGTCACTTGTAATCATATTATTAAACAATTCCTTAAATTGAATCATCTTATAAAGGTCTTCATCTACAGTAAACTTTGTGTCAGCCATCCATCCATCAAGAACCTCTTGGTAATGCTCATCCTGCTGTTTCTGTTCAAGATCGTTCTTATTTGTATCAGATGCTTCTTTATCGTATAGCTTATCCATGCGAACAACATAGTATCCTTTATCTGCGACCTCTATAACATCTGACATCTGTCCTTCTGAAAGCTTTTTAGCTGCATCAGTAACTACTGAATCAATATTTGCTGTTTTATTTTCTCCAAATACCGTATTTTGAACATTTACAACAAATTCTTCTGCCAAATCAAAATTGCCTGCTTCAGAGATTTGCTTTGCCTTATCAAAAAGTGCCTGCTTGTCCTCTTCTGACATATCTACAGTATTACCCGCTTCATCTGTAGTAGCTGCTGTAGAAAAATAAACATACGAAATACTACTAACCTTTGCTTCTTCATCAGTAACATTTACTTTTGCTTCAGCCTTAAGAGCTTCATACATCTTTCTAGCTACGGCTTCGTATGTAAGATATTCTGATACCACATCTCTTGTTGCTGTCATAGCTTCAAGAGTATCCTCATCATTATCCTCTAAGAATTCATCTACAGATTTTTCAATCTTAGCCTTTTCCTCATCTGTCAATGCTACCCCATAGTCAGCAGCATGCTTACTTAATAAATAGTCCTCTTCTATAGATGTAATAGCCATATCCTTGATATCATCCTGCATAGACTTGCCTTCACCAGACATATCTATTGTCCAGTATGAAGATCCATACAAACCAAGGTAAACCTGATCATATGAAGCCTGATTATATCTTGAAACAAAATTAACAAGTCCCAAAGAAATATTAGCTTCTCCATCATTAATATCTATCATATTTGCGTCTGCTTTAAGTTCAGAACCGCATCCACCTAGCAGCATACTTACTGATAGTGCAGCCGCTGCCATCATACCTGTAATTTTCTTAACTTTCATATATCCTCCAAACGCCTGATTTCGCACAAAATAAACCTAAACGAAATTAGGCACAATCAGTGATATTATATCAAAATTATAATCATTTACAAGAGAATAAATTCTCTACACTTGTAGCAATAATTCCTGCATATCGTAAATAAAACTTTCCAGGTACTTATAAACCACATTTTTCTTCACCTTGCTATTCATATCAATTTGAATTGTAAAGTATGGATTTTTAGGATCCATATTAAATCTCACCTCTGGTGAATGCTTTTCTAAAAGCAATGGTATCTTTACTCCATCTATCTTTGCCTTCTCATACATTATTATTTTTATTAAACTATTCTTTTCTTCTATTTTGGATATGTACACCTTGTGCGCAAAGGTTCTCAGCAAAGCGACCCATAATAGATTCAGCACCGGTTTTGTTGGTTCTCCAAATCTATCGATCAGTTCATCGTACATATCATCATAAGAAGCCTGGTCATCAATAGATGCAATTCTTTTATACAAATCAATTCTTTGACTTTCACTTTTTACATATGTATCAGGCAAAAATGCCTCCAGTCCAATGTCAACAATCGTATCAAATATCTCATCAGCCGGTAGCCCCTTTTCAATTCTCACAGCCTCATTTAACATTTTACAGTATAAATCATACCCCACTGCATCCATATGTCCATGCTGTTCTATTCCAAGTAAATTGCCAGCACCTCTAATTTCCAAGTCTCGCATTGCAATCTTAAAACCAGACCCTAAGTCTGTAAACTCCTTGATTGCTTCTAGCCTCTTTTGTGCAACCTCCTTTAGCATTTTGTCTCTTCTATACATCAGAAAAGCAAATGCCGTTCTATTGCTTCTTCCAACTCTTCCTCTCAACTGATACAACTGCGAAAGGCCCATATTGTCTGAATCATCTATAATAATTGTATTAACATTAGAAATATCCAGACCAATTTCTATAATCGTCGTTGCGACTAAAACATCTATTTCTTTATTTATAAAAGAAAGCATTATATCTTCAAGATTACTTTCTGACATTTGACCATGAGCATAAGCAACACTTGCCTTTGGTATAAGTTCCTGAACTCTGGCAGCTACATCCCTAATAGTTCTAACCCTATTATGCACATAATAAACCTGTCCGCCTCGATTCATCTCTCTAAGAATCGCCTCTCTAACCATTTCCTCATTATATTCAAACACAAAAGTCTGTATTGGCGTTCTTTCAAGTGGAGCTTCATCCAAAACACTCATATCTCTTATTCCTATTAAAGACATATGTAAAGTTCTTGGAATAGGTGTTGCAGAAAGTGACAAAACATCAACAGTGTTTTTCAATTGTTTTATCTTTTCCTTGTGATTTACTCCAAACCTCTGCTCTTCATCTATAATCAGCAAACCAAGATCTTTAAATTCAACATCTGCCGACAATAATCTGTGAGTTCCCACAACAATATCTGCTTCGCCAGTCTTCAAGTGCTTAATGGTAACTTTTTGTTCAGCAGCTGTTCTGAATCTACACATTAGTTCAACATTAACAGGATAATTTCCCATTCGTTGTACAAAAGTATTATAGTGCTGTTGCGCAAGAATTGTTGTAGGCACCAAATAAGCGACCTGTTTTCCTTCTTGAACCGCCTTAAACGCTGCTCTAATTGCTACCTCAGTCTTTCCAAAGCCCACATCTCCACATATTAATCTATCCATTATCTTGTGGCTCATCATATCAGCCTTTACAGCGGCAATAGCATTTGACTGTCCCTCTGTTTCTTCATACAAAAAAGCTTCTTCAAACTCCTTTTGCCATACTGTGTCTGGACCGTAAACATAGCCATCTGTATTCTGACGCTTTGCGTAAAGCGCAACAAGTTCTTTTGCAACCTGACCGACCGCAGTCTGGACTCTTGCCTTAGTCTTTGCCCACTCCTGACCTCCAAGCGTATTAAGCTTTGGTTTTTTTGTTCCCTCTACGCTTCCATATTTTTGTATAGCATCAAAGTGTGATGCTAAAACATACAGATTACTTCCCTTGGCATACTCTATCTTTAGAAAGTCCTTTATAACTCCATCATATTCCATCTGCTCCATTCCGCGATATATACCCAGGCCATAATTCTCATGCACAACATAATCGCCCACATGCAAATCAGAAAAAGATGCTATACTTTCTCCATCATATTTTTTAACCTTCTTCTTGCTTTTCTTTTGTCTTCCAAAAATATCAGCATCAGTTAAAACAACAAAAGCAGCATCCCTGTATATATACCCCTTCATACCCGAGCCATAGATAACCATTGTTTCACTCGGTTGCAATATATGCGTCAGGTCATCTGTATAATAAGAATTAAGCCCCTCATCCAAAAGATCCTGTGCTAATCTTTTTGCTTTTGTCATCGAACTCATTATCAAGAGTACTTTATACTTTTGATTTTTATATGACTTTAGCTCTTTACACAAAAGCTCAAAGCTTCCATTATAAGCATTCACACCCTGCGCTTTTACGCTAAAATGTTTTTCTGCTTTAAGCTTTTTTGATTTGCTATCCAAAGCAGACATAAGTATCAGTCTTGTACCCGATAACTTTGCAATTATTTCAGCGCCTGAATATAAATTGTTAAGCTGACTAGATAATAGATATCCGGATTCAATTCTTCTTTGCATAGACTCAGTGAATTCAAGACCAATTGCTTCAGCAGCTCCCTCCATTTTCACCGGTTCAATAGCAAAAATCCGAGCACTTTCAGGCAGATAATCAATTATTGATGAAAGATCATCATAAAAGCTTGATATATGTGGCTCAAGACCAATTGAAAGAATACCTGCCCTGGTTTCTTCCAGCATGTACTCAATATTTTCCTTCAAACTAAATGCTTCTTTAGTTTGCATGGTCTCTCTTAATTCGTTATATCTTTTATTGTATTCTGACTCAATCCTATTTAAGCCCCTATCTAATTCTTCTTTAGACAAAACAAGCTCTATTGCGGGGAAAATAATAATTTCATTAAGATTTTCTATAGATTTTTGACTTTCAACATCAAAGCTTCTAATACTATCAACTTCATCTCCCCACAGCTCTATTCTAACTGGCATTTCCATCGTCAGTGGATATATATCTATAATTCCACCTCGAACAGAAAACTCACCAGGTCCTTCCACCTGTTCCATATAATCGTAACCAAGAATACTTAATTTGCTGCGAAAATCGTCTAAAGATAGCTCATCACCTGATGAAATATAAATAGCTCCATTTTCAAACACACTTTTTGACGGAAGTTTGTTCATAAGAGCATCTATTGTAGTTACAATAGTATAGTCATCTTTTATAAGTATTGTTTCTATAGCTCTTATTCTTTCTCTAGTAAGCGCATTGCCTCGTATATCTGACTGATAAAAAAGCATGTCCTTTGGCGGAAAATATACTATTTCCTCATCAAAAAAACGATACTCTTCTAATATTTCTTTTGCCTTAATCTCATCAGGCGCAACTATGAGATTTGCCCCTACATTCTCCGTTATTGCATATATCACCTGGCTACTTATATTTCCAGTCAAGGAGAAAATCCCCTTATTTTTTTTAAGGTGATTCTTTAATTCATTAATATCAACAAGTTCTTCTAAAGATTTTGAAAATACGTTTCCCATATTAAACACTTTCTGTTCCTATAAAAGCCTATTAACTTTAATTTTATATGATACTCATGGTAATTGACACAAAAAAATATTTTTTTTATACTCATAACATGTTTTTAATTGTCGGTTTAGGAAATCCTACAAATGAATATAAAGGCACTCGCCATAATGCTGGCTTTGAGGTAATTGATTTACTTTCTCAAAGACATAACATACCTGTTACAAAAGCTGAACACAAGGGTCTATTAGGCAAAGGAATTATTAATGGTCAAAAGGTCATCCTTTGCAAGCCTCAGACCTATATGAATGCCAGTGGTGAATGTGTAAATCGCATTTGCAATTATTATGGTATCGATCCTTCCACTGAGCTACTTGTTATAAGTGATGACGTTACTTTGGATTGCGGTTTGATTAGAATCAGAGCCAAAGGATCAGCTGGCGGCCATAATGGATTAAAAGACATAATAGCCTGGTGTGACACTCAAAGCTTTGCCCGAATCAGAGTAGGTGTTGGTATTCTCCCCAAAGGCAAAGACATGGTTTCTCATGTTTTAGGTCATTTCAATAATGCTGATTCTATCGCAATGAATGATGGCTACACAAAGGCAGCTGATGCTGTCCCTTATATTTTAGATGGGCATATAGACAAAGCCCAAAATTTATTCAACTAAAATAGCACCCTAATAGGGTGCTATTTCTATACCATTTATCTGAATAGTAATCTTAGTTATCTTCCTCATCCTCTTCTGTAAGAGTAGTAATCGCCTGACGCTTACGTGCCATTTCATCTGACTCAAGATATTCATCGTATGTAGAAATCTTATCAATCATTGTACCATTTGGCATAAGCTCAATAATACGATTAGCTGTAGTCTGCACAAACTGATGATCTCTCGAAGAAAAGATAATTACGCCAGGGAACTTTATAAGTCCTGTATTAAGAGCAGTAATACTCTCCATATCCAGGTGATCAGTTGGTTCATCAAGCATAAGTATATTACTTCCTTCAATCATCATTCTTGACAGAAGTACTCTAACCTTCTCTCCACCTGATAAGACCTTCATTTTCTTTACACCATCTTCACCAGCAAATAGCATTCTACCAAGGAAGCCTCTTACATAAGTAGCATCCTTAATCTCAGAAAACTGTGTCAACCAGTCAACAATTATCAAATCGTTGCTAAATATTTCTGTATTATCCTTAGGGAAATATGACTGGGAAGTAGTAACACCCCACTTATAGCTACCCTCATCTGGCTCCATCTCACCTGCAAGAATCTTGAACAATACAGTCTTTGCTAATTCGTTGCCACCAACAAGAGCAATCTTATCCTCTCTGCCTACAGTAAAAGTAAGGTGATCTAATACTAGCTGTCCGTCAATGCTCTTTGTAAGGTTTTCTACCTGCAGAACCTCGTTTCCAATTTCCCTGTTTGGTCTAAAATCGATATATGGGTACTTTCTAGAAGATGGTCTAATATCATCCAGCTCAATTTTTTCAAGAGCTCTCTTTCTAGATGTTGCCTGCTTTGACTTTGAAGCATTAGCAGAGAATCTTTGAATAAACTCCTGTAATTCCTTAATCTGCTCTTCCTTTTTCTTATTTGCTTCTTTACGCTGCTTTATAATCAGCTGGGAAGATTCATACCAGAAATCATAGTTACCAGCATAAAGCTGTATCTTGCCATAATCGATATCTGCTGTATTAGTACATACCTTGTTCAAAAAGTATCTATCATGTGATACTACAATAACTGTATTTTCAAAATTAATTAAGAATTCCTCAAGCCAGGCAATAGCATCCAAATCAAGGTGGTTTGTAGGCTCATCCAAAAGAAGAATATCTGGATTGCCAAACAAAGCCTTTGCTAAAAGAATCTTTACCTTAAGAGCCGATGGAAGCTCTCCCATTATTGCATAATGATTTTCTGTTTCAATGCCAAGTCCATTTAATAACTGAGCTGCATCACTTTCTGCATTCCAACCATCCATATCAGCAAACTCTGCCTCAAGTTCAGCTGCTCTAACACCATCTTCATCAGAAAAATCTTCTTTCATATAGATGGCATCTTTTTCCTTCATAATATCATAGAGTCTTTGATTACCCATGATTACCGTATCAAGAACAGTATACTCATCATATTTGAAATGATCCTGCTCAAGAAATGATAATCTCTGACCAGGTGTTATAATTATATCTCCATTTGTTGGCTCTAACTGACCAGATAAAATCTTTAAAAATGTAGACTTACCAGATCCATTTGCTCCAATCAGTCCATAGCAGTTACCCTCTGTAAATTTAATATTTACTTCCTCAAAAAGAGCCTTCTTACCTACACGATAAGTTACATTACTTGCTTGTATCATTACAATCTCCTAAAATATAGTGTTTTACTTGACTAAACGCCATTTATCCGTGAAATATTAGCACAAATATCTATTTTATACAAGAAATCAAATACTATATCCCTTTGGCATATATGCCTTTACATGTATTCCATCAGCTTCATATTCTTCACTAATAAGCTGACCTACATCTCTTATTATTTGAATTTTTCCAGCCTCATTATATGCAAATACCTTTTCGATAAGTTCACTTCCTTCATTAACAAAATCTTCTATCGCCAAGGATACTTTATCAAGATTTGTTCCTTCCTTTGCAGATATTTTTATTATTATATCTGCTCTATCATCGGAAAGCTTCACATCATCTGTAAGCTTATCGCACTTATTAAATATGGTATATACTGGTTTTCCCTTTACTCCTAGTTCGTCAAGCGTCTTATAAACCACTCTCATCTGATCTTTCATATTTGGATCTGATGCATCGACCACATGGAATATTAAGTCTGCATAAGCCGCTTCCTCCAAAGTTGACCTGAATGCATTTATCAAATTATGTGGTAACTTACTAATAAATCCAACAGTATCTGTAAGCAATACATTTCTTCCACTCTCTAGCTCATATTCTCTAGTAGTTGGGTCAAGTGTAGCAAACAGTTTATCATACGCCAGAATACCTGCATCAGTCATTGCATTTAATAATGTTGATTTACCTGCATTTGTATATCCTACTATTGCAATAACCGGTATCCTAGTTTTCTGTCTCTTAGCCCTGTTTACTTCTCTATGCGCCTTTATTTCTTCCAGTTCAGATTTTAATTGTGATATTCTATCGTGTATTCGCCTTCTGTCTATTTCAAGTTTTTTCTCTCCTGGGCCTCTTGTTCCTATTCCACCACCCAATCTAGATAGCTGTCTTCCAAGTCCCGAAAGCTTTGAAGCTCTATACTGTAGCTGTGCCAGTTCCACCTGAATCTTGCCCTCACTAGTATTAGCATGTGCAGCAAAAATATCTAAAATAACCATGGTTCTATCCATAATTTTTTTACCAATTACAGCTTCAAGGTTTTTTATTTGTGCCGGAGAGAGCTCATCATCACATACAACACCATCCGCCTCCAACGCCTGACACATATCTCTTAATTCTTCTATTTTACCTTTACCCAAATAAGTTCCTGAATGAATAGCATCCCTATTTTGGATTAATCTGCCAACTGTTATAGCACCTGCAGTATCAACAAGCTCAGCTAATTCATCTAATGATACTTCCATATCGACGCCCTTGTCCTGCTGTACTCCAAACAGAATTACTCTTTCTGGCTTTTCTTCTGTTGATATCATTTTACTATCTGTCATTTTTTCCCTTCCGATATCCAGCTTCTTTGTAGTATTATATTCTAATGTAATACATAACTTTTTTCCATACTTAAACATTTACATTAAATTAAACCAAATATAAAAATTTAGATAAAAATGAACCGAACACTAACATACACTATTCCAGCCGAATTCAATAATTCAACAGCAGATGGATTTTTAAAATCCATAGGTTTTTCAAGACAAAATATTGTAAACCTCAAAAAGATGCCTCAAAATTTATTAATAAATGGCATATTTTCTCATATGAATTCGGTTCTTCATACAGGAGATGTACTTTCCGTTAATATTAGTGAAAACGAAGTATCTGAAAAGATTCCACCTGTTAATCTTCCACTTAACATTATTTACGAAGATGAAGATATAATAGTTGTCAACAAACCTGCTGGTATGCCAACCCATCCTTCTTTAAACAATTATGAAAACTCTTTAGCTAATGCACTAGCATACTATTATCAAACTAAAAACCTGGCCTTTGTTTTCAGATGTACAAATAGACTTGATAAAGACACCTCTGGACTTACTGTAGTAGCTAAGCACATGGTTGCATCATCAATTCTATCTTCGCAGATCAAAGGGGAAAGCTTTCAAAGAGAGTATTTAGCGATTTGTCAGGGAATATTCGAAAATAAAGAAGGTACAGTATGCGCTCCAATTGGTAGACTTTCAGATTCTATCATAGAAAGATGTATTGACTATACTAATGGCGAATCCGCCATAACTCATTATAAAGTAATCAGTCAGTACGAAGATAATTCTGCAAAAGACAGCCGTAGTTTAGTGTCTCTCGTGCTCGAAACAGGTCGAACACATCAAATTCGCGTTCACATGAAGCATATCGGGCATCCTCTACTTGGTGATTATTTATATAACAGTAGCAGTAACGCAACTGTCCATATAAAAAGACAGGCCTTGCACTCACATAAGCTGTCCTTCATTCACCCCATTACAAATGAGAAAATGGAGTTTACCGCAGAACTGCCTCAAGATATGCAAAGCCTTGTCATAGCTCATTAATATAATTTTTCGTCTTATTACCTGTACTCACTCTTTACAAACTTTTCTAGTACAGGCAGACTTCGTTTTACTTTTTCTGTATCGACGCAATATGCAATTCTAAAATATCCTTCTACTCCAAATCCATTAGAAGGAACAAATATCAAATCATGCTCTTTTGCCTTGTTGCAAAAAGCAATTGCGTCATCTTCAAGTGCCTTTGGAAAGATATAAAATGTTCCACCGGGTCTTACCACTTCAAAGCCTAACTCAACAAGCTTATCATAAATTAGGTTCATATTTAATTCATATACTGACAAATCAGATGTTTTTTCAAGATTTCTAGCTACAGCCAGCTGAACAGAAGATGAAGGACAATTATGTCCTATTCCCCTACTTATTTGACCAAACATAAGTGTTAGTATATCCGAATCAGTGCATCTTGGATTTACAGCAATATATCCAATTCTTTCTCCCGGAAGACTTAAGCTCTTTGAAAAAGAATAGCATGATAAAGAATTATCATAGTACTTGCTTGGATATGGACATATTTTTCCATCATAAGCAATTTCTCTATAAGGCTCATCTGAAATCAAGAATATATCATGTCCATATTCCTTCTGTTTTGACATCATAATATCAGATAAAGCCTTAAGTGTAGCCTCAGAATACACAGCGCCAGAAGGATTATTAGGAGTGTTAATTAACACAGCCATAACATCTTTAGTCAAAAGTTTTTCAAATTCCACCATGTTAATCTGAAAATCAACCGTATTCGCCGGTACAACCTTTAGCTTCGCCCCTGTCCATCTAACATATTCATTATATTCACTAAAATATGGAGCAATAGTCAACACCTCATCACCAGGCTTAGTTACAGCACGAAGTGCATGAGCTATTGCTCCTGCTGCACCAGAAGTCATAAAAATATGTTTTGTGTCATATTCCACTCCAAAGCGTTCACTTAAGCTCTTTGCCACATCAGCTCTTACAGATGTATTTCCAAGTGAAGGGCTATATCCATGCAGATCCATTGAAGACATTGTCTGATGAAGCTTTATAACATCCTCATTATAGCTATCAGCTACGGGTACCGATGGATTTCCCAGACTAAAATCAAACACATTCTCATAGCCTATTTCTTTTCCTCTGACTGTTGCATATTCTGAAAGCTCTCTGATAACAGATTTGCCAGACAACATTGCTTTATAATCCTGATTAATCATTTATTTGCCTCATTATTATAATTCCAAAAAAATATTTTTTAATGTAGGATACAACTTTTTAAAGGTTTCATATTTTTCATTATATTTAGACACAAGCTCGTCGCAAGGCTCTACCACCTCTACAACCCTTACTATTGCATCACACGCTTCCTCTACAGATGAATATGCTCCACAGCCTACTGCTGCAAGCATTGCTCCACCAAGAGATGGTCCCTCTTCAACTTCAAGTACCTCTACCTTGATTCCAAGCACATTTGCAATTATCTGTCTCCAAAGAGGACTTTTTGCTCCTCCGCCACAGATCTTTGTGGATTCTATTTTTATACCCAGACTTTTAGCTATTTCAAAGGAATCTCTCATGGCAAAGGCCACACCTTCTAAAACTGCCTGTACCATATCTTCTTTGGATGTATCCATGCTCATTCCTATAAACCCAGCTCTTGCCATTGGATCATTATGTGGTGATCGTTCTCCCATTAGGTATGGTAAAAAGAATACATGGTTCTCGCCCAATTTATTTATTCCTGACTGAACGCCGGCATAATCCTTATCTTTAAGAATATCATCCATCCACCACTTATTACAGCTTGCTGCCGAAAGCATACAACCCATTAAATGATATTTACCATTTGCATGATCAAATGAATGCAATGCATTATTATCATCCACTCCAAACTTATCCGAGGAAATAAAAATAGTACCTGACGTTCCAAGGGATATATTACATGCACCATCTTTTGCTGTCGCAGTGCCAATTGCTGCTGCTGCATTATCTCCAGCGCCAGCAATTACCTTTACATCTTCATTAAATCCAAGTTCTTTTGCTATCTCAGGAAGAATATTTCCTACAACCTCATAACTTTCATAAAGCTTTGGCAACCATTCTTCCTTAACAGAGCAAATATCAAGCATTTGCTTTGACCAACAACGATTTTTCACATCTAAAAGCAACATTCCACTGGCATCTGACAAATCAGTACAATGTACACCTGATAGTTTATATGCTAAATAATCCTTTGGGAGCATAATCTTATTAATTTTTGCAAAATTTTCAGGCTCTTCTTCCTTCATCCAAAGGAGCTTAGGCGCTGTAAATCCAGCAAAAGCTATATTAGCTGTGTATTCAGAGAGCTTATCCTTACCAATTTGATTATTTAAATACTCTACCTGTTTAGTTGTACGGCCATCGTTCCAAAGAATAGCTGGTCTAATAATTTCATCATTCTCATCAAGAACAACTAAACCATGCATTTGACCACCAAAGCTAATACCAGCCACCTGACTTTTATCAATATCAGATACCAGTTCCTTTATGCCTTCCATTGACTGCTCAAACCAGTCCATAGGATTCTGCTGTGACCAGCCTGGTTTTGGAAACTCTATCGGATACTCTCGACTTACAATATTTATTATCTTTCCACCATCCTGCATAAGCAAAAGCTTAACGGCCGATGTTCCTAAGTCCACGCCAATATAATACATATTATCTCCTTTATAATAAGTATCCCCTTCCTAAACAGGTAAGGGGATACCAATAATATAAATCAATTAAGCAAAAGGATTTTCTGTTGGATATCTAACTCCCTTTGGCTGATTGTATCCGATTTCTTCTACATCAACCCCAATATACTTAAATACCTCGAAAAGCTCCTTACCATAGTTACCAAATGCCACTGCACCATGATGTGGGAAATTCTTTTCAATAAGCACATGTCTATAGAAACGTCCCATCTCATTTATTGCAAATACTCCAATTGAGCCAAATGATCTAGTTGCTACAGGTAACACTTCACCCTGAGCAATGTATGCTCTTAACTTAGCATCTGATGTTGACTGAAGTCTAAAGAATGTAATATCACCTGGCGCAATATCACCTTCAAGAGTTCCATTTGTAACCTCAATAGGAAGTGATCGAGCCATAATCTTCTGATACTTCATCTCACAGAAAGACAACTTGTTTGAAGCTGTATTTCCACAGTGGAATCCCATAAAGGTATCCTTCAATGTATAATCAAATTTGCCCTTAATATCTGCCTCATACATATCCTTTGGTACTGTATTATTAATATCAAGAAGTGTAACCGCATCCTGAGATATAACCTCACCAATAAATTCACTAAGGCAACCATAAATGTCTACCTCGCATGACACTGGAATTCCTCTCTTTGTAAGACGACTGTTTACATAACAAGGAACAAATCCAAACTGTGTTTGGAATGCAGGCCAGCATTTTCCAGCAATAGCAACATACTTTCTATACCCCTTGTGTTCATCAATCCAGTCAAGAAGTGTAAGCTCATACTGTGCAAGCTTTGCAAGTATTTCTGGCTTCTTATTACCAGCGCCAAGTTCAGCCTCCATATCCGCAACAACCTCAGGAATTCTCGAGTCACCCTCGTGCTTGTTAAAGGCTTCAAATAAATCAAGCTCAGAGTTTTCTTCAATCTCAATTCCCATCTGATATAACTGATATATTGGTGCATTACAAGCCAGGAAATTAAGTGGTCTAGGACCAAAGCTTATTATCTTCAAATCATTAATTGCAATAATTGCTCTTGCAATTGGTGCAAATTCTGCAATCATATCAGCACAGTCTGCAGCATCTCCAACTGGATATTCAGGAATATATGCCTTAATTCCACGAAGCTTTAAATTATAGCTTGCATTAAGCATACCACAATAAGCATCTCCTCTGTCATCAGACAATCTTCCTACACTCTCTTCGGCTGCAGCAATAAACATTTTTGGTCCATCAAAATGCTTTGCCAACAAAGTCTCAGAAATCTCTGGTCCAAAGTTTCCAAGATATACAACCAGCGCATTGCAACCAGCCTTCTTGATATCTTCAAGTGCCTGTACCATATGAATTTCTGACTCGACTATACAAATCGGACATTCATAAACATCAAGTTCTGGATACTTAGCGCTTAGTTCCTTCATGAGGGCTTCTCTTCTTTGAACTGAAAGGCTCTCTGGAAAGCAGTCTCTAGAAACAGCAACTATTCCAATTCTTTCATTTGGACAATTAATCATATTTCTTCCTCCTCGTAACTATAAAATATATTAATTTCCCTGCATTACAGGCACTTGGTTCAATTTAGAATTTTACTTATTGCCTGTTTAAATATGAGGATAATATTGCGCTACCCTCTTCATATTCTAAATCTTCATAAGCAGTAACTATCCTATCCAGCACATCCTTCTCTTCTTCTTTTAGGCTCATCTTATTTAGCAATTCAATCTTTTTTTCTATTTTATTTATATTAAACTCGTCAAAAGCCTCAAGAAGTTCATTTAGCAATTCGTCAGTTACTCCTGTTATGCTCAAATCAGGCATTTCATCAATCATTGGTTCATCAACAGGTACCATAGATGCAAGCTCGCTTTGCACATCTTCAACTACTTCCGACAATTGCATCAAATAATCATCTATATGCTTTTCTACATATACCCAGTTATCTGCCTTTGAAGCCATTTCCATAACTTCTGAATAATCACTAAAAGTATTTCTTCCTATCTGCCTAGATACACCCTTCAAACCATGTGTCTTTATAGCAAACATTTCATGATTATCAACCGCATAAACTGGCAGTTGCATAATAAGCGGCTCCATCTCTTTTACAAAAGTCGAAAGAGTTCTTTGATATGCCTTAATACCATTCAAGTCTCTCTTTGACAAATAGTCCATCGAATCCTGAGGAACAATCTCCTGGTATTCTTTTGGCATTCTCTCTTCCAATATATTTTTAAGATCTGATATTTTTAATGGCTTTGGCAAATAATCTGAAAAGCCCTTTTCTTTATAGATGTTTCGAACTGAGTCACTAATATTTGCAGTAACTAAAACAACAGGTGTATCGCAAATTTCTTTGATTTTGCTACAAGCTTCATAGCCATCCATTCCTTCCATCATCTGATCAAGGAAAATCAACTGATAATCATTATCTCTTACCAAGCTAACGGCATCAGCACCATCGGTTGCCATATCTACAATACACTGCCAAGGCTCTATCAATTGCCCGAAAATTTCTCTATTAATCTTCATATCATCAGCAAACAATACTCTTGCTTTTGAATAGAGCCATGTAGGTCTTATATTATTAGTCCACTGCGCTGACTTTTGCATCACAGTACGTCTATTAAAGACACGGGAACCACATTCCTCATCAGACCCTTTCTTTTGATAAAAATCGCCATAAACAGTCGTTCCTGTGCTTCCATCAGATTCTGCACTTATGGATCCACCCATTCTTTCAATAATCTGACGTGTAATGGTAAGTCCCAGACCAGTTCCTTCCATTTCTTCATCACTACCCGATACATACTCCATAAACATAGTATCTAATCTATCCTTTGGAACACCTGCACCAGTATCAGTAACATTAAAGAAAACATGAACTTCTTCATCTTTTTGTTCACATTTAACTTCTACTCTTATTTCACCACTATTAGTAAATTTTACTGAGTTACCAATTATATTTTGAAAAATCTCCCTAATACGCATAGCATCGCCCAAAAGCTGCTTTGGGAAATGACTATCCATTGTAACTACCAGTTCAACTGGCTTAGACTGAAGATTGATTATATTATTATATGTAAGTTCTTCTAATATAGACTCTAAGCTATAGTTCTTTTCAATCAGCTCAAACTTTCCAGCTTCTAGCTTCGAGTAATCCAATATAGCATCTACAAGTTCTAACAGATTATTAGATGACCTTTTTATCTGTCTGACCATTGCACGGCTTTTAGACGAAATATCATGTCTAGCTACAAGAATATCAGATATTCCTATAATCGCATGAAGAGGACTTCTAAGTTCATGCGACATATTTGCCAAAAATGCACTCTTATCCTTTGTCTCTCGTTTTGCAGTTTTAATTTGATTATTTTTTAATGTTACATCATGAAAAGTCATAATGTAGCCATTTAGTCTACCCTTAGATGTAAAAGACTTTGTTATTGCATATTCAAATGTAAAGCCTCCCATCTTTATCTCTGCGGATGTTATATTATCTTCTTTTACCATCTTTATAAATTCTGGCGTTTTCTTAATCAAAGAATATCCGTTATCTATAGACTCCAGCACTTTATATGCACTCTGATTAGCAAAAACAAGATCAAGATTTTCATCAAACAAAACAGTAGGTGATGAAATAATATCCAGTGCATCGGCCCTAAGAACAGTTTCTTTATCCTCGAGCTTATCAAAGTACATAATAATAAGTGTTCCTATGCTAGCTGCCAAAAAGCACAATGACATTATGTTGTAGTACTTATTAAAAACAACCTCCTGAAGCAAATATCCCAGCAGCACAACAGCCAGCATAATTGCCATCATGTAGCTTGTTTTTTTATTTGCTGTTGCATATTCTTTTTTGCCAAAGCAATATACAACACTTGCAAAAGACGCGATAAAAACCACCAAAAACGTAAACAGATTTAACTGAGTTCTACTGTTTCCCAGCCAAAAAAGTATAATTTCAGCAGCTGTAATTCCAACAGCAATCGAAGTAAATATTACAACCAGAATATAGTTTCCTTTTATTTGCTGTAAAGTTATCACATAAAAAAACATCAAGAACAAACAGCAAACAAGTGTCAAATCTGCCAAAAACTTAACAGCCTCTCTTGTTTCTCCACTTGTCATTGAAAACAAAATCATGTGAAAGCTATATATCAGCATACAGCCTGCTAACGGAGGCAAAAATATCTGTTTTTTATATATATGGTCCCCAGAGAGACTTTTTGTAAAACTAACAAAGCCAACAAAAGCACAAATTGAATAAAATAATATATTTACCCACATTATTCCGCGTCTCCTCTTCCAGTAAGCACCCTCTTAATCTCAGATTTTATAAACGCCGGCTTGTATGGTCTAACTATATATCCTGCTGCGCCAAGCTCTTTACACTTTACAATTGTATCTCTATCACTAAGTGTAGTAACAAAAATTATAGGTATCTTACCATTTGTCACTTCGTTTATTTTCTCAGCTGTTTCTATGCCATTCATAATTGGCATATCAATATCCAAAAGAATAATATCAGGCCATTCATTTTTATTTAAATAGGCCAGAGCCTGTCTGCCTGACTTTACAAGTGTAACATCATATATAAATTCCAGAATTCCTCTCATCATCTGCAGATTTGTCATCATATCATCAACAGCGAGAACTCTGTACTTATGAAATGCTTCAACCATTTTGTTTCTCTCTGCTTCAGATTCAGAAGAAAATGCATCATCTACTTCATCTGCAAACAATGTATACTTGAAGTTTTCCTTTTCAGCCAAATCTATAAGGCTGCCATCCATAAGTCTAACAATCGGTCTTAAATTATGTACGCCTGCATTCTCGTATATAATTCCCTTTCGACCATCTGATAGTTTCATCATAGTTCCCTTTGGATACAATGGAACATATTTTAAAAGTGCTTCTACTATCTCCTGGTCAAACATAATTCCACATGCACCCATAAGGTACTCTGTAGCTTCAAATGCTGAATATGCTTTTTTATATGGTCTTTTCGATACTAAAGCATCATAAACATCCGCCACGTGTAGGATTTTTGTATATAGCGTATGATCCTCTCCTGATATACCACGTGGATATCCGCTGCCATCTACGTTCTCATGATGGAACAAAACAGCAACCTTAACATGTGTAGAAATATCCCATCGACCTTTAATCATGTCGTAGCTTGCCTGTGCATGCGACTTCATGATTTGATACTCTTCCTGTGTTAATCTGCCATTTTTATTTAAGATCTCGTTCGGAATAGACATTTTTCCCAGATCATGCAAAAGTCCTGCAATCACTAGATTTTCAAGCTTTGTCTCATCAAGCTCCATTCCTATTCCTATAACGCAACTGTATAAAGCAACATTTACAGAATGAGAAAAAGTAACATCATCACTAGCTCTAAGATCATTTAGATCGAGTGATATAACACCTTTTTCTAGGATTTGCTCAACCATTTGCTTTCCTACAGATATACATGCATCTATATCCTGTCGTCTAATACATGACATGCCTTCACTACGTAAAGTAGGACTAATAAGTGGTTCTATATCAATACCAGCTGAAAGTTCATCGTCTATATATATACCGTCAAACCCCAACTCATTTAGGCGGTCTATGTACTCAAAAGAAAGCGTTGCATTTCTTCCTAAAAGAATTCTTCCATATGAATCATAAATATCAGCACCAAGCACCATACCTGGTTTGGCGTCTCTTGTTTGAATGTATCTCATTTTATTCCCCGTTTAAGCCCATTCATTTTTTCTTGTTAAGTCCGACAACTGTTTCCGTGTGCATACTATGACAAAACTGATCAACAACAGTGAATTTTGCTATTTCATAGCCCTGCTCACAAAGAATTTTCAGATCTCGTGACAAAGTAGCTGAATCACAGCTAACGTAAATAATTTTATTTGGTGCCATGCCAAGCATTGTAGTAATACAATCCTCGTCGCACCCCTTCCTTGGTGGATCAACCACAATTACATCTGGATGAGTAAAGTATTGATCCTCATCCTTTGCATACAGCTTAGGCAATATTTCTTCTGCCTTGCCCAAGTAAAACTTTGCATTATCTATATTATTTATACTTGCATTTGTTTTTGCATTCTCTACCGCCTGAGGTACAACCTCTATACCATATACAAGGCCAGCATTTTTTGCCAAAAACAATGATATCGTACCAATTCCACAGTACAGATCCAACACTGTTTCTTTTCCAGTAAGAGATGCATATTCTAATGCTTTACTATATAGTCTATACATCTGAGCCGGATTAACCTGATAAAAAGAATTTGCACTAATGTTAAAACTCAAGTCCCCTATTTTATCTGTAATATATTCCTGTCCCCAAAGTGCCTTTGTCTCTTTGCCTAAAATAACATTATCATTTGCTGTATTATAATTAATGCAGATACTCTTAATTTGACTTATCTTTGATAGCTCGCTAATAAAAACATCCTTACACGGCAATGATGCTCCATTTAACACTATACAAACCATAATTTGATCTGTTGCAAAAGCATGTCGTATTAGCACATGTCTTATCAAACCCTTGTGATATATCTCATCGTATGCACTAATATTGTTATCAATCATCACTCGCTTAATAATATCAAGGATTTTATTGTCAATTTCCTGCCCTATTATACAATCATCATGAGGCACAATTCTGTGGCTTCTGGCTCCATAGTATCCCATCACTATATTGCCATCTTTATCAATTCCAACAGGAACAGAGGCTTTATTCCTGTACCTAAATGGATTTTCCATTCCGATAATCGGCTCTGCCTTTTGTATCAGTTCTTCTTTATTAAATCCACCTATTCTGATCAGATTATTAATAACAATTTGCTGTTTTAGTTCCAACTGCTTTTTATAGTCAAGCTCTTGTAAAACGCAGCCTCCACAAAGTAATGCCTTAGGACATTTCGCCTGTACTCTATATTCTGACGGAGTTATAATTTCTTTAACCCTGGCAAAGCAATAATTCTTTTTTACCTTTGTAATAGTAATCAGTACATCATCACCGCAAATAGCATCTTTCACAAAAACGGTCATACCATAAAGCTTTCCAACTCCAAGACCTTCATGTGACATGTCATCGATGTGTATTCTAACTACATCATTCTTATTAATATCCATTGGCTACACTTCCGGTTTGCTTGTCTTTCTAATATTTGAATCAAGTAATCTGTTAAAGCCTTGCCAACTCAAATTATTATCATCAACCTTTCCCAAGGCTTCATATATAGTTTCAAGTTTAGCATCAATATTATCAGCGAAGCTAAGCGCTATAGCCTCAGCAATTGCTGGCTTTTTAGGCGAACCAAACTCCAGCTCTCCATGATGAGATACGACACAATGCAAAAGTTCCCTGGCCTTTGCCTCAGGAAATCCTTCAATTGATTCTATAGATTTTGTCAGCATTGTAACACCTATCATAATGTGTCCTAAAAGCTGCCCCTCATCCGTGTAATCATTAACTGGGAATTCAGCTATTTCCTTAATTTTTCCAACATCATGGAATATAGAGGCTGTAATCAAAAGGTCTCTGTCAAGAAACGGATACTGTTCTGCAAAAAATGCGCAATTTTTTGTTACTGACAATGTATGTTCCAATAAGCCTCCAACAAAACCATGGTGTACACTCTTTGCAGCTGAATGATTCTTAAATTGCTTTATAAAATCTTTATCCTCAACAAAATACATCTCGAGCAATTTTTTCAAATGAACAGATTTGACTGATTTTACATATGCAATTAATTCTTCGTACATCTCGTCAATATCTTTTGAGCTCGTCGGAATATAATCACCAGGCTCATATGAGCCCGGATCAGCCTTTCTTAAACGTTTGATGTTAAACTGCAAAGCATCATTCCATATAGTAATATCACCTGTTACAGTGACAAAATCCATCTCATCGTAATCATTAATACCTTCTGAATCTGGCTCCCATATTTTTCCATTTATTGAGCCAGTCTTATCTATAAGTACAATTGACTCAAATGGTTTTCCATTCTTGGAAATCCCAGATGTTTTTTTCTTGCATAAATATGTTTCAGTTCCACGATCCCCTTCTTTAAGAGTTTCTATATATTTCATTCAATACTCTCCAATCTAAGGCTTCTAACCCAAAGGTAAATTGCGCCTATTTTTCGAATTTATTATATTATTCAAGCAAGTTATTTGCAAGAATATATATGTTTTGCTATGATTCATCTGAGGGGAGACTTCTCTCAAATAGTTTCCATTTTGACTTGGAGAATATAATAATTATGAACAGAAAAGTTTTACATACTCTGGAATATGACAAAATAATAGAAATGTTAAAAGCTGAAGCCACATGTACCTACTCTGAAATTACATGTGAAAGGCTTCGCCCTATGACTAATAAAGAGGACATTAATAAAGCGTTACATGAAACCTCTGATGCGATTTCAAGACTTCTTCGTTTTGATTCCTTTAGCGTTTTCGGAATTACTAATCCTAAAGATATATTATCCAGACTTGAACTTAACGGGAGCTTAAATTGCACTGAATTACTATCTATAGCATCCCTTCTTGAATCATCAAGAAGGGCTATCAGCTACGGAAGCAAGCTTTCTAATTCCGAAGATTCATTATCAGAATTATTCAATAGTATTGTTGAGCACAAAGAAGTATTAAATGAAATAAACCGTTGTATTACTGGCATAGATGAATATGCAAACGACGCCAGTGTTGAATTATCCAATATTAGAAGAAAGCAGCTTATTTGCAATGACAAAATAAAATCAACACTCAGCCAAATGCTTAATAATGCCAACATCCGCACCTATCTTCAGGATACAGTAATAACTATGCGAAGCGGCAGATACTGTCTGCCTGTACGAGCTGATAGCAAAAATTATGTTCCAGGAATGGTCCATGATCAATCTGCAACCGGTTCAACATTCTTCATTGAACCAATGGCAGTAGTTGATTTAAACAATGAATTAAAAGAGTTGTCGCTAAAAGAAGCTGAAGAAATAGAAAAAATTCTATATATTCTTTCTGAAAAAGTTGCAATTATTGCTGATGATGTTCAATCAAACTTTTTAGCTTTAGCTAAACTTGATTTTATATTCGCCAAAGGCAAGCTGGCCTTAAAAATGAACGCTTCAAAGCCAGTATTTAATGACGATGGTATTATTTATATAAGACAGGCAAGGCATCCTCTTTTATCTGCAGAAACAGTTGTTCCAGTTGATATAAAATTAGGCGAAGACTACAATCTTCTGCTGATTACAGGGCCTAATACTGGTGGTAAAACTGTTTCACTTAAAACATGTGGTCTTCTCTGCCTTATGGCACAGGCAGGCTTACATATCCCTGCGAAAGATAGAAGCACACTACCTTTGTTTAATGAAATATATGCAGACATAGGAGACGAGCAAAGTATAGAGCAGTCGCTTTCAACCTTCTCTTCTCATATGACGAACATAACAAGAATTATAAATAACATCGATATAAAAAGATCAGAATACACAGGCAATGATCAGCCTCGTTTTCTCGTGCTATTTGACGAGCTTTGCGCTGGTACCGATCCTAAAGAAGGTGCTGCATTAGCTGAAGCGATTTTAAACCATCTACATAATTCAGGCGTACATACTATGGCTACAACTCACTATAGTGAGCTAAAGCTTTATGCGCTTTCGACAGATGGTGTTGAAAATGCATCTTTTGAATTTTCTCTTGAGACTCTAAGTCCTACTTATAGATTAATAGTTGGAGTTCCCGGAAAAAGCAATGCCTTTGCAATATCTAAAAAGCTTGGTTTATCTGACTATTTAATAGAAGAAGCAAAAAAACATCTGTCTGATGACCAGCAAAGCTTTGAAGATATTCTTATTGACTTAGAGCAAAAAAGACTACAAATCGACTTAACATCCGAAGAAATATCAAAGAAAAAAGCCGACATTGAAAAGCGAGAGAAAGATCTTATCTTTAGAGAAGAAAAAATAACAAATCAAAAAGACAAGCTAATTCGTGCTGCAAATGAAGAAGCAAGCCAAATAATTGCTAAGGCAAAAGAAATTGCAGATGCCACAATAAGAGACTTTAATAAATATGCAAATTCCAACCCTGACATACAAAAAATGGAAAAGCAAAGAGCTGAGCTTGGCCAAAAACTGAACGAAGCAAGATCAAAATCTGTGGTCAAAAATCAGCCTGTTAATAATACTAATGCACCAAAAGAAGTGCATATAGGCGATAAAGTCAAAGTACTATCAATGAATGTTATAGCTTCTGTCGTTGAAGCAGCTGATTCAAAAGGAAATATAACTGTACAGGCAGGCATTATAAAATCAAAAGTAAAACTAAATGATTTAGTTTTAATTATGGAGGACGATCCTTATAAGCCAAAAAAGGGAGCTTCAAAGAAAAATCACAGCTATGGAGGAATTAATAAAGCTGCCACCATTTCGCCTGAAATCAATCTCCTTGGCTGTACAGTTGATGAGGCCATTGCACGACTGGAAAAATACTTGGATGATGCGTATATATCACATCTTACAACTGTAAGGGTTGTTCATGGCAAAGGCACAGGCGCGCTTAGATCAGGTGTTCACCAGTATTTGCGAAAAAACAAACAAGTGTCTGATTTTCACCTTGCTGAGTTTGGCGAAGGTGATGCTGGTGTTACAATTGTTACATTTAAATAATGTATTCATGCAAACAAAAAAAGACCAACAATGTTTTCATCTATTTTGATGAAACATTGTTGGTCCTCTTTTTGTAATTTTTAATCAGGAAACTCTTCTTTATACTTATCTAAAATCATATTCTGAAGCTGTTCCCTTGTGGTAGATTTAATTGGATGAGCTACATCCTTGAACTCGCCATCGCCTGCTCTTCTTGAAGGCATAGCTATAAATAGCCCCTTATCGCCTTCAATAATCTTGATATCATGAACTACAAATTCTTCATCAATAGTAATCGATACAACCGCAAGCATTTTGCTATTTTCCTTCTCCACCTTGCGAATTCTAATATCTGTAATCTGCATAAGCCACCCCTTTATACTGGATATCTGTTATTATTGCCCTTTATTATTTTTATACCGTCCTCACCAATGCAGGTTGTTCCTGCAAGAAGTGTCTCGTGACTCTCGACAATACAATTTTCCAAATGTACGTTGTCTCCAATATAAGCCCCATTAAGAATAACGCAATTTTTGATTGTACAATTATTGCCCACAAATACCTTCTTAAATAAAACTGAATTTTCTACATCACTATTAATGATACAACCACTTGCAATCAAACTATTTTTCACGTTTGATCCAACATTATATTTTGCAGGTGGCAAATCATGTGTCTTCGAAAATACACCTGGCTCCTGATGGAAGAAATAATCTCTAATATCCTTATTAAGAAAATCCATATTAGCTCTATAATAGCTATCCACATCTGCTATATTTGCCCAATAGCCATCCATCATGTAGCCATATATCTTCTTGAATCCCATGTTACGAATAAGAATATCTGTTACAAGATTATATCTGCCCTCCTTATTACACTCTTCAAGGAGCTCTATCAGTGTACGTCTTCTGATAATATATACACCTGCAGAAACTGTATCAGAATGAGCCACCATAGGCTTCTCATCGAACTCAATAATTCTGCCTTCATTATCCATACGAACAACACCATATCTGTTTATGTCATCGCCCTTAGGAAGCTTTGCACATACAACAGTTATGTCTGCCTGCTTTTCAATGTGATAATCTAAAACCTTATTAAAGTCCAGCTTATATACACAATCACCACTAGCAATAATAACGTATGGTTCATGTCTTTTCTTTAAGAAATCGATATTTTGCCAGATAGCATCTGCTGTACCTCTGTACCACCAGCTGTTGTCATTTGTAACAGTAGGAGTAAAGAGAAAAAGTCCTCCCTGCTTTCTACCGAAATTCCACCATTTTGCTGAGTTAAGATGTTCATTTAATGATCTTGCATTATACTGTGAAAGCACTGCAACAGTCTGAACCCTTGAATTCGTCATGTTGCTAAGAACAAAATCGATACATCTATAGCTACCGCCCACTGGCATTGCAGAGATTGCTCTCTTGTCTGAGAGATCTTGCATTCTGCTGCTGTTACCACCTGCTAAAACAATACCTAATGCCTTCATTATCTCTCACCTGCCTTTATTATATATCCGCCACTCTCTAATGCATTTTCAGGATAATCCTTTAATGTTGTAACACCCTTAATAGCTGTGTTCTTTCCGATTGTAATATCATCTGGGATAATTGTTCCCTCGCCAATTACAGCCAAGCCAAAGGCATAAATACTTGCATTAAGCTTACTTTCTGCCTCCTCGCCAACACCAACCTTGCAATTGTCACCAATTACACAGTTCTCAGCAATGATAGCCTTTTCAGCCACGACATTCTTTCCAAGCTTAGTGCCCTTCATAATGATTGAATCTCTTACAACAGTTCCTTCTTCAATCACTACACCTGCACCCAGAACACAATTATGTACCTCTCCATAAATCTGAGCACCAGCTCCAATAATACTCTTTTCTATTATGGCGTCTGATGCAACATACTGAGGTTCAATAATATCCTGATTAGTATAAATCTTCCAAAATTCTTCGTACAAATTAAACTCTGGAATAAGATCAATCAGCTCCATATTTGCTTCCCAATATGAGCCAAGTGTTCCTACATCTTTCCAGTAGCTATTAAACTCATATGCATACATAGGAGATTTACGCTCATGAAGATATGGAATAACGTGCTTACCAAAGTCACAATTATTCTGATCCTTCAAGGCAATCAAAGCTTCTCTAAGAACTTCCCATGTAAAAATGTAAATACCCATTGAAGCAAGATTGCTTCTTGGATTTGCTGGTTTCTCTTCAAATTCTTGAATATGCTTATTTTCGTCGGTAATAACTACACCAAATCTTGATGCTTCCTCAATAGGAACAGGAATGGTTGCAATAGTAACATCCGCCTTATTCTTTTTGTGGAAATCAAGCATTGCCTCATAATCCATCTTATAAATATGATCTCCTGAAAGAATCAATACATACTCTGGATTATAATTCTCAATATATTTTATATTCTGATAAATGGCATTTGCAGTACCAGAATACCATTCAGAGGTATCACTTTTTTCATATGGTGGTAAAACTGTAACACCACCATTGTTTCTATCAAGATCCCACGGAATACCAATACCAATATGTGCATTAAGAACGAGAGGCTGATACTGCGTAAGTACACCAACAGTATCTATACCCGAATTAATACAATTACTCAATGGAAAATCAATAATACGATACTTGCCGCCAAACGATACTGCAGGTTTGGCAACATCAGAAGTCAAAACTCCCAGTCTACTTCCCTGCCCACCAGCAAGGAGCATAGCAATCATTTCCTTTCTTAACATGTAAATCACCTAGCCTTTCTATGGTTATGATTGCAGGCATCATGCCTATATCTCGAGCAAAGGCACAATCCTTGTCATTAAAAAAATTATAGCAAAGTGATTTTTTCTAATCAATAATATTCAAAATTTATCTTAATTTTTCTCAAATTATTGTACAATTTCACAAATATCTATGAAGCATTTTGATAAATACGACAATACTCAGAGCTTTTATGTGTTTATAATGTAAAGTAAATGTAAAGTTGTATCTGTTTTTCTACTTATTTAATTAAGTATGTGATATATTTATATAGAATTATTTTCACAATTTCACTTAAAAAAGGGGTGAATAAAATGTATACAATTGATTTTACTAGGCCGATTCATGTTCACTTTATTGGAATTGGTGGTATTAGTATGAGTGGACTTGCTGAAGTACTTATTGATAGAGGTTTTATAGTCTCAGGTTCAGATAGAGAACCTTCTGATCTAACAACATCTCTCATAAATAAAGGCGCTCACATAGACTTTCCTCAAAAGTCAGAGAATATAACAGATGATATTGATCTTATTGTTTACACTGCTGCAATTCATTTAGATAATCCAGAAATGCAATCTGCTCTGGCCTCTAAAAAGCCAATGCTTACACGAGCAGAATTGTTAGGACAAATAATGGATAACTTCAAGCGTTCAATTGCTATAGCGGGAACACATGGAAAAACCACTACAACTGGTATGGTTAGCCAGATTTTACTTGAGGGGAACGATGATCCAACTATTTCTATTGGTGGTATTCTCCCTGTAATTAATAGTAATGTCCATGTAGGCGACAGTGATCTTTTTATTACCGAAGCCTGCGAATATTCCAATAGCTACCATTCTTTTTTTCCAAAATATAATATTATTTTGAATGTTGAAGCAGATCATCTTGACTTTTTCAAAACACTGGAAAATGTCAGAGCTTCATTTAAACAATTTGCTGAAAACACCTCAAAGGACGGTCTACTTATAATTAATAATGATATTCCTGATGTTAATTATTTCACTCAGGATTTATCATGTAGAGTACTTACCTACTCATTAAATGAAAGTGCCGATTGCTATCCAAAAGATATTATTGTCCATAATGGATTCGGAAGCTTTGTTCCTGTTATTTCAGGCAAAGAATATCCTAGAGTAGAGTTATCAGTTCCAGGCAAACACAATATTTCTAACGCTATAGCTGCTATTGCTCTTTGTTTAAATATGGGAATAGATTACTCCCATATACTAACAGGACTCAAGAAATTCAAAGGTGCTAACAGACGTTTTGAATTAAAAGGCGTTTATAAAGGTGCTACCATCATTGATGACTATGCACATCACCCAACAGAAATAGCCGCTAGTCTTTCTGCTGCCAGAGACTATACCGACAACAGAATTATTGTAGTTTTCCAGTCACACACCTATACCAGGACCCTTGCGCATCTTGATGATTTTGCAAAAGCCCTATCTGCCGCAGATGTTGTCATAGTAGCTGACATATATCCAGCCAGAGAAGAGGATATATATGGTGTTTCAGCTAAAGATATCGTAGATAGATTAAAGAAATTCGCCACTTGCGAATCCTACTATATAGGTAGTTTTCAAGACATAGAAAAATTTCTCAAAAAATTTATTGTAAACGATGACCTGTTGATAACTATGGGTGCTGGAAACGTTAATGTTATCGGCGAAAATTTGCTAAAAGAATAGTTATACACATAATCCACACATTAAGTCGTGATTTACTCACAGCAAAGTGTGGATTATTTTTTGTTATAACGCCAAGCATTTCACGTACTTTTCCACATTATGCACACCCCCTTCAAACCCTTTATTTTCAAGGGTTTACAGACTTTTAAGCCTTTATTTTAAATACTATTTTTGCTATAATCTCTCCATGTTTGGAAGAGAGGGAAGAGCATGGCAGATATCATGTTACACAATGGTGGTCTAAGCCAGGTCACCTGCGTATGCAATACCTTCATTGACGAGTATATGGGGGAAGCCAATGGAGAGTATGTAAAGATTTACTTATATCTGCTACGTTGTTTTAATAAAAGTGATTTATGTTTATCACTATCAGATATTGCTGATAAACTTGATCACACCGAAAAAGACGTAGTCAGAGCATTAAAATACTGGGCGAAGAAAGATTTAGTTCGCCTCGAATATGATGATCAAAAAGAGATTATTGGTATTTCAATTCTAGATCCTCAGGGGCATGATGCACTATCCACCCCTGTTACAAGAGAAAATGTGCCAGGCGCTATGCCACATGCACAAAATTTATCTAGTGTTGTACCTACACATATTATGTCTAGTGTTATACCACACGCACAGAGTACACCAAGTTATTCCGCTGCTCAAAGAGACGAATTTACAAATGATCCAGCTATAAGAGAATTACTCTTTTTAGCACAAACGTACCTTTGCCATCCATTAACACACACAGAAACAGACTATATTTTATCGTGGAACCAGGATCTTGGTATGAAAACTGATCTTATTTCGTTTCTGATTGAGCATTGTATTGAAAATGGCCACAAAAGTATTCATTATATGAATAGTGTAGCAATTGCATGGACTAAAGAAGGCATTTGCACTGTCGATGATGCTATTTCAAATACACGCAGGTATTCTGATTGTCACTTAGCCGTGATAAAAGCCTTTGGTATTTCTGGCAGAAATCTTGTACCTAATGAGGTTGAGTTCGTTGACAAATGGTCAAAAAAATATGGGTTTTCAACAGAAATAATTGTTGAAGCGTGTAGTAGAACAGTTATGCAAACATCAAAACCCAACTTCAAATATGCTGATTCTATACTAACATCATGGCACGATAATAATATTTCATCGCTTGATGAAATACGAGAACACGACACTAAGTTTTTAGCAGCTTCTACTAGCAGGCTTGGAAATGTAAAAAAAACAACAAAAAATAGTTTTAATTCATTTGCGCAACGCGATGTAGATTATGAAGCTCTTGAAAAGCAATTAATAAGTAATAAATAATTTTTATGTCACTAACAAATACTCAGTACGACGCCATTATGCGTATGTACGATGAAAAACAATTATTAAATAATCAAATTATAAATGAGCGCTCTAAAGCGCTCTATTCGGCTGTTCCAAAGCTCTCTCAATTAGACGACGAAATGGCCTCTGTTTCTACTAACTCGCTTAGACAGATGCTTAATGGAGATGCTAATGCTATAGACATTGCCAAGAAAAGACTTGATCAGATAAAAATAGAAAGAACAAACCTAATTGTTTCTGCAGGTTTTCCAGAGGACTATCTTACTCCAGATTATTCTTGCAAGGATTGTAAGGATACAGGTTTTATTAATGGCAAAAAATGTCACTGTTTTGTTCAGCACGCCATTGATCTTGTATACAAAGAGTCAAATCTTAGCCAAACTATGTCTGAAGAAACCTTTGATAATTTTTCGTTCGACTATTACGATGGCAATATCGTTGATCCAACAACAGGTATCACACCGCTTATGGCTGCCAAAAATGCATACGACTATTGCACCAATTTTGTGCAGCATTTTTCAACAGAGGGTGGTAATCTACTATTGATGGGACCAACTGGCTGTGGCAAAACATTTCTTTCTAACTGTATTGCTAGAGCTCTTCTTGATAAAGGAACTTCAGTATTATACTTCACTTCATTTTCCTTATTCGAGATATTCGAAAAGCAAACCTTTGAACATGATGATCAAGTCAAAAATGCATATGATGCTATTTTTAATTGCGAATTATTAATAATAGATGATTTAGGAGTTGAAACTGCTAATTCGTTTGTTTCTTCTAGATTATTTATGTGTTTAAATGATCGTCTTCGTACAAATAAATCTACTATTATATCAACAAATCTGTCTTTAAGGGATTTAGCAGACAGATATAGTGAGCGCGTAACTTCAAGAGTACTTAGTAGCTATAACATAATAAGACTATGCGGTAGCGATATACGACTTTCGAAGTTAAAAATAAATAAATAACACATTAAGGAGTACACCATGCCAAATCAAGAAATACTGCTTGAAACCAAGTCACCTGTTTCAGAGTTAGGCCTCATTCCGCTTGAGAGCTGTAAAGAAATTGGTGAAAAAGTAAACTACTACCTAGTTAAGTGGCGTAGCGAGCGCGAGCTTGATGACGTTGGAGGCATTACACTTGCCGGCTATAAAAGCGACTCATACATAGTCGAAGCAGCTTGTCCTAGATTCGGTTCAGGAGAAGCAAAGGGTATTATCAAGCAATCAGTTAGAGGCCTTGACCTTTACCTTCTTGTTGATGTAACAAACTATAATCTGACCTATAAAGTTAGCGGTCACATGAACCATATGTCTCCAGATGATCACTACGCTGATTTAAAGAGAATTATTGCAGCTGTTATGGGTAAGGCTAATCGTATTACAGTTATTATTCCTTTCTTATACGAAGGCCGCCAGCATAGACGTTCTTCAAGAGAATCGTTGGACTGCGCTCTTGCACTTCAGGAACTAGTATCTATGGGTGTAGATAATATTATTACATTTGACGCTCACGACCCTAGAGTACAAAATGCAATTCCGCTCCACGGTTTTGAAACAGTTCAGCCTCATTATCAGTTCATCAAAAACATTTTGAAAAGACATGATGATATTATTATTGATAATGACCACTTAATGATTATTTCTCCTGATGAAGGCGGAACAAACAGAGCAGTATATATGGCTTCTGTTCTTGGTGTTGATATGGGTATGTTCTACAAGAGACGCGATTATAGTCGTATAGTTGATGGACGTAATCCAATAGTTGCCCACGAGTTCTTAGGAACTAATGTTGAAGGTAAAGATGTTATTATTGTAGATGATATGATTTCATCAGGCGAATCTATGATTGATGTAGCTACTGAGCTCAAAAAGCGTAAAGCTAACCGAATCTTTGTTGTAGCCACATTTGGACTATTTACTAATGGACTTGCTTCGTTTGACAAAGCAGTTGCTGACGGCATTATCACAAATGTTGTTACTACAAATCTTACTTATCAAACAGAAGAGTTGCTTAGCAAGCCTTACTATATCAATTGTGATATGAGTAAATATATTGCATACATTATTGATACCCTTAATCATGATTGCTCTATTGCGGAGCTTTTAGACCCATATGAAAGAATCGAAAAGCTTGTTATAGAGTACAAAGAAAAGCAAAAAGCAATGGGTATTGTTGATAACAAATAATACTCTTATTAAAAGCATGTATTACTAAACACAAATAAAAAGCCTCGGTATGATATACATTTATATCTTTTATAGACGTATATCATACCGAGGCTTTTATTATTTCATTATAAATTACTGTTTAATAGATTATTCTTCTACAACTTCTTCATCCTGATTTGCATTAGGATCTACAACAGTATATTCATTCGACTCCCTAAACACAGTGTTATTTGAGCCCATCTGGCACACTGTAATTACATCGTTATTTGCTACACTGCCTTTATCAATAGTCAAGCATTGACCGCTTTCATAGCTTGTTGTAACCTTCTGACCATTTACAAATACCTTTGACCATTTTGTAAAATTCTTACCATATACATGAAGTTTTCCATCAAAGAAATATGCTCTATCTATAACAACGTCAGACACTCCCATTTCAAGATCTGAGGCAGGATAATCATCGCCGCCATTATAAGCATACCTTTTACCATAAAGGAGATCATACTGTAGCATTTCCAGGTCTCCCATGTAGCCTCTGCTTCCAGCCTTAACGCCCTCTTCCATTTTTGTCTGATGATAGTTGCCTATAGTACCACCATGTATACCAAGTCTATCTGCATATTCTGCAACAAGCTGATATGATGTCAAATCTGCATCCTTTTTCTCCATTCCAAAATTGTTCCATGTAAAATACTTTGTTTGGAACAAATCGCCTGTTGCAATTTCATTTTCTACCAATCCCATAGTAGGCAAATGATCACCAAACATAATTAGAAGCGTATCCTCATCTCTGGCATCAAGTGCTTCTACATAAAGTCTAACAAAATCATCAACGTTATATATCATGTTGATATAATACTCCCACTGATAATTTTGTCCCTCTGTTTTACCATTACATTTAACCTTGATAGGAGGATTTTCTATTATTGAATGCGATGGATAATCACCATGTGCTTCAACAGTAATAGTATAAACGAAATCCGGACTCTCCGTCCTATCCATAGCTTCTACTGTTGAATCTATCAAAATATCATCAGTAGGCCAGCTTCCTAGTGGCGTATAGTCTGTTATATCAAGCATCTCCTTGCTTTGGAATGTATCAAATCCCATCATCGAAAACGCATTTGCTCTTGAATAAAAATTGCCTCCATTGTTATGTACAACATGTGTACCATAACCCTGCTTTGAAAGTACAGATGCAAAGCTTTCGCAATCAGTTTCTTTTAAAATAGTTTTTTGAGGGTACTCTCCAGGTCCAAAAAACTGGCATGACATTCCTGTCAAAACCTCAAATTCCGAATTACATGTACCCGCACCGACGACCGGAACAGTTAGATGTCCTGCTGAATAATTTTCCTCCAGGTAATGTAAATATGGCAGTGGATCTTCACTAGTTTCTATAAAATCACACTCCGAAACATCATACATTGACTCTAAAAGAACAACAATTATATTAGGCTTACTTACTTCATCATCAATAGGCTTTTCTGTCTCTGCAACAATTTTCTTTATTTCAGAATCACTATATCCATATGGCTTACTCATACCTCTATCAAACGTCGATGTAGAAAATCCATATAAATATCCATAGTCCTTATAGCCCTGAGCCAAATTTCCAAAATATGATGTTAATATTCCTGCAGATCTAAGAGCGTGTGTTACTGGCACTATTGAAATAAATAATGCTAATACAAACGCCAGTCTCACTCCAAATTTATGCTTTGATACCTGTCCCTTATCCTTCATAAACAAACGAACAAGATATATAGCATAAACTACAATAGCAGCTGTTGCTAATGCAGCCTGTTGTGCACTAAAATAGTTTGTGTTTTGCATTGTAAGCAAATCACCTATCATATAAAGGTCTGTATAACCAAAAGGAGTAACTCTATTCAGCAATATAATGCAATTTGTTATGCCAAGCATAACCCAAACTGCAGATATAGTCATTCTTAGTGTTGTCCTCTTTTTTACCAAAAACACCAAAGAATATACAGTAAATACTAAATAGCAATTGTATAAATATGCTCCCAAGTGATGGGTCACAAACTCAACAGCACTTATAAATGAGTGTCTTGACAACCACTCCATCACAAAAATCATAAGCATAGATAATATTATTTGAGAAATAACCACATGCTTATTTCCAAATTCAGCATACTTATTTAGCGTCTTTGAATTCTTAATTTTAGTCCAAAACACCGGGGTTGGTATTTTAGAAAACAATCCTTTTATTTTTTCTTTTATAAAAATAATTAATGACTTGATTTTTCCGAAAAACTTCTTCATTTTTCTCCCATTGTTTTGTTTGTATTTCCACTCATTTTTTCTTATTATATATTGTGAGTGATTGATTGCAATTTCACTCTTACATAAAGAGCTAAAGACTATAATACCACTAGTGTTTTTTTATATCAAGAAAGGCATAAAATGCAAAATCTTAGTTTCAGACAACCTAAAGCTACAAAGAAAAACTTATATAGAGGCTTACTCTTACTAGCTGTTTTTATAGTGTTTGTAATTATTTTTGAAATAACTACAAACATTGAAAAAGACAACACTTTTTCAGTTGATAACTCATCAACACTTCCGATTATCAACGTCAATTTAAAAAGCAACTACAGCACAACCCTTTATGGCTATAAGACCCAGATGAACCCTTGTTATATGAGGGATGCGCTTGTCCCATTGGATTCAACAAGAAGCATCAGCCTATCGATAACAGATTATAAAGATTTTAATGTTTCAAATATTTCATATGAAGTCAGATCTTTAGATACACAGAGAAAAATTGCAAGTAACACACTTGACTATACTACTGAAAGTAACGCACTTTCAGTAAATCTAAAAATCGAAAACCTTATTGATAAAGGAGAAGAATACCTTCTTATTATTACAATTACTTCAGAAAACGATGAAAAACTATACTACTATACAAGAATTCTATATACAGACAACTATAATGAATATAATTGTCTTTCTTTTGCTATGGACTTTCATAATACAGCTCTATCTGATAATGTTAGCAGCATATCAAATCTAATAGAGCCTTTACCTGCAAATGACACCAGGACACTCAGACATGTAACTATCAATTCCAGTCTATCTCAAATAAACTATGGTAGCTTCGATGGCCAAGTTGTAGGCACACCTACAGTTGCATTTAATGATATTACAGATACGCATACAGCCCTAACTCTATATTTTCTAATGTCTTCAGGTTCTGGCAAAGACACTGAATACTATCAGGTCAAAGAATATTTTAGGGTTCGCTACACATCTGAACGCATCTATCTTCTTGATTACGATAGAACCATGGAATTACTTCTTGATCAAAGAAATGCAAAATTTATAGATAACAATCTCATGCTTGGTATAACTAACGAAGATAATCAATATTTATCAAACGAAACCGGTACCGTTGTTGGTTTTGTTCAGTCAGGAGAATTATTTTTATATAACCAGACAAAACGTCAGCTCAACTGTGTATTTAGCTTTGTTAATGGTAACTATAATGACAAGAGAAATCTTTATGATCAGCATTCAATCACAATTTTAAACATTGATGAATCTGGCACTATGGATTATGTTGTATATGGTTACATGAACAATGGAATTCATGAAGGACAATGTGGTATTGATTTGTATCATTATGATAGTCTGACAGATACTTCAGTAGAGCAAGTATTTATATCATCACCAAACTCATACCAAATATTAAATGCGAATTTTAGTGATTTGATGTACGAAACCTCTAACAATGAGTTCTATATATTAGTCAGCGGCACTCTATTAAAAATGGACTTAAAAAAGCTAACAACAGAAGAGCTTATGACTAATATAAAAGACAGCCAGTATGTTGCTTCTGCTTCAGGCAGATACCTCGCTTACATTGATGAGCTAGAGGTTAGTGACAAAATAAATATCATCGATCTTGAAACTGGTAAAAAGACTTCTATCAAATGTAAGAGTGGCACAAAAATCAAGCCTGTCACATTTATGGAGGATGACCTTGTTTATGGCATAATAAAAGATGAAAATATTATTAACGATGGTGCAGGAACCACCAGATATGCCATGCACAAGCTTGTTATAACAAATGTATCTAGTAATAATGAAACCCTTATGGAATATTCTAAAAAAGGTTTTTATGTTACTGATGTCAACCTTGTTGGCTACACCTTGTATCTCAATAGAGTTACTATAGAAAATAACACTTTATTTGAAGCACCCCTAGATACAATTATGAATAGTTCCGGCGAACAAAATAAAGCTGTCAGTTTAAATACTATTACAGATGACATTAAAGGGTCCGTTATAGCTCTTTCAATGGCACCTCTGGATGAAGACACAGTTCTAGGAAAAGTAAAACGTGAAAACGGAAAAATACTTGTTTCTGATATGAGTAAAGAAATCTCTATAAAAGAAGAAAATAACGAAAATCGCTATTTTGTTTATATAGGAAGCAATGTAATAATGTCAACCGATAATCTTACATCTGCAATCTCAGTAGCCGATGAACAAATGGGTATAGTTATCAATAATAGCCAAAAGTATATCTGGAACCGAGGCAAAAAAGCCTACAGAAACGCTCTTTCAGGCTTATCTGTTGGCACAGGAGATCTTGATGCACCTGGACAAGCCAAAGCTCTTTCAGCGATGCTTGTACGAGAAGGTGAAAATGTTCAGGTTCATGCTCTTTTGGAACATGGTTCTACGCCTATATCTATACTCGAAAAAACATTAAATGTAACTGCACTTGATTTAACAGGTTGTTCTCTTAGTGAAGTACTATATTATGTCAGCAATGACACACCAGTATATGCAAAGAATGGTCTAGACACCGCTGTTTTAATAGTTGGTTATGAGCCAAGTACAATCGTCATTTATGACCCTATTACAGATAGCAGACAAAGGATTGGAATGACCGCTGCAACAGAGCTCTTTGAATCAGTTGGTAATGTCTTTATCAGCTATGTTAAATAATACTATTCATTAAACCCTTAATTTAATAAAGTCACAAACATAAATCCCCTATTTAATATATGCCAATAATTACGGCATATATTATAATAGGGGACTTTCTATGTCTCTTATAAATAACGTTTTAAATACTGACCTGTATAACTTTTTTTATTTTTGACAACTTCTTCAGGTGTACCCTGCGCAATAACAGTACCGCCTCTTTCACCACCATCAGGTCCCATGTCAATTATGTAGTCAGCACATTTTATTACATCAAGATTATGCTCTATAACGACTACCGTGTTCCCGCTATCTGACAGTTTTCTTAAAATTTCTATCAGTTTCTTCACATCTTCAAAATGAAGACCTGTTGTAGGCTCATCAAGAACATATATTGTATTACCAGTTGCTCTTCTTGATAGTTCAGTTGCAAGCTTTATTCTTTGAGCTTCGCCACCAGATAGTGTCGTAGATGGCTGACCAAGTTTTATGTATCCAAGGCCTACATCATATAGACACTGAATCTTGTTTTCAATTGATGGTACGTTTTGAAAGAAATCTACAGCCTCTTCAACTGTCATATCCAGAACATCGTATATTGACTTGCCTTTATACTTAACCTCAAGTGTTTCACGATTATATCGCTTTCCTCCGCATACCTCACACGGAACATAAACATCTGGAAGAAAATGCATTTCTATCTTTATAATACCGTCGCCTGAGCAGGCTTCACAACGACCACCTTTAACATTGAAACTGAATCTACCCTTTTGATATCCGCGTGCTTTAGCTTCTTGTGTCCCTGCAAAAATATCTCTAATTTGATCAAACACTCCTGTATATGTAGCAGGATTTGATCTTGGTGTACGTCCAATAGGAGATTGATCAATATCAATAATCTTATCCAGCTTCTCTACTCCTATTATCTTATCATGGTCTCCTGAAACTGTTCTTGCTCTATTAAGCTTTCTAGCCAAGGTTTTATAAAGTATTTCATTTGTTAAAGAGCTCTTGCCACTTCCAGAAACACCTGTAACACATGTCATAACTCCAAGTGGAATATCAACATCTATATTTTTTAGATTATTTTCTCGAGCTCCCTTAATTGTAATATATCCAGTTGGCTTTCTGCGTTCCAAAGGGACCTCAATCTTTAATTTTCCAGATAAATACTGACCTGTAATCGAATTTGGATTTTCCATTACATCTTTTGGAGTTCCAGCTACGACTACTTCTCCACCATCTCTTCCCGCGCCAGGACCTATATCAACCAGATAATCAGCTGCAAGCATTGTGTCTTCATCATGCTCTACTACTACAAGAGTATTACCTAAATCTCTTAAGCCTTTTAGCGAAGCTAATAATTTATCATTATCCTTCTGATGCAAACCTATACTTGGCTCATCCAAGATGTATGCAACGCCAACAAGACCTGAGCCTATCTGAGTTGCAAGTCTTATTCTTTGTGCTTCACCGCCAGACAAAGTTGCAGTTGCTCTAGATAAAGTAAGATAATCTAGTCCAACATCTACCAAAAAACTCACGCGTCCCTTAATTTCTTTAATAATCGAATCTCCAATCTTGTGTTGTTGCTGTGTCAGCTCAAGATTGTCAAATATCTCAGCTAATTGATGGACAGGAAACTGTGTCATTTCAAATATATTTATGCCATTTATAGTAACAGCAAGCGATTCCTTTTTAAGTCTTTGGCCTTTACACAGAGGGCAGTCACTATAAAACATGTATTCTTCATATTCTTTTTTGCCCAATTCTGATTTTGTTTCTCTGTATCTTCTATTTACATTAGCTATGAGTCCTTCAAAAAGTGTAGGATAAACACCTTTACCCCTTTGTCCCTCATAATGCACATCTACCATCTTATCAAATCCATACAAGAACTTATTTCTAATTTCTTCTGGCAGATTCTCATAAGGTGTATCTAATGAAAAATCATATTCTTTTGCAAGAGCTTCTAATAAACTATGAGAAAAGCTACCTGTTTTATTAGATGACTGCCATCCCATAACCTGTATACACCCTTGATTAAATGAAAGACTCTGATCAGGTATCATTAATTTTTCATCAAATTCCATCTTATATCCTAGTCCAAAACACTCTGGACATGCTCCAAATGGGTTGTTAAATGAAAAACTTCTTGGTTCCACCTCATCAATACTTATTCCACAATCAGGGCATGAAAAACCTTCCGAAAATCTTATTGGTTCACCATCTATAACGTCAACAAGCAGTAATCCTGAAGATAATTTCAATGTTGCTTCAACTGAATCTGTCAGTCTCTTTTCTATGTCTGGTTTTACTACCAATCTATCTACAACAATCTCTATATTGTGTTTTTTATTCTTATCAAGAACTATTTCCTCTGAAAGATCGTATACCTCACCATCAACATTTACTCTTACATATCCGCTTTTTTTTGCCTTTTCAAATAACTTTTCATGTGTTCCCTTACGTCCACGCACCACTGGTGCCAATAGCTGTATCTTGGTTCTCTCTTCAAGCGTAAGTATTGCATCTACCATTTGATCTACTGTTTGCTTAGATATTGGTTTTTTACAATTAGGGCAGTGAGGCTCACCACATCTTGCGTATAATAATCG
The DNA here is from genome assembly GCA_045628025.1 of Lachnospiraceae bacterium. Lineage (GTDB taxonomy): Bacteria > Bacillota > Clostridia > Lachnospirales > Lachnospiraceae > Pseudobutyrivibrio. The sequence goes on along the minus strand of JAZQOU010000006.1, from coordinate 143,210 downwards.
CAAATAATCATATATTTCGGTAACTGTACCTACTGTTGATCTTGGATTGTGATTAGTTGACTTTTGATCAATAGAAATTGCTGGTGGCATTCCCTCAATGTGCTCGACATTAGGGTTCTCCATCTGTCCCAAAAACTGTCTAGCATAACTGGACAAGGACTCCATATAACGCCTCTGTCCTTCAGCAAATATGGTATCAAATGCAAGTGATGATTTTCCAGAACCTGACAATCCAGTAAAAACTACCAGCTGATCTCTAGGAATCTCTAAATCTACATTTTTTAAATTATTTTCATTTGCACCCCTGATTTTTATGAATTTTCCTTTATTATCTACTTTCATAGCTTATCCCTATAATTCATCAAATTTCTTTTAGCATCTGCTTTAGCTCAATAAGTCTATCTCGATACTCTGCTGCAGCTTCAAATTGAAGTGCCTGTGCCGCCTTATTCATCTTATCCTTTACCTCATCGATATGCTTTTTAAGCTCATCTTCGGTAAACTCTTCAGCACTTCTCTTAAATCTCATTTCAGATTTAGCCAAGTCCTTACTAATAGAAATAAGATCTCTAACTGACTTTTCTATAGTTTTAGGCGTAATATTATGCTCTTTATTGTATTTTTCCTGTATTGCACGACGTCTCATAGTTTCTGAAATAGCTTTTTCCATTGACTCCGTCATATTGTCAGCATACATTATTACATGACCTTCACTATTTCTTGCAGCACGACCTATGGTCTGTATCAAAGAACGTTCAGATCTAAGAAAGCCCTCTTTATCAGCATCCAGAATTGCAACTAATGTTATTTCTGGTATATCCAAGCCTTCTCGTAAAAGGTTTATTCCTACAAGCACATCAAACACATCGAGTCTAAGATCTCTAATTATCTCAGCACGTTCGAGCGCATCTATATCAGAATGCATGTATCTTACCCTAATACCCAATTCTTGCATATATGATGTAAGATCTTCTGCCATTCTTTTAGTCAGTGTTGTAATCAATACTTTATGATGATTTTTTGTTTCCTTATTTATTTCTCCAATAAGATCATCAATTTGTCCTTCAATCGGGCGTACCTCTACCATCGGGTCAAGCAAACCTGTTGGTCTAATAACCTGTTCAGCACGCAGCATCTCATGCTCTTCTTCATACTCAGCAGGCGTTGCAGACACAAACATAATTTGGTCTATCTTTGTCTCAAACTCTGCAAAATTCAATGGTCTATTATCCAAGGCTGATGGTAGTCTAAAGCCAAAATCCACAAGTGTGGTTTTTCTTGCATGATCCCCCGCATACATTCCTCGCACTTGTGGCAATGTTATATGTGACTCATCTATAATGATCAAAAACTCATCAGGAAAATAATCTATAAGACATTTTGGTGGTTCTCCAGGCTTCTGCGAGGTAAGATGCAAAGAATAGTTTTCAATCCCGGAACAAAATCCTGTTTCTCTTAACATCTCAATATCAAAATTTGTTCTTTCTGCAATTCGCTGAGCCTCTATTAATTTGTCTTCAGACTTGAAATACTTCACTCTTTCTTCAAGTTCTGCCTCAATTGAGCTACATGCTTCTTTGATCTTTTCTTGAGGAATTACATAATGTGAAGCCGGAAAAATAGCCACATGATCCAGCTGACGTCTTATTTCACCAGTTATAATATCTGTTTCACAAATTCTATCTATCTCATCACCAAAAAATTCTATTCGAATACCATAATCCGATGTTATAGCCGGAATTACTTCTAGCGTATCTCCTCTAACTCTGAAAGTACCTCTCTCAAAATCCATGTCATTACGAATATATTGATTGTCAATGAGTTCCTTAATAACATCATCTCTATCCTTTATATCACCTGGTCTTAAGCTAACCATCATATTCTGAAAATCATCTGGTTCACCTATACCATATATGCATGATACCGATGAAACTATAATAACATCTTTTCTTTCAGATAAAGAAGCTGTTGCTGATAGTCTCAACTTATCAATCTCATCATTTACCGACGAATCTTTTGCTATATATGTGTCTGTACTAGGAACATATGCTTCAGGCTGGTAATAGTCGTAGTAACTGACAAAATACTCCACTGCGTTCTCAGGGAAGAATTCCTTGAACTCAGAATAAAGTTGTCCTGCCAGTGTTTTATTATGTGCAATTATAAGTGTAGGCTTATTTAATTTTTCAATCACATTAGCCATGGTAAAGGTCTTTCCAGAACCTGTCACACCAAGCAATGTCTGCATTTGATTACCAGCTTTAAAACCATTGACTAATTCTTCTATCGCCTGTGGTTGGTCACCTGTAGGTTGGTACGGACTATGTAATTTAAAATCCAAAATGAAACTCCTCTTTCAGACTCAATATATTATAAGAATTTAACATTCTTTTTACTTAAAACAGCTTTAATTGCTATTAAAATACCTGCTGCTGTTACTACTGCACCTATTAAAAGCATAGTATGAACACCAAACAAATCAAGCACTCTTCCGCATATCACTCCTGAAAAAACTCCACTAAGTGTAATGGCACTCGTTATAAATGCCTGGCCTTTTACTTTATCCTGCTCAGACATTATCTCCTCTACATAAAAAGCAGATGCTGGAATAAACACAGCATATGCCAGCAATTGTATCATCTGACTAAAATAAAGTATTGTCATATTTGTAGCTACCAATACGACTAATATTTTCACCAAAAAGAATACACCCGACATAACCAAAAGCTTCCTTGCTGATATTTTTTTAACAAGTTTTGGCATAATTGCCATACTTGGAAATTCAAGTACAGCAGCAATAAATGTAGCAATTCCAAGCTGAGACTCTGCTCCACCTACGTTCTGTATTATCTGAATCAAATAGTCGTTTAGCATATTATGTCCAAAAAAGAAACATACAACAGCCAAAAGGAATAAAACATACTCTGGATACTTTTTCACAAAATCAAATATATTATTCTTTTCATTGTTCACTGACAATTCTTTCTCTTCAGTTTCCTTATTTGGAAGTCTAAAGAAATATGTCATAAAACATAATGCCAACATGAGAACAATAGTTGCCGCCATCAAGAAGTTAACACCTATATTCTCTACTATAGTTCCAGCAAAGGCTGAAAAAACAGCAAAACCCACAGATCCAAGTCCTCTAGCAACGCCATAGTTTAATTCACATCCTGCACGCTGATGTTCAAATGCTATTGCTGTTAATATAGGTTGATAAACAAACTGTATCATGTAAATCATTGCAAAAACTATAAAAACAATTGCTTTCACATCATTAACCAACAATAATACTATAGCTCCTAGTATTATTATGCTGCTACATCCGATTATCACATTTCTATTTGTGAATTTTCCAGGCTTATCAACAAGTGAAGCAACTATTGGCTGACATACTGCTGACAAAATATTCGCTAATGCTAATGCAAGTCCAATTTGAGTATTAGTAAAATCTTTTTGTAATAAATATACTGCTGCGAATTGGTGAATTGTACAAAACGACATAAAGTAAAATACATTAATTAATGTATATCTCAATGTCCAAAACTGTCTCTTTGCCATTTAAAACCTCTTTATTTATTAGATACGTACGCCACAAGGCCTACAAAATATTGTGCTGTTGGCATAATACCAACAGCACCTAATAATTGTAAATATATTTTTATTTATTAGCTCTTCAAATTCTTAACCGTCTCTAAGATAGAATCTGATGTTGTTATTACTCTGCTTGAAGCTTGAAAGGCCCTTTGCATTATAATCATATTTGTCATTTCTGTAGATAAATCTACATTACTCATTTCAAGTTGTCCACCATTTATAGTTCCGCCCGCATCATATATTGACTCAAAACGCGGATTGCCTGAATTTTGTGTCATAGAATAAAGATTTGTTCCCGAATCCATCAGACCTGTAGCATTATCAAAATGAGCCGTCGCGATTTGTCCAATCAGTCTTTTACCCCCATTAGTATAGGTCGCATAAAGCTTTCCTTCCTGATCAGAAACCCATCCGCTTCTTGTTCCTCTTGCAAGACCCATCTGGTTACCATTTGCGTCTCCCAAAAGTGAATTCATACTAGTTCTATAATCTATATTCTCCTGCGTTGCTACTCCTCGTCCAAACAAGCCATACCCCATTGTTTTTCTCGGATAAGCCGAACTATCAGGTCTATTATCATATATCACAAGTTTGCTTCCGTCTGCATCCATCTGAGTATAATGATCTCTTGGCCTGCCATTTGTAGCATTAACAATCGCATTAACCAGCTCGTCTCCTGTATTTATATTATCTAAGCTCACTTTATAAATAAAGTGTCTACCACTGGTCTCTGGATTAGTTCCAACATCTCCATTTACAAACTGAACACTATAATGCCTAGAACATGTACAACAAGTAAAATAAAAACCTTTGTTAATCAGCTCATCCTTTTTTGAAGGGTCATAGTTTGAAAAATCAAGCGTTGATGAAGCATGATCCACACCATCCTTTGTATATTTGCTTGCCATAATACCCTCAGCTTCTGAGGCCGCATCTACACTTACCCAATTAGGCATCTTTCCAGCAATGCTCGCATCAGATGTCAGGCTCGTACTTGCAGATAAGCCTGATAAATCTACGGTAATGCTTGATCCACCCATTACCGCAGGCATTTGAACGTTAGCTGTAGCACCTGCATTTCCATTGACGGATTCTACCTTACCTGTATTACCAAACACAACATTAATAGGATTATCTCCCACTGCCGTTGTTACTCCAGCAGAATCTGTTACAGACTGTAGTTTTAATATTGCACCAGTCACATCATCATTATCATTATCTGTAAATGCAAAATTAAGCTTATAGGTATCACCATTTGCCGCATAAGCAGTAATGCTTATATTTGCACCTTCGGTTGTATAAAGCTTATTATCCCTATAATCAAGCATACCTCTTATCTGAAGATATGTTGTAGGCTCTGAATAATACTTATTCTCTTCTGTTGTAGCCAAAAGATTCAGTTTACCAATAGCACCCTTCGTATTTACCGTAGAACCGTCTGTTGAAGTCCATCCGTAAACAAACAGTCCACCATTTCTAGTAACAAGGTTTCCATCTGCATCAATTTCAAATGTACCATCCTTGGTATAATATTCTGTATTAGCATCATGAACAACGAAAAAATTACTATCAGCATTTGCTAATCTAAAGTCAAGATCATCTCCTGTAACTCTTGCCATTCCGCTTTTCAATACAGATGATGATATACTAGCCACTTTAACCCCAAGACCAATCTGTTTATCGTTTGTGGATGCATTCTGAGCTGTAGCCATCGTACCAGGCTTCATATTCTGATACAAAACATCTTGAAAATTTGTTGCCTTAGACTTATAAGCAACAGTATTTACATTTGAAATATTATTACCAAGAACATCCATACCTTTTTGGTATGTATTCAAACCGGATCTTCCCGAATTTAGTGATCTAAGCATAAAAACTCCCTATCTACAATATATTGTGCTGCTAGATATTATATCACACAAAAAATACCAATACTAGATTCTATGGCTGACATATTTGTGTATGTTTTCACGCAAAACAACAAGCACCTCCAAATGGAGGTGCTTGTTGCGAAAGGACTCTGGCACACGCCAGAAACTATGAAAAACAAACTTGAAAATTACTATTTCTTACGCTCCTTAATAAGTGCAAGCACTGACTGGAGAATAATGAAGAAGCAAAGCAATGCTGCAACTGCAATATTTGACCAGCTTGAAAGAAGCTTTCCGTTTGTGTTTACAAGTACTGTAATTGTACCGTTGATAAGAACACCAAAGAGTGAACCTATTACGTTACCTACACCACCTGTAAGAAGTGTTCCACCGATTACGGCTGATGAAATGGCATCCATTTCAAGTCCCTTTGCCTGCTGAACTGAACCAGACATTGTATTCAAGCAATAGCAAATACCGCCAATTGAACAAAGGAATGATGAAAGAATATATGCCTTAAGCTTTGTAGCGTTTACATTAAGACCCATCATCTTTGCTGACTGCTCAGAACCACCAACAGCGTAAAGTGAACGTCCAAACTTTGTATACTTCAATAGCAAGAAGATAATAACTACTACAAGAAGAGCAATTATAACTGTAGGTCTGATAAATGGAACAATCAGTCTACCATGCTTATTAACCGTGCCAAGAAATGCTGGCATGTTAATTTTTGTATTAGCCCATCTATAGAATGTAGGGTTATCTGCTTCTGTAATAGAAATCTGTCCAGAACAGATAACGGCTGTCATACCTCTTGCAAAGAACATTCCTGCCATCGTTACAATAAATGGCTGGATATCAAGATATCCTACTAAGAATCCCTGAACAGTACCAAATACAAGACCAATAACTAACACCAGGATTATCATGACAGGTGCAGAAATATGCCATTCTGTCATACCATATACTAAAAGCATACAGTCCATTGCAATTACAGAACCAACAGAAATATCTATACCACCAGTAAGCATTACACATGTCATACCGCATGTTACACAGATAAGACCTGCATTGTTTATAAGTACATTCAAGAATGTCTGGAAATTACTAAATCCTTTATCCTGATAGATAATACAGCCAACTGCGTACATAACTATAAATAATGCAATTGTGATAAGAATCAGCATTGTATTAGGATCAAGAGTTTTCTTTTTCTTCATTATGCTGCCTCCTTTGCTGTTCTCTTTGCTGACTGACTAGCAAGCCACTTCTTAAATGTAGGTGCCTGAATTACAACTATAATCACAACTATGATAGCCTTAATAACTGGTGCCTGGTCTGTAGAAACACCCATAGCAAGAAGTGTTATTGTAATAGCTTCAATAGTGTATGCACCAATGATTGAACCAGCAAGATTAAACTTACCACCACCAAGGCTGTTACCACCAAGAGCAACTGCAAGGATTGCATCAAGCTCGAAGTTAAGTCCGATGTTGTTCGAATCAGCCGAATAAATTCTTGAAGATGCAACTATACCAGCAACTCCTGCGCAAAGACCGCAGATTGTATAGCATAAGAAGCAAATTCTTTCAGAATTAATACCAGAAATTCTAGCAGCTCTACTATTAATACCTACAGACTGTATATACAGTCCAAGGGCTGTCTTTTTAAGTAATAATGTAACAATTAAAATTACTATAGCAGCTACAAATATAGGTGTTGGAATAGGACATCCTGGGATGAAGTTTCCAAGATACTTGTATGGCTCATATCTTATATATGTAATCTGATTGTTACAGAAAAGAAGACCAATAGCTCTAGCTGCAGTAAACAAGATAAGTGTTGCAACCATAGGCTGTATCTTAAGCTTTGAAACAAGTGCTCCATTGAATGCGCCACAAAGTCCACCGAGAAGAACACCTCCAAGCATACCTACTGCCATTGGGAGTACAAGCTCTGATGTTGAGTTAACGCCATAACCTGCAAGAAGTGTACAACATCCACATGCTGCAAGTGACATAACTGAACCAACTGAAATATCTGTACCTGCTGATACAGCAACTACAAGTGTCTGTCCTACTGCAAGGATTGCTATTTCACTACCACGGTTAATGATATCAATAATACGTCCATAAAGAACACCATTATTAATTGAGATAGCGAAGAATCCTGCATCCTTAAAAAGATTTATAAGCAGAACTAAAATCAAGCAGAAAATAGGAAGGAACAAGTTTTTACTTGTTATGCTCTTTATTTTTGTCATACTCCTTCACCTCCTGCGATGGCTCCCATGACAGTTTCCTGTGTCATTTCGCCAGATATCTCTCCAACCTGCGCGCCATCTCTCATAACATACATACGAGAGCAGGTACGAAGCATCTCATCAATTTCCGAAGAAATAAATACAATACTCATGCCCTGTGCAGCAAGCTCTAACGCTTTCTTTTGGAACTCTGTCTTTGTTCCGATATCAATACCTCTTGTTGGCTCATCCAAAATCAAGAAATCTGGATTTGTTGCAAGCCAACGTCCAAGTATAACCTTTTGCTGATTACCACCTGACAACTGTGAAATAGGTGTTTCACGGTTAGCAGTCTTAACCTGAAGCATATCGATATACTTATCAGCAATTTCAATCTGCTTTGACATAGGTAATCTCTTAAACATTCCAGTTCTAGCCTGTAATGCCAAAATAATATTTTCACGAACTGACAAATCACCAATACATCCATCTGCTTTTCTATCATCTGGAAGATAAGCCATACCAGCCTTAATAGCATCGATTGGCTCTTTAATTGTCAATTCTTTCCCATTCATCTTTAATGTACCAGTCTGGTTCCTATCGGCACCATAGATACAACGTACCATTTCGCTTCGACCTGATCCAAGAAGACCCGTAAGACCAATAACCTCACCCTTCTTTATCTCAAAATCAAACGGTTTAATGGTTCCCTTATGACTAAGACCCTTGCCTTCTACAACAACCTCGTCAGATACAGTTGTTCCGCCCTCTGGCTTGATTGATGCAAGATCATCAAAGTCTTTTCCAAGCATAGCTGCTACCAGCTTAACTCTTGGCAACTCCTCTACTGAGTACTCTCCGGCAAACTCACCATTTCTGAGTACTGTTATGGTATCGCATACTTCATAAACCTGCTCAAGGAAGTGTGTAACGAAGATAATTCCAACGCCCTTTTCCTTCAACGATCTCATAAGCTTAAACAGCTTTGCAACCTCATTGTCATCAAGTGACGATGTAGGCTCGTCAAGGATAAGTGCCTTACATTCCATATCAACAGCTCTTGCTATAGCAATCATCTGCTGAATAGCTAATGAATAATTCTCGAGAGCCTTTGTAACATCTACATCGATATCAAGATTATCCATTATTTCTTTAGCGCGCTTATTCATTGTGCGCCAATCAATCGTTCCTATTTTTGTTTTTGGTTCTCTACCAATAAATAAATTTTCTGCTACAGAAAGATTTGGACAAAGGTTTACTTCCTGGTAAACGGTAACAATACCTTTTTCCTGAGCATCAAGAGTAGAATGATTCTCAATTGGCCCATCAATCCCTGCAACATGTATCTCGCCTGCGTCTAGAGAATATACTCCAGTTAATACCTTAATAAGTGTCGATTTACCAGCACCGTTCTCACCCATGAGTGCGTGGATTTCTCCCTTACGAAGCGTAATCTGCGCATGGTCTAATGCTTTAACACCTGGAAAGGATTTGGATATATCTCTCATTGTCAACACAAGATTCTCATCCATAACGTGCTTCCTTTCTTTAAAAAAGGGAAGGCTTTTAAACCTTCCCTGTAAATTTTATCTTTGTTTCATTAACAGAAACTTCGATTTAGTAGCTAGCCTGTGAAGCTGCATCTGTAATCTGAATAATTGGCTCTGTTACATCGTTTCCTGCATTGTTTGTGTAAGAAATCTCTGTAATGATATCCTCAGCTGCGTACCATGGCTCATCCATGAAGAGCTTCTGATCAACTGTCTCGCCAGCTGCAAGCTTAGCAACGATGTCAGCACAGTATGAACCCTGAAGTGGGTAGCACATGAAATCTGCATTGATGTCACCAGACTGAACGAACTCAAGACCAGCCTTGCAAGCGTCGAATGAGATAAGGATTACATCACCATCAACACCGTAAGAAACACCAGCTGCCTTCATAGCATCCATAGCACCGAAAGCTTCGTTATCATTCTGGCAAACTACTACGTTGAACTTACCCTGGTATGACTTGCAGTAAGACTCCATAACCTTCTGGCCACCGTCCTGTGTAAAGTCACCATCCTGAGAGTCAAGAATTGTCCATCCCTCAGCATCTGCGATTGTCTTGAAACCATTTGTACGTCCGATCTGAGCTGAAGATCCGTTTGATCCCTCGATTACAAGAGCGTTGATCTCCTTGATTCCCTTAGCCTCAGCGTATGCCTTTAACCAAGCACCTGCTGCAAGACCTTCGTTTGTGAACTCAGAACCAACCCAAGCTGTATACTTGTCTGAATCGTCAATTGTACGGTCGATTACGATAACTGGAATACCAGCATCATCTGCCTCTGTAAGAACTGTATCCCATCCTGTTGAAACGATAGGATCGATGATGATGTAGTCAACATCATCCTGGATGAACTGACGAACTGCCTCGATCTGAGCTGCTGAATCGTTATCACAATCAACGAACTGAAGATCAAAACCATTTGCTTCTGTAAAAGCATCCTGAACTGACTTTGTAGAAGCTGTTCTCCAATCTGACTCGTGTCCAACCTGAGCAAAACCAACAGTGATAAGATCACCTGATGCCTGTGCTGCTGGAGCTGAATCTGTTGAAGCATCTGCTGCAGGCTCTGCCTTGCTACCACATGCTACCATTGATACAGCCATAAGGCCTGTAAGTAACATTGCAACTATTCTCTTTTTCATAAGGTTCTCCTTCCTCTTTTACCGGTCCCTTAAGTGGGAACTTCGGTCCGAATTAGTTTGTAAGCATATGTTAACCTCTGTTCAAAAAGAAAACAACAAGTTTGTAAAAAATAATTATGCTTCTAACTTTCTGATAATACAAATTTTTACTTTCACGCTATATTCAATACCAATTTTTGTACATTTCCTTTATTTTCGTTTATTATGTTGATAAATTTACTTATTTTAGTGGATTATTTTTAGATTGGTATGCCCGTATTTTGCACAATAATAATACAAATATGTTTTTATTTGTGATATAATCAGTACAAATTTATATGATTTTTTTCAATTTGTGAGGTGAAATCTTATGATTCCAAAATATGTTACTTTGTCAAATCAGCTGAAGGAAGAAATTTTATCAGGAAAATATTTATTAGGGGAAAAATTACCTACCGAAAACGAGCTGGCAGAGAAATATAATTATAGTAGGCAGACTGTCAGGTCTGCTCTTAATATATTAGTAGAAGACAACATCATTGAAAAAAGACAGGGAAGTGGTAACACCATTATTTCAACCGGGTACCAAAGTAAAAGCAACATTGTTGCACTACTTATTCCAAGAGATGATGTTGATCATTATCAAGCTATTATAGATGATATAAACTCCGTATTATTCAGAGAAAACCTGTATATAGAAATAATGATTACCGGCAACCTAATTACAAAAGAAAAAGAGTACCTGGAAAACATTCTAATTAATAATTATGCAGGAATTATTGTTGAGCCATGCAAAAGTGCTTTACCTAATCCTAATATTGCACTATATCAGAAAATTCTTAGAAGATCTCCAGTTATTTTTTTATATGCATCTTATAAGGAATTATATAATAGTGTATTCGTTGGAGGAGACTACTATCAGGTTGGTTACCAACTAACCCGTCACCTTATTAATCGTGGTCACAAAAATATTATTGGCATTTTTAAAGGTGATGACATACCTGGCAGCCAAAAGTATTCAGGCATGATTGAAGCTCTTTTAGACTCAAAGCTTCCTATATATGAAGAAAACATTTTATTTTACAGCACTCATCAGCTCAGCCAAATTATTAGCAATAATGATTATTCATTATTCGAAACCTTCATAAAAAACGCTATAGGAAAAGCAAGTGGAATAGTTTGCTACAATGATGAAATAGCAAGTATATTAATAAATATTTGTCAAGCTATGGGAATTGATGTTCCAGGGCAATTATCAATAGTAGGAAATGACAACAATTCCTTTGCAACATCCGGAAGTATTTCAATAACAACTATCGGATTTAGTCGTTCTTTAGGGCGTGAAGCGGCTAAATTATTTATTTCCGCCAAAAAAGGAGAAGCTGTCAAATCAACGCTTCTCCCATATAATATGTATGAACGCGAAAGCTCATCCTTTAATCAATAAGGTCTGCTTTCAATAAAATCTTCAGATAAAGTATCAGGTGTAAAATACGTTTCTTCAATGTAAGTACGTTTAGGTATATCCTCTCCAGCTTCAATACTCTTTATTATTTTATTGATAGCATCTCCCTGAACAGGATTACATTCAACAACCAGATTAATTTTACCCTGCATGCATTTTTCCAAGGCGCCTCTAGTTGCATCAAAGGAAATTATAATAACACCTTTATTTTGACCATAACTAATACCTGCTTCGTCCAGAGCATCTATAACGCCAAAAGCTTCATTATCATTTTCACAATAAACAACATCTATGTCATTTACGTTTTCCAATATTTGCTTCATTTTTTCATATGCTTTAGGCTTTGTAAAATCCCCACATTCCTGTGCAACCATATTCCAATTATTATTTTCTTCTACAGCCTCGATAAGTGCAAGAGATCTTCCCTTTTGAGCAGAAGAATCTATTGTACCCTGAATATGTACAATATTTATTTCTTCACTATCTCTTCCATTTTTTTGTAAATACTCTTTCAGCCAGGCAACTGCATATCTTCCTTCCTGATTAAAATTGCTTCCTACATATGCCGTATATAATCCCTTATCTGCAACATCTACTTCTCTATCGCATATTATCACCGGAATGTTTGCAGATGCAGCTTCTTCAAGTACTGAATCCCATCCGCTTTCTACAATTGGCGACAATACAATATAATCAACCTTTTGCTGAACAAAAGTCCTAATAGCCTTAATCTGATTGTCCTGTCCAGACTTTCCATCTACATAATATAGCTTATAACCATTTTCTTCATTTAACTTGGCTAAAACGCTGTCAGTATGCGCGACTCTCCAGTCTGACTCTGCACCAGGCTGGCAAAATCCTACCACTATTTCATTTTCTTCATTAACCTCTTTAATTTCAGAGTCGCTTTCAAGCACTTTTCTTATATGAGCAAAACCTATAGTTGCAATCAGCATTATAAAAGCCAGTATTGCAACCAAAATTTTCATCTTTGCCTTTTCCATTTTTTATCCTTCTACTTCAGATATTTGTTTAGGTATTATAATAGTAATATCTGTTCCCTTGCCTTCTTGACTAGATATTTTTATACCATACTCATCTCCAAAAAAGAGTTTTATTCTCTCGTCAACCGTTCTCAGTCCAAATCCAAGTTTTTGTCCTCCAGACAGAGTTTGATTTAACTCATCAAGTCTTTCCTTTGTCATTCCAGCTCCAGTATCAGAAACCGTTATTGACACTCTGTCAACAAAATCTCTTCCTTTAATAATAATACTGCCTTTTTCTCTTTGCATTTTTATGCCATGATATATGGAATTCTCCACCAAAGGCTGCAGTGTAAGTTTGGGAATAATATATTCATCCAGTTCCTCTGGAATATCTATTTCATAGTCCATTCTATCTGCATATCTTGTCTTTTGAATCTGTAGGTATGATAAAACATGCCTTTTTTCTTCTCTAAGAGTAATCGCATCCTTTCCCCTGCTCAAAGAAAATCTAAAAAAGTCAGAAAGACTATTAACCATATCTATTGATTCTTGTTTCTGGTCACTTTCGATAAGCCAAATAATCGTATCTAAAGTATTATACAAAAAATGAGGATTTATCTGTGCCTGTAGCAAGGCCAGCTCTGCATGTCGCTTGTTTCTTTCAGCCTGCTTATTATCTGCAATAAGCTCATTTATTTGATGAACCATTCCTTCAAATTCGCACGAAAGATTATATATTTCTTCTTCATCTGCATCTATTGGACTTTTTACTGTAAGATCGCCATTTCTTATCTGATCAACTCTATCATTAAGATTTTTTATTGGCCCAGCAATTTCTATAGCTATGGTTCTTCCATAATATGTAAGAAAAATACCAACAACACCAACAGCAAGTATAAGCATTATTATCAGAAATCTAACTTGAGCAGACATGATTGCCTGAGTCTCACTCAAATGTACAGATTCATAATATAAATAATCATACATGTATTGTTGTATAAGATCAGTTAAAATATATATATTATTATCCAGCTGATCGACTTTTTCATCATAGTTTTGCGTTTGTGCGATCTGCTCCATTCTCTCATCAAGAGTGAGAGTCAAATCATATACAGACTGTATTGCATCCTTACTAGTTGCATCAGATGTAGAATCTATAAGATCCAGTGCCAAATCTCTTGCAGCCTCTACCTCCTGTTTAGGTAGTCCATCTGCATAGGCACAATCTATAACATAATAAAACATCCTTAAATCAACATCATTTTTAAAATTCTGATTAAATTCTGATGATTTAGTTACGTTATCTAAAATCTCATTATATCTTGCAACATTCCATAAAAGAACGCCTATCAGAACAACAATAATAATAATTAATGGTGTTATTATTCCAATAATAAGATTATTAAGTTTTTTCCCTAACGAAACACGATTATTACCTGGCAACTACTGATTCTCCCTATACTCTTTTGGGCTACATCCAAATGTTTTCTTAAATATGTAGCTGAAATAATGTGCATCTTTATAGCCTACAGCCTCAGCTATCGTCGACGTTTTATCCGTTGTCATCTTTAGTCTTCTTGATGCCTCCTGCATTCTTTTTTGAGTAAGATATTCTACAAAAGTCTGCTCTGCTTCTCTTGAAAACACTGCACTTAGATAACTAGGACTAATATTAACCTCTTTCGCCACAAGATTAAGTGAAATATTTTGGTCGCTATAGTTTGCATCAACATATGCCATTGCTTCCGCCAAGCTGCCTTTGTATTGCTTAATTGACTCTCCCTGCCTTATGTTTATAGCTGACGCCATCATTTCCTCTACAATTTCAATCAAATTTTGGCCCTTATTAGTTGTCAACTGATTTCTTATATCTCTCCTCAGTACATCGTCTGGTTCTTTACTAAGTTTTCTAATATAATCACATACACACATGTACATCGTCATGGCAAAATACTGGCAAAAGAGCGCCGATTCAAGCGACGAGCTATTACTAGGGATAATATTTTTAACAAAACCTTCTATTTCATCAATAGTGCCACTTTCAAGAAAGAATCCCACCAGCTTTTGATCAACCAGCACCGATTCATTTTCCATCCCCTGCTGTTCAATTCTATCAATATCCTCATCTGTAAAAACATGCTGTTCTGGAATTAAATATCTGCAAGAAAGCTTTCTGTTTGCTCGTTCAAATGAATTCTTAAACTCACTAAATCGATGGACTAAACCACCTACAGATAGATACCAGTTAACCTCTTCATCATAGACACCACATCTTCTTGATATATTATTAATACAGTTTTCTATATGACTTTCTATTGTTGATTCATCACCCTTTATTATTATTGCATATGTATCCAGGCTCCAATGAAATACAATGAATTCCGGACAACATAACAAAAACTGCATCAACTGTTCCTGTAATCTTGCAATATACTTTGAATATTTTTCCGATGCGTTATCTTTTGAAGTAATTACAAGTAACAATAAATTATAGCAAGTAGCATCAAGATCTATCGATAAATCCTTGGCTTTATCATATACTTCAGAAACTGACATGTTACCACCTACCAGCTGCTCAAAAAATCGTACACTGGCAAATCGCTCGTATTCCTGATTTTCCATTCTAAATTGCTGATAGTAGTCTCCCTGTTCCTCTTCAGCATCCAGCTTTGATTTCACAGAAAGCATAACCTCGGAAAGCTTATCCTTTGTTATCGGTTTTAAGAGATATTCCTCAACTCCAATTGAAATCGCCTCTTTTGCATATGAAAAATCATCATATCCACTTATTATAATTATTTTTGTGTCGGGATATTCCTTTTTTACCATTTTTGAAAGTTCTATCCCATCCATAAATGGCATTCTTATATCAGTTATTAAAACATCTGGCTTGGTTTGCCTAATAAGTGGCAATGCCATTTCACCATCCTGAGCGTCTCCTACATATGCAAACCCACTCTGCTCCCACGGAAAGCTCTTCTTCAATCCATCTCTGATAACTATTTCATCTTCAACCAAAAATACGCTATACATATCTTCCTCTATATAACAAAAAATGTTGTTGCACTTTGTCCTTTATACAAAAGACATTGTACAACAACATTCATTTTTTATAAATCAATAAAATCAACAATTACCATGTGGAATTATTAATCTACAATATTTTATAAATATCTGGCAAAAATTGATAGTGTGGAAATTACAAGAACAAGTATTGTTGCAGGAGCCATTTCCTTACAATAATCACCCCATGTAATCTTATATCCATTCTTACCTGCTGTAGCGATACCAACAACGTTTGCAGATGCGCCAATTGGAGTAGCTGAACCACCTATATCGGTACCCATTGCAAGGGACCAGGCAAGAGTAGATATATCCATGCCTGTTGCCGCAGACAATCTCATAATAACTGGTACCATTGTTGCTGAGAATGGAATGTTATCAACAAATGCTGACGCAATAGCTGAAACCCAAATAATAATAGCAACCATAACATAAGGATTACCACCTGATACCTTTTCAATAAAGCCTGCAATAATCTCAAGCACTCCTGTTTGCTCTAATCCGCCTACAACAACAAATAATCCAATAAAGAAAAGTAATGTATTATAGTCTACCCTCTTAAGAAGCGTTGTTGCCTTCTTACCCGCACATACAAGAGTAAGGACTGCAACTACAACACCAATAAATGCAACTGTAAGACCTGTGCTTGCATGACTAACAAGCAAAATAACAGCAATAGCAAAAATAATGATTGATATAACAAACTCTCTCATGCTGTCAATAGTAACATCCATATCAACTGTTGCAGGATCAATCTTTTTACCTGGAGCAACTATCTTCTTTCTCATTGTAAGATAGAAGTACACAATCATTACAATCAAAGATATGCCTGCAATCACACCTGTATTTGTCAAAAAGTCTGTAAATGACTTGCTAAGTGCTGTACCTATAATAATGTTTGGTGGATCTCCACACATAGTTGCAGAGCCTCCAAGGTTAGCGCAAAATACTTCGGCCATAATAGCAGGTACTGGATTAAAATCCAAGGTTTTTGCCAGTCTAATTGTAACTGCTGCCAAGAATAAGATAACAGTAATACTATCAATAAACATAGCTAAAACTGCTGAAAGCACCATAAATGATACAAAAATTCTAACTGGATCAAACTTGGCAATCTTGGCAATTTTAATACAAAGCCAGTCAAAAAACTTGGCTTCTGCCATACCCTCTACCATTATCATCATTCCACAAAGGAATATTATTGTAGCCCAGTTAATGCCTGAAGTAGCCTCTGAAGACTCTCCTGCTGCATACCAAAAGCCTGGCTCAATAATGTTTCCAAACGCCAATGTTTCCATCACTGCGTCCATACTATGCAGTCCTATAATAAATACAAACAATATTGTAAGTGCCCCACAACCCAAAGTTACAAATTGTTTTGGAAACTTGTCCAATACAATAAGCACAAACATCGCAACAAATATTACGACTGCAGCTATCTGTGCAAACATTTAATCATCTCCTTTTTTACTTATTACACATCTGTCTATTTTAGTCTTATATTATAAAATAACTACATAAATTTTAAACAAAAAAGACTTTTTAAACACGACTATTTATTAAAAAATTACTATAATGGCCTCATATTTTTTAGAGAAACATCTAAAATTGGTGCAGAATGTGTGAGTGCTCCACTAGAGACAAAATCCACTCCTGTAGAAATGATATTTGATATATTCTCTTTTGTGACATTTCCCGAACATTCTGTTACAGCTCTGCCGTCAATGTACTTTACAGCCTCTGTCATTTCCTCAACAGACATATTATCCAGCATTATAATATCTGCACCAGCATCAACTGCCTCTCTCACCATGTCAAGGTTTTCCACTTCAACTTCAATTTTTCTAACAAATGGAGCATATGCCTTTGCTGCTGCAACAGCTTTAGTTATCGATCCTGCAGCACCAATATGATTATCCTTTAGCAATACTCCATCAGAAAGATTATATCTATGATTATTTCCGCCTCCAACCTTAACTGCATATTTCTCAAAACAACGCATATTTGGAGTTGTTTTTCTAGTATCAAGTAGTCTTGTCTTACTTCCTTCTAAAAGCTTAACTGTATTATTTGTATATGTAGCTATACCAGACATTCTTTGTAGATAATTTAAAGCAGTTCTCTCTCCAGAAAGAAGTACTCTCATATCTCCAGTAACTTTACCAAGAAGATCTCCCTTTTTTACCTTGTCTCCATCATTAAAGAAAAGTTCTACCTTTGTGTTCTCATCAAGAAGAACAAATACTCTTGCAAAAACATTAAGTCCGCAAATAATTCCATCCTGTTTTGCTATTAAATCAGCTGTACCAGCAACAGCCTCAGACATAATGGAATTTGTAGTAATATCCTCACTAGTAATATCTTCTCTAAGAGCCATCATAATAAGCTCATCCTCGTTTATTCTTTGAGATACATTATCGAACATATATTACTTTCTCCTTACTCAACTCTACTCTCTACAATATGTAATGCTGCTCTTCTAGCAAAAACCAAACTTTCCAACAACGAATTACTGGCTAGTCTGTTTTTTCCATGAACACCATTGCAGCTGGTTTCTCCTGCTGCATATAAATGCTCCATTGTAGTTTTGCTGTTACTATCCACCTTTATTCCTCCCATAAAATAATGTTGGGCAGGAACTACAGGAATTGGAACTTCTGTTGGATCATAGCCATGTTCTACGCAATAGCTAAATATATTAGGAAAATGACTTCTAATTGTCTTCTCTCCCAGTATAGTCATATCAAGCCATACATGCTTTGAGCCTTCTTTTTTCATTTGATCATTAATGGCCGCCGTCAATAAATCTCTAGGTATCAGCTCATCTACAAATCTCTCCATGTTTGCGTTTAGTAAATGAGCGCCCTCTCCTCTTACTGATTCAGAAACCAAAAAACTTCTCTCTCTTTGAACATCTTCAGGCAAATAAAATGTAGTTGGATGAATCTGAACATAATCTAAGTGTTCCAGCTCAATGCCATGCTTCTTTGCTATTTCAAGTGCGTCTCCGGTCAAATGAGGATAGTTTGTTGAATGCTCATACAAACCACCAATTCCACCGGTTGCAAGTATAACATCTAGCGCATAAAATTCTTTTTTCTCTCCAGATGCTATTGTCGCCACAATACCTTTGCAGCTTCCGTTTTCTACTATAATATCTGTAAGTGTGGTGTTCTCAAGAATTGTAATATTATCACGTTCCTCTACCTCTGAAAGCAAGTGAGACGTGATTTCATCACCTGTAATATCTTTATGAAACAAAATACGATTTGTAGAATGACCGCCTTCTTTTGTATATACAAACTCACCATTTTCCTTAGTGAATCTAGTGCCATAGCTTTCCAAGTCTTTAACAACAATTCTAGATTCCCTAATCATTATATCAACGGACTCTTTATTATTTTCATAATGTCCCGCCTTCATTGTATCCTCAAAGAAGGAATCATAGTCATCATCAGACTTAAGATAGCATATACCACCTTGAGCCAGGAATGAATCAGACAGTCTTTTTTCTTTTTTTGTGATTATCAGAATGTTGTCATCGTCAGGCAAATTAAGTGCACTATAAAGACCTGCAACTCCTGTGCCTACAATTATACAACTATATTTCATATGCTATGCCCCCTTTTTGGCAAGCTCCAGCATCTTTACAAGCGGTTTGTTGGCTGCATCGGCAAGTGTCTTATCAAGTTCCACCTCACCTATACCTTTAACCATGCAATCATATACCTTTTCCAAAGTCAATTTCTTCATATTATTACATATTTGGAAATCATTCACGGGATAAAACTTTTTATCTGGATTTTGTCTAATTAATTCATAAAATACGCCTGTCTCAGTCGCAACAATAAATTCCTTGTCATCAGACTCGTTTGCATATTTAATAATGCCTGTAGTACTGCCAACATAATCGCATACAGAAGAGACCTCAAACTTACACTCTGGATGTGCCAACACTTTCACCCCAGGATGTGCTGTTTTGGCTGTTTCAACATCTTCAAGAGATATGTTTCTATGCACATGACAATATCCATTACCAAGATATATATTTTTTTCTGGCAATTTTGACGCGATATATGAGCCCAAATTACCATCTGGAACAAATAAAATATTTTTTTGTGGCAGATTACTAACTACAGTAAGTGCATTTGCTGATGTAACACACACATCACAATGTGCTTTTACTTCTGTAGATGAATTAATATAACAAACAACGGCAAGGTCATCCACCGTTTCTCTCATATTTGCCAATTGATTCAAATCAACCATTCCTGCCATAGGACAAACTGCACCTGTGTCAGGCAACAAAACCTTTTTGGTTGGGTTTAAAATCTTCGCACTTTCTCCCATAAAAGTCACGCCACAGAAAACTATAACATCTTCCTTAAGTCCTCTTGCAACATCACTTAAATAATAAGAATCTCCTACATAATCAGCTATTTCCTGAATCTCTCCATCTACATAATAATGAGCAAGAATAACTGCATTCATTTCTTTTTTCAGTTCTGATATTTGTGCTTTTAACGAATTCACAAAGTGCCTCCAAATATTAACATTAGTGCCAATTATAGCACTATGGGAATACTATGGCAAACGACAATTAACCACATGTGTCGAAATTTATCTTAAGTTAATTTTCTTCTTTTTCCCCTCTAACTTGTCTTGTTTTTTCCAAACATAATATATACCATTTGAATTCTCTACAACATCAGTTGCTTTATCAAATGCCACTCCCCATAAATCGACATTGTTATTTAATATATCTATGTTGTCATTTAAGTCTTTAAGCAAACCTTTTTTTATTAGTTTTCCTTCTAAGTTTTCGTACATATCTCGTCCGTCACACTTAAAAATACAACCATCATTTCCGACAATACCGATTGCAGCTACGGATATAGGCGCCTGTCTTTTTTCGCAACTTTCATATAGGTTTTCTATTAACCTGGTAGAGACAAAATCATTCCCGTCTACAAATAGCACATATTCGCCGCTTGATATTCTTAAACCCTCAAGCTGAGAGTAGAGTCTCCCCTGATGAATTTGATGAACTAATATAATCCTGCGATCCTTTTTCCGTATATCATCACAAAAAGATACAGAAAAGTCTGATGAGCCATCATCTATTAATATTATTTCTATATTAGAATAACTTTGAGCCATCACGCTTTTTACACAATGCTCTATTCTTTTTTCATTATTATATATTGTAATTATGACTGAAATTTTAGTCTGCATATCTATATGTATTCCGCTATTGATAATTCGCAAAAAGTGAATTAGAATTCATTTGTTAATTCAAACTTCATAATGAAGACAACTCATATATAAAGGATTTTTTATGGAAGCAAAATCATTCAAAAACGATCTTGATGTTATTGTAAATAACATATTAAATGATTATAAAAACAACAGAGATATTGATGCTCTTGATGTTTTCAACCAGCCCAATAAGGACACTATCATAGACATCACAAATAAATGTTTAAAGATACTCTTTCCAGGTTATTTCAGAGATACCATCTACAAATACTATGGCATTGAGAATAATCTGGCAACCATAATGGAAGATGTGGTATACAATTTAACTAAGCAGCTTACATTTGTCCTTAAGTATACTGATACGTTTAAAGATGCTGATTCAAATACAATCAGCTCTGAAGCAGAACGTATTTCGCTAAGCTTTCTCTCTAAAATCCCTGCAATAAGAGCTGTACTAGATACTGACCTTGAAGCTTTTTATGACGGAGACCCTGCTGCTTTCAATAAGGATGAAATCATTTATGCCTATCCAGGCTTTAAAGCAATATCCATTTTTAGACTTGCGCATGAATTATACGAGCTAAAGGTGCCAATTTTACCAAGAATTATGACCGAATATGCTCATGGTGAAACCGGAATCGATATTAATCCAGGTGCGTCGATTGATAAATACTTTTTTATAGACCATGGAACTGGCATTGTTATTGGCGAAACCACAGTAATTGGACAGCATGTAAAAATATACCAAGGTGTCACTCTGGGAGCACTTTCATTAAGAGATGGTCAGCGACTAAAAAACACGAAACGCCACCCAACAATAGAAGATAATGTAACCATATACTCTAATGCTTCTATTCTAGGCGGCGAAACTGTTATTGGTCATGACTCAACAATTGGAGGTAATACCTTTATTACAAAATCTGTTGAGCCAGGCAGCTTTGTGTCATATAGACCATAGGGCCTCTAAAGCCCATAAAAGTCAAGACCATTTTGAAGTTCAGGCGTTATCTCGCCTCCTTCTCGCACATACTTATCTAAAACCATTTTCAAATGATGAAGTTTTTGATTTGTCTGTACATTATATCTTGATAAGGATTCTGCATACATAGGGTGATCTGTTAAGGTCGCCCTTATTTTTTTAGCAAATGGACAAAATCTAACAAAAATATCTCTTTCAACCTTATTTAGTCTGACACTTCCTGCTGCTTCGAAATTAATCCATATTGAGTACTCTTTATTAAAGAACTCTCTCATATTATTTCTATTATTTTTCAGTGTGGTTTTTATCTTTTCCTTCTGCTCTGTAGAAAGATCTTTATTCTTCTTATAAAAAGTAAGATAATCGTAAAACTCGCTCGTCAGACAATTACTTCCTATGTCATTCCATCTAGCGCCCTGCTCTCTTCTGCAAATTTCCCATCTAAATGCACCACAGCAATTAATCATGAGCTTATCTACATCCTCAAGTGTAAATAATGGAAATACAAATCTAGCAGGTGTATTTACCTTTATTCCACCACATTCCTGCCAAAGCATTGAACGCATACCCGTATTAGGCAAAAGTATCATGTCTGGTTCTACTCTTTCCATAATACTCTCGCTATTAATGCCAAATTCAGGACTAGAGAAATAGCTTTCTCTATAAAACATCCCAAAATCTATACTTTCTATCTTTTCTAGTGCAGTGTTGAGTCTTTCTACCGTCAACAGCATTCTATTCAATTCCACACCAAAGCCTTCCTCTGTTAGAATTGGACAGAATGATGTCATTTTTCCTGAAGTGGTTCTATTAGCAGACTTAAAGAAATTGTGGATTTCAAATTTCACCTTTTCAGTCTGATTTGCCATATACTGTTGTACTTGGCTTTCCTGAATATTTCCATTTTTTCTTTCTTCAAGAATGTATCCCCTATAATCCAAATCCAATTCATTCTTTGAAGGCTCTCTTTTTCCTTCGTATACAGCCATAAGCCAGCTATATATTGTAAATACATGTTCGCTGTTACAAATCCTAAGATTTTCTGTTAAATCTAAAAGTTGTTCTGCTAGGTCATCTCCTACGGCATCGATTGTCATAAAGCCAAAATGCAAAAACATTTCCAAAATAGGTGTTATCTCATGCACATTTAGGCTCTTGAAAAAAGCCTTTTCATAAATAGAATAAAAGTCTTCTGTAACAGTCTTTCTAAGCTTTCTTGCTCTATCCTCTTTACTTTCTCTATCTTCAAGTGCCAAGAACTCTTCTATATTTGCCTTAATCTTTGCTTTTTGTTCTTCTTTTAGTCCCGCAAAGGTTGCAATATGCTCAAAGCAGTCTTCATACTGCTCATTGGCCTCTTCTAACGCCTGCTCATACGCCTGAGTATCTTCATGGAAATTATGACTTGTATATTCTTTCCATCGTCTTGCAAGCTGTTTTCCATCAACCAAATTAGCTTTTTCAAGATAATCATGCACTTCATTTATAAGTGCTTCAATTGGTTGTGGATCAATTCTCCTTTGCGCAAAAAAGACCCTTAGCTCATACATGGCTCCAAACAAGTCAATTTCGTCGTCGCCTGTCGAAATAATAGCATTGATAAACTCTTCATTATAAAATCCACATATCTCAACGGCATCAGCAGCTCTATTAACATAGCCGCAACAGGTACATATAACACCTACAACTATTTCACATCTACTGCCATATATTTTTTCTATCTCCTGATTTGGTACAGAATTAAGGCTGTCAATATAATCGTGTTCCCATTTTTGTATAGGAGCCGGTAACATGATAGGTTCTAGGTCTTCAATAATAGGAATATTTCTTGATGTAGCTTTATATTCTCTACAAAGAGCAAGATATCTTGTATTAAACTCTACTATTTTAGAATATAGTTCGTTTGATTTTTCTAGTGCCTCATCATATCTGACAAATATATCTCTGCATTGTCTAAATGCACCCTTTGCAAATCCAAATATATAAACTGGCTGCTGTTCAAATATCGAATAAAAGCTTTCTATATCTTCGTAAAAACATGGCACTACGGAACTTTCCTCCATAGCTACATACTCTGATTCATATGTATCACGTAAAGCATCAGTAAGTCCCACTACTGTTCCTGGGCCCAAATCCACTGTAATTGCATTATATGTTTGCCTTATGCTTCCTTTTAAGACAACATACATACGATTTACGCTCTCTCCAGCTTTTATTAACCTCTTCCCTTTTGCAACAACTTTTATATCCAAAATAATTCCTTTCGTTGCTCCCCAGCCATTGTAAATATCTACAAAAAAATTGCAAAATTTCAAAAATATTATATCACTATGTCAAAATAAGCACAAATGTGATATTTACGCGTTTTTTTGTGCTATACTCATTTTCGTTTTTAGATATATATACCTTATTTATATATTAAGATAATGTTATTCATACAATATTTAAATGAATATTATTAGAAAGGATTTATCATGAATGACTTTAAACCTATGCTTTTTACAAGTTTAAAAAGCTACACAAAAGAACAATTCATCAAAGATGTAGTTAGTGGTATTATTGTTGCCATTATTGCTCTTCCTCTTTCAATAGCTTTGGCTCTTGCTTCAGGAGTTGGCCCAGAACAAGGTCTTTACACAGCTATTATTGCTGGTTTTCTTATTTCGTTTTTCGGTGGAAGCACTGTTCAAATTGCAGGTCCAACAGCTGCCTTTGCTACAATAGTTGCTGGCATAGTTGCAAAAAGCGGTATGGATGGTCTTGTTATTGCAACAATAATGGCAGGAATCATCCTTGTAATCATGGGACTTTGTCACTTTGGCGCTCTCATTAAATTTATCCCATACACAATTACAACTGGTTTTACAGCAGGCATTGCTGTTACAATTTTCATTGGTCAATTCAAAGATTTCTTTGGTATCACTTATGATGCCGGAATGAAACCAATCGAAACTATGGACAAACTAAAATGCTTCTTTGAGTGCATTAATACAATAAACCCTTATGCTGTTCTTGTCGGTGTAATTTGCTTTGCAATACTAATTGTCTGGCCTCATATTAACGGAACAATTCCGGGTTCAATAATTGCTATTATTGTTGGAATAGTAATGGTTAAAGGCTTAAAGCTAAATGTCAATACTATAGGTGATCTTTATACAATTAGTAATGCCCTACCAAAGCTAACAGTGCCATCCTTCTCTTTTTCAACAATCAAAGAGATGTTCCCTGATGCTTTTACAATAGCAATTCTTGCAGCCATCGAATCACTCCTTTCATGCGTTGTTGCTGATGGAATGGTTAATTCAAAGCACAGATCAAATCAGGAGCTTATCGCACAGGGTATTGGTAATATTGGTTCTGCTTTGTTTGGTGGTATTCCTGCCACAGGTGCAATCGCAAGAACTGCAGCAAATATTAAATCGGGTGGACGAACACCAATAGCTGGTATTGTACATGCACTTACACTTGTACTTATTCTTGTTATTCTTATGCCATATGCCGCTTGGATTCCAATGCCAACTATTGCTGCCATCCTATTCTCAGTTGCATATAACATGTGTCAGATTAAGCCTTTTGCAAGACTTTTAAAATATGCACCAAAATCAGATATAACCGTACTGGTAATTACATTTTTACTAACTGTTATATTTGACCTCGTTGTTGCCATTGAGTTTGGTATGATTATTGCCTGTCTTCTTTTCATCAAGAGAATGAGCGATGAAACAAATATTCATGGTTGGACTTATTCAGACAATTTTGAGGATGATTTAAGACCTGTTCCTCAGGAAATTAGAGTTTATGAAATTAATGGTCCACTATTCTTTGGTGTTGCTGACAGAATTGCAGATATTACTGTTAAAGATTTCACTAAGGTTCTTGTATTAAGAATGCGTTCAGTTCCTGCTATTGATGCAACAGCATATAAAGCTTTAAATGAATTGCAAAAGAAATGCCAGAAGCGCGGTATAACTGTTGTATACTCTCATGTTAATGAGCAGCCAATGCATATGATGGAAAAAGCAGGCTTTATTGACTCAGTTGGCCGTGACAACTTCAGATCAAACATAAATGAAGCCTTGGACTATGCTGAATCCTTAATTAAGTAATATTGATATGTTAGATTAATAGTTGCTTACTATTGAATATATTATTTCATTGAAAATATACAAAAAAGACACGATACAATAAATCGTATCGTGTCTTTTTAATTTCATAATATACAAGCTAAAGCTACACAGACATATCGAAATTGCCACCTATATGAGGTGTGACTGACTGCTCCATAGCTGCTGCATCAATCATAGCAACCATACTGGCACCCATTGATTCCTGTGTATCCATTGCTTTTGCAAGCATAGCAACACCAACATCTGATGATGTATTTACCATTGATAAAGTTGTTGATAATGAAGATATATCCATATCTAAACCTCCTTATCTTATAAAAGTGTGATAATTATATTATCACTTTTGAATTATTGCAAGTCTTTTAGATGTTTAAAAGCTTTGAATATGCCTCTAATGCGCCATCAGTTTCATGTGCAAGAACCTTCTTTGCAAGAGTCTTTCCAAGCTGTACACCTTCCTGGTCAAACGAATTTACATTCCAAATAAATCCCTGGAACATAACCTTATTTTCAAAATGAGCAAGTAAAGCACCCAATGCTTCTGGAGTAAGCATATTACCAACTATAATACTTGAAGGTCTGTTTCCTTCAAAATTCTTGTTCTTATTCTCATCTTCCTTACCACATGCAAATGCCATAATTTGAGCAGCCACATTAGCACAAAGCTTTTGCTGGCTTGTTGAATCCTGAATGACAACATCTGTATCAAGCTGACTATTCTTAAAGCCAATAAACTGAAGAGGGATAATATTTGTACCCTGATGAAGGAGCTGGTAAAAGCTGTGCTGGCCATTTGTTCCTGGCTCACCAAAAATAACTGGTCCAGTTACATAATTTATTGGCTGGCCATCTCTATTTACAGACTTACCATTTGACTCCATATCAAGCTGCTGAAGATGTGCAGGAAATCTTGAAAGAGCCTGTGAATATGGTAATACTGCAGTTGATTCATATCCCAAAAAGTTTCTCTCATAAACACCAATAAGTGCATCAAGCAATGCTGGGTTTTTCATAATGTCTGTATTTTTTGCATTTGCATCCTCTGCAGCAGCACCATTAAGAAATCTTGCAAATATTTCAGGTCCAAATGCAAGCGATAACACTGCTCCACCAACAGCAGAAGTTGAAGAATAACGTCCGCCAATATAATCATCCATGAAGAAAGCTGCTAAATAATCATCGCTCTTTGCAAGAGGAGATGTCTCAGATGTAACAGCAATCATATGCTTGCTTGCATCAAGACCAGCATTCTTTAAGGCATCCTTTACAAATGATTCATTTGTAAGTGTTTCAAGCGTAGTACCTGACTTTGAAACTAAGACAAATATTGAATGAGCAACATCAACGCTGTTTAGAACTGCAGCAGCATCATCTGGGTCTACATTACTAATGAATTTAGCTTCCATCTTAAATGTATTGTTCTTCTTTGCCCAATTCTCAAGTGCAAGATACATAGCTCTAGGGCCAAGATCTGATGCACCAATACCAATCTGAACTACTGTTGTAAACTTCTCCCCGGCAGCATTTGTAATTTTACCTGAATGTACATCATTTGCGAACGATTCTATCTTCTTTTGTTGTGCAAGATAAAACTCTCTTTTATTAACCCCATCAGCCATTACATCAGCACCAAGCTGCCCACGAGTAAGCTGATGAAGAACAAGTCTCTTTTCTCCTGTATTGATTACTTCACCCTCATACAAGGCCTGATATTTTTCAACAAGCTCTGCCTCTTTTGCCAAAGATGCAAGTGCCTCTAACACATCATCATCAACCTTTTTAGCTGCAAAATTGTATGCTAGATCACTTGACATAGGCACTGAATACTTTGCTACACGCTCTGCACCTTTTGTGCCGTTCATAGCCTCTACTAGATTTACCTCTTTTACAGATGCAAGTTTTTTATATGCATCTAACTGATCAAAATTCTTCCAACTTGTCATAGTTTATCCTTTCCTTTGCTACATTTATATAAAGCCATAAACAACTGACTTTAATACGATTTTATAAAGCTGTGTTTGCCATCTTTATACTCAAACACTGAAACCTCACAGTTTAATGGTCTTGGTCTCCACTTAATTCCATTTGGTTTATCAAGCATATATCCTCTAAGGGCTCTAATAATACCACCATGGCATACTACTAAAACATTTTCATAATCCTTTTGCTCAAGCTCTGACAAAAACGATTTACTTCTTGCGACCATAGATTTAACTGGTTCTACAGTTTTTGGTGCAGGTATTATCTCTGGCAGAAGCCAATATAAAGTCATCCATGGACCCAATCCATCAAATGGCTTCAATTCATATTTACCAAAATCTACTTCTATAATTCTGTCATCGACTATTATATCACTTTCACCAAACCCACTAATAATCTCTGCTGTTTTTCTCGCTCTACACAGTGGGCTGGCATATACTGCATCAAACTTGACACCGCTTAACTTATCTCTTACCTCCATGGCCTGTGATATGCCAGTATCATTCAAGGGCTCATCTGTCAGTCCCTGCATAAGCTCATCTTTATTATATTTTGTTTGCCCATGTCTTGTGATCCAGATTTTCATAATGTCTGCCTCCAAGTACTTTATTATAACAAAAAAGCCCAGGATAGGCGACTATTTTCACCATCCCGAGCATTTTTTATTATATTATGCATTTTCAAGACTTGAGCCATCGCTTCCATAATGAAGCAGGTACTTCTTAATGTCAAAATCCTGATCATAAGAAAATTCCATACAGTATACTGGTGCTGTCTTCTGCTGTTCAACAACAAAGAATGCATCTGCACAATCATCTATTATCATAAGATTTGGATTCTTAGACTTATGTTTTTCAACATTAAGGAAGTTTCCATTATCTTCAAAGGCTACTCTGAGTCTGTCCTCATAAAATACCACCTTCAAAACTATACTTCCAACAGATTGCTTTGAATAGTATATTCTTTCTGTCATCCATGCACTGGCAGCTTTACTGATTCTTCTCAGCTTTCTATTCTCATAGTCAAGGTTCTCTCCAATAGACTCTAACATATGAGTTATCATCTCTATACTATATGGCAGAGCTGAAACCGTAGTCGAAATTGTACTAATACCTGTCTTCAAACCCTTTGTAATATTTAACTCTCTGAGCTTTATCAGCATATCTGCCTTCAATGCTCTTTGATTTAGTTTTCCATTAGACTGAGTTGGGAATGAATTATAAACAAAGTAGTGAGATGGAATCTTATATGGTGCAAGTACACCTTTAAGCATTTCGGTCAGGCTTTCTTCGTCAACCTCAACGCCCTCTCTGACACACAAACAAGCTTCAATACTCTCTCCCCAGACAGCATGTGGTGCACCGAACACCTTAGCATCTATCACACCTTCATACTTTAATATCTCATTTTCAACTTCTTTTGGTGCAATGTTCTCACCATTTTTAATAATGATGTCCTTAAGTCTTCCCTCAAAGTGAAGATATCCATCCTCATCAAAATAGCCTAAATCACCTGTGTGTAACCAGCCGTCTTTATCAATTGCCTGTCTATCCTGCTCAAGCTTATAATAACCATTCATGAGATTATAACCCTTGACAATAATCTCACCAGTCTCATTCTCACCTCTGAATGCGCTCTCATCATCAGCAATCTTCACCTCAATACCAGGGAAAGGTCTTCCTACTGTATTAAGCTTCTTCTCTGTTGGATCATCAGCTCTTGTCAAAGAAATACCAGGACTCGATTCTGTCTGACCATATCCATTCATAAATGCTGCATTGGAAAATGCCTTTTCAAGTCTAATCATATGATTAGCCTTAGCAACTGCACCACCAATAACACAAACTCTTACATATGGCTCTACGCTCTTTCTAAATGATGGCAAATCAATAAGAGCCAAATATACTGAAGCAACAGTGAACAGGTCACTTATCTTATACTTATCTATCAATTCCAAAACAATATCTGGCTTTAAAGCAGAAATAATAATCTGTCTGTATCCAAGGAAAAGGTATGTAAGTAATGTCTGCATACCAAAGCTATGGAAAAATGGTAATGCAGTAATAGAAGTATTACCTATTCTTTTTCCAATAATATGAGCCTGAGCAACCGCACAGTTCAGCATAGAATACTGAGAAAGCATAACTGCTTTAGGATCAGCAGAAGTTCCAGATGTAAACATCATAACTGCTGTTCTCTTTGGCTGGTCTTCAAAATCTTCCAGTTTACCACTTGCTGGCTTATTTATCTCCTCATTTATTGAGATAAGCTGATTATCACCAATTGAAAGGCCTTCCTTTAATGCAACAAGGGCATCAGAGCCTTTTCTAAGATCTCTATTCTCACCATATGCAACAAATTTTACATCTGCATACTTAAGAAGTGGAACTACATCACTAATTGGCAAGCTGTAATTAACAAGAATAGCTACACCACCCGCTCTAATAATACTAAGCATTGAAACTATCCATGAATAGCTATTATATGACCAAAGAGCAATATGATCTCCTGGTTTAACACCTCTTTCAATAAGATTAAGTGTATAATTATCAACTGCCTGCTTTAAATCTTTATAAGTATAATCTACATCGTTTTCTGTAAAAGCAATAGCTTCTGGTCTAAATACACTGTGTTCTTTAATAATCTCGTAAAATGTCTTCTCAACTACTGAAAAGTTTTCCTCGTTCAATTCTTTAATTGTTTCGTCTTTCATCAATTCCTCCATAGAAACACCAAACATCTTTGCAATGTCATTAAGTATATCAGCAGAAGGTATAGACATACCTTTTTCCCATTTTGAAACCGTCTGTCTAACAACGTTCAGCTTATTTGCCATCTCATCCTGCGATATACCTTTTGCCAGTCTGTATTTTGCTATGTTTTCTGAAAGCATAACTGAACCCTCCACTAATTAACGCTTAAGCATGATTATTATATCATCGAAAGAATTAATCGTAACGCAACCGATTTTAACAATCCTATTATTCCTTGCCGTCCCAGCAATATGTACAAAGCTTACATTTTTCAATACCTGTTGCATCAAGCATATCATCAAGTCTTGCAAATGAAAGAGATGTAAAGTTTAGTTCTTTTCTAATTTCTTCAACCATGTTGGCATACTTTTGGCTGTCAGGATTTGCATACTCCTCTAATAATTCATCTGTAACATTTCCATTTTCAAGACGTTCGATAACACGTCTTGCTATTAGTTCCATTTCGGAATTTGATCTCGAGAAATTCAGATACTTACAGCCAAACAAAAGAGGTGGACATGCAGGTCTTATATGTACAGCCTTAGCACCACTTTCGTATAAATACTCTGTTGTTTCTCTCAGCTGAGTACCTCTAACAATCGAATCGTCAATAAGCAAAATGCTCTTATCTTTTATAAGATCATCAACCGCAATCATCTTCATTTTTGCAATTAAATTTCTCTTTTCCTGTATTGTAGGCATAAAGGATCTAGGCCATGTAGGTGTATATTTAATGAATGGTCTCGAGAAAGGAACTCCCGATTCGTTAGCATATCCTACTGCATGGGCTGTTCCAGAATCAGGAACTCCTGCAACTATGTCTATATCAACATTATCACGTTTAGCCATAGCCACACCATTTTTATATCTCATCTGCTCAACAGAAATTCCTTCATATGAAGCTGATGGGTAGCCATAATATATCCAAAGAAATGTACAAATCTTCATTTCCTTGCCTGGATCTACCAATGTTATACAGTTTTTATCCGTAATAACAGCGATTTCGCCTGGACCAAGCTCCTTATAATGCTTATATCCCAGATTCTTGAAAGCAAAATCCTCAAATGAAGCACAAAATGCTTCAGGCTTATTACCTATTACTATAGGAGTTCTGCCCATTTTATCTCTCGCGCAATATATACCATTTTGATTAAGTATCATAATGGACATAGAGCCTTTTATTACATCCTGGGCATATTTAATGCCTTCAATAAGATTTTCCTTTGTATTAACAAGTGCAGCAACGAGCTCTGTTGCATTTACCTCACCCGTGCTCATCTCCTGAAAATGAACATTATTGTTTTCTAAGAGCATGTCAATAAGCTCATTTACATTATTAATTTTTCCAACTGTAGTAATAGAATATGTGCCGTGATGAGACCTTATAATTAATGGTTGAGCTTCATAATCTGAAATACAGCCTATTCCATACTGTCCATGTAAATGCTCTACTTCCTTATCAAATTTTGTTCTAAAAGGCGAATTTTCGATATTATGAATAGCTCTTGCATATCCATTCTCTCCCAGAACAGTAATACCACCCCTTCTTGTGCCAAGATGTGAGTGATAGTCAACACCAAAAAACAAATCAAAGATGCAATCTTCTTTGGACGCAACTCCAAAAAATCCTCCCATGATAATACTCCTCGCTTTGTGCTATTAATTACTACTACTATGCATAAATGCAGATAAAATTATAATCGGCTTATGCTTAAAATACAATGAAAAATACAATTATATTATTTAACTATAATCACTGAAAAATAACCTGCTAACCTTTCAAGTTCATCGACATTTCCTGCGACAACTTCATTTTCCATTCCATAGTTTGAAACGCCCATAGCCTTAGTCTTTGGATTGTCTTTACAAAAACTTTGAATGTGTTGAATTAAAGCAGGCATGTTTTTTCCGCTTTTCATAAATATTTTTGTTCCTGAATAGTTTAATTTTCTATCAATATCATTTGCATTAGGAAATACATGCATTTCATCTGACCCCATTGCCAGGCTTATTCCCAGTTTCGACGCAATTGCCTGAATAGAGGATATTCCATTTATCATCTTTGAATCATATCCATGTTCTAAGAGCATTTCATGAATATATAAATACGTTGAATATAACGATACATCTCCCAAGGTTAAAAATGCTATGTTCTTTCCTTCATCAAGATATTGTTTTGCATTTTCAAATATTTCTAAATGCCTTTTATGCATAACCTCTACATCTCTGCTCATAGTAAAGGTTTCTGGGCATAACTGTTTTTTATCAATATCTGGCATTATTTGTTTTATTATTTTATAAGCAAGACAGTCCTCTTTTGGAAAACTTGGCAAAAACACAACATCCGTTGTTTTTATGACCTCTATGGCCTGATATGTTATAAGATCTGATTGACCAGGTCCTACTGACACACCAAAACAAATTCCTTTTTTCATCTGTCAAAACCTTTCTTTTGCAAATCTGCTTTTATACTCAATCAACAAAATATTAATTCCCACCAAATAAGTCAAAAACAATCTGCGGACAGCTCATAAAATATAAATGTACATAACTTGCAAAGCATTTTCTATATTTTAGACCTGCTTTATATTTTTTCTTTGTTGAAGCTTTTTCTACATCAGCATATTCACCAGGATTATCCACATCATAATGATGAAACTCATGTCCCTTAACATTCTTTTTATCAAAGGTCATACTTACATATCCAAATCTCACCAGTTTTTCAGTACGTCTGGCATTACCATCAAATACACCAACCATATGATATCCATCAATTGTATTTTGAAGATACATAAAACCACCGCACTCTGCAAATGTAGGATTATCTTCATCTATAAATCTCTTTACAGACTCTCTCATGCTTATATTGTCTTCAAGCTCGCTAAGATATAGTTCTGGATAGCCTCCACCAATATAAAGTCCATCAGCTTCCTTAGGAATTTCTTTATCATGTAACAATGAAAAGTAAATTAGACTTGCACCAGCTGCCTTTAATGCATCTAAATTGTCCTTATAATAAAAATAAAACGCCTCATCCTTAGCAACAGCAATTTTCTTACCAGACAACTTTTTAGGAACTGTTGTATCAAAAGAAGATTTTGCCATTAGCAAAGATTTTTCCCGTAGAGCTTTATTATTGTCACTCACATAAAATATACTTATGCTCATCAGACTTTTTATATCTATTCTGTTTCTCAGCTGATCAGCAATGTCTTTTATTTTTTCGGCTGCTTCATTTTCTTCTATAGACTTTAGCCCTAAATGCCTACTGTCAAAACCCATTTTTTCAAGATTTGGAAGATGTCCGATTACCTTAAGCTTTGTCTCTTTTTCAATTACCGGCTTAAGCTTTTCAAAAAAAGCATCAGAAATATTATTAACAAATAAGCCTTTTAAAAGGTTATTATAATCCAGCTCTATAAATCCCTTTATTTCAGCAATAATGCTATATCCTTTTTTTGAACCGTCCACAATAAGAACAATAGGTGCCTTTAGCACACTTGCAATTTCG
Source organism: Lachnospiraceae bacterium (assembly GCA_045628025.1). Taxonomy (GTDB): domain Bacteria; phylum Bacillota; class Clostridia; order Lachnospirales; family Lachnospiraceae; genus Pseudobutyrivibrio. The sequence continues at coordinate 108,704 of JAZQOU010000006.1, read as the reverse complement.
TATGGACTATTTTCACTTGACACTCCCATTCCATCAAATAGTCCCATGCAGCCTTCAATTACATTTAGTTCTGCAGAATCTCTTATAAAGCTCATCCTCAGCAAGTCCTGATTACAAAAGTACAAATCAAGATTCTTAGAATCGACACCCAAGGCACATTTATGATATGTAGGGTCAATATAATCCGGTCCACACTTAAAAGCGTGTATTTTTTTATTATTTTCCTTAAGTAAAGTCAAAAGTGCACTGGTGATAGTAGTTTTTCCTACACCACTTGACGTTGAAGCAAGCATTATCTTTGCAAATTCATCAATATCGTTCTTCTCTCTTTGTTTTACATCTATATCTGCGTCTATTTTTATAACTTCTTTTTCATCAACAGTAATTCCTAAAACATACAAACCGTTAGACTCTACTTTTATCTTATTAGATTCATCAAATAAAACTATTTTTTCACTATCAAGTCCCAGATTATAGCCAATCACAACCTGCACATGCTTATAATTATTAAATGCATCTTCGACAATAGCATTTACATCCTCTGGACCTGTAACTATTGAAAACATTTTTTTATTTTCATCTAATTTTGACAAATAATCACAGGTCTTACCATGTGTACTAATCAGTGTAGCCTCAGAATATGGAACACCTGTCTTTGATGAAAAATACGAAATAGACGAAATACCCGGCAAAAGACATGATTTAATTTGAAGCAAATCCAGCTTTTTCTTTATTGTTGTCGCGCCACTATAAAAGCCAGAATCACCAGATACTAAGACAACTATTTTATTATATGCACAGACACCTGAGTCTTCTTTTAGCAATTGCTTTATCTTATCTGCTACTATGTCGCTATTATATTCCACAATAGTCTTAGCCCTTTGGTTTATTGACGCGCCTATATCGCACATTCTTTTTGCGCCAATAATATAGTTTGCTTTTTCAATTGCTTCTTTTGTTGCAACTGTCATCGTCTCATCATTACCAGCTCCAACACCAGCGATAATAATATATGGATAATTAGAATCATTGGCATTACTAATAGAAAGCTTGTTTATAAGCATGTTTTCTACTACATCTATTAAATAACCATCATCAACATTATCAGGCTGAATTACCAATGATTGTATCTGTTTCCTAATACATGCATTTATTTTTTCTGTATAGCCACCCTTATCCCCACTATTTTTAGTTACAAGAATTTTTATATTATACTGTTCAATAATTGACTCGTTTAGACTTTGATTAAAAGGTCCTTCCATAGCGATTATTTGTCCAGGCTTAACCCCTGCATCAAGAGCCATTTTCAAGCTTTCTTCGGATGGCAAAATTCTAACCACTAATCTATCAACGAGCTCTGGTATGGCATAATAAGAAATCGTTTTAACACCCGTTGTTAATAATATTTTTCCTTCTGTAGCCAAAAGAACTTTTATTGCTTCTTCTGTCGACTCTACATAATTATCTGCATGTGCTAATGACGAATCATTTACGCTGCGTCTAACCCTTATATATTCTATATTTGCAACATCTGTTGCTTTTTTAATATTTTCAGTCACAAGAGTTGCATATGGATGTGTTGCATCAATAACAATATCTGGCTGTTCATTTTCAAAGAGACTTAACATACCATCATAATCAAGTCTTCCAGCAAAAACTGCTGCATACTTTGATTCATCCATCACAATTTTTCCGTAATCAGTAGCTACAAATACATGATGATATATTCTATTATTCGAAAGAAATTCAGAAATGTTTCGTCCTTCAGACGTTCCTGAAAAAACAAAAATTTTAGTCAACCTTGTATCCTCTAGGCGTAATCAGTTTATTATCTATCACTCTTGTCTTTGAATTGCCCACAAAAACTGTTGAATACATTCCTGCAGGATATTCTCTCAGTTCCTTAAGTGTCAATATCATTGACCTTTCATCTCTTCTGCCTATGTTCTCTGCTATCCCACACACTCTTTGTTCGTCTATCACATCAAGTAGAATATCACAGGCTTTTTTTAATGAGTCTTCTCTATGCTTGCTCCTTACATTATACAAAGCCATAACAAAATCACATTCAGCCATTGCCCTGAGTCTTTTTTCTATTTGATTCCACGAAACATGATAGTCACTCAAACTAATAATACACAAATCATTACCGACAACTGAGCCAAGCAATGCACTTCCTGACAGAGCAGCTGTCACACCAGGAATTGTGTTTACAAAAACATCCTCATAATTATGTTTTAGCTCATATGCCAAAGCTGCCATACCATATATCTGACTATCTCCCGAGCAAACTATACAAACATGATTATCTTCTTTTGCTAAACTCAATGCCTTTAATACTCTATCCTCTTCCTGTCCCATTCCATTTGAAACAAACTTCTTTTCAGGAAAATATTCCTTTATAATATCTACATAAGTATTAAAACCAACAACATAATCGCATTTTTCTATTGCAGTAATGGCCTGGCCTGTCATCTGCTCTATGCAGCCTGGACCAAAACCAACTATATCAACTCTTTTCATAATCAAATTCAACTTTCATTTTCTTTTCAAACACCGACAATGTTATACCATTTTCCTTACTTTTTTTTATGAGGAAATCTCCCTCTTTCCCGCAGGCTTTTGCAGCTCTTGCTGATACATCTGATACGCCAACAGTTTTTAACACAAAATCGGATTTCTCAAAATCACCTTCAATTCCATTTAAATATTCAGCAGAATATGTTTTTATTGGTATTTCATATTTCTTTGAAAATTCAACAATACCAGCTTCGTCCTGTTTTATATCAATAGTAGACAATAATGCAACATCTGTTGTTTTTTTATTTAAGGAACGCAATGCTTCAAGAATAAACCCTTCAATATCTTCTTTAGGTTTATTTTTTCTACAGCCTATTCCTATAACAAGAGGCTTCAATCGCATTATTAAAGTCGATGTATCATCTTGCAATTCTATTTCTCCACAAGAAATAATTGCATCAAAAGAATCTTTACTATTAATATTTAATCCTGTTTCAGACCTAAAGCAGAGCTTACGTATTTTTATATTATTATCCAGATTTTTAATATCACCTGTTATCTCTATTCTGTCATCAACCCCTATTTCAAGGCAGTCGCCTTCAAGCATTTTTTTATTAACTACTTTGATTGTATCTTTATTTAATATGCTTAATCCATTGCATGCAGCAAATTCGTCAATTGAAAAAACATTATTCACATCAGTAGCCGTTGTAACAGCGCAAACTGCTCCCAGCTTATTTGCTAGTATTCTTGAAAGTTCATTTGCTCCGCCTACATGGCCCGATAAAACAGGTATTACAAATGTAGCTTTTTCATCTATAACTATAACAGCCGGATCGCTAAGCTTATCATTAATATATGGAGCTATAAGCCTAACAGCTATTCCGCTAGCGCTTACAAATATTAATGCCTGACATGAATAAAATGCTTTTTTTACATTTTCTTTCAGACTTGATGTTCCATCTTCTCCCATGCTTGAATATAGAATTACTTCTATTTTTTCTCCTCTAAAGGCAGATGATACAAGTATATTCTTCAGCTTTGCTTCTAACTTATACCCATTTGTTGTAAAAGAAAACACTCCTATCTTCATGAGCAAATCTCCATTTTAATCATCTCTAGCCATTCTAAAAGCAGTTGAAAAATCCGATGAGTATAATCTGCTTTTATCAAACTTTTCTGTATCTATTGCCTTCGATATTATATAAAGAGTAGTCAAATTTAATTGATTATCAAACGTATCTTCAACCATTTTTTCTACGTTTGACATTATGATTCTTTCTTCTGGCCAAGACACCTTATAGCAAATTGCCACAGGCGTATCTACATCATAGCCACCCTCAATTAACTGTCTTTGCAGTTCTTCAACTCTGACAGCCGACAGGTACACTGCCATCGACGCTCCATGAACAGCAAGCTCTCTTATAGACTCTTTTTCAGGCATAGGTGTTCTTCCTTCTACCCGAGTAAATATAACAGTCTGTGTTACTCCTGGAAGTGTCAGTTCTACGCCCATGCTGGCTGCAGCTCCAAATGCTGCTGTCACGCCTGGGGTAACATCGTATTCAATGTTAGCCTCTTTCAAAGCTTCCATTTGCTCTTTAATTGCCCCATACAACGAAGGATCTCCTGTATGAAGTCTAACAATGTTTTTATCTTCTCTTGCAAAAGGAATCATTATCTTTAGCACTTCATCTAGTGTCATTTTTGACGAGTCATAAACAATGACATCATTTTTGCAGTAATTTAGCATTTCTTTACTAACTAAAGAGCCTGCATATATTACCACATCAGCCTTCTCTAAAAGCTTTGCTCCTCTTACAGTTATTAAGTCTGTTGCTCCACAGCCTGCACCTACAAAATGTATCATAAAAGCTCCTTTGCTCCATCCGAACTGGCCAAAAGGCCAAAGTTATTCTCATACAGCATAACCTCAAGCTTTATTTCTTCCCTGGCTCTTTTTCTAGTATAATAAAGTATCTTTTCTAAAAGAACAGCAGATACATCCTTTAATAATCCCTCTTCTTCTAGTATTTCAAGCACAGCAGTTGTTGTGACCTGTCCCATTATTCTGACAAGCAGTTTGCTATCTAATGCTATCTTTCTTCTTTCACATGCTTCTATTGTAGCCGCCGCCATAAGTTCCATTCTGGAATCAGCTTCCCTTGAATGAGTATTCATTATTCCCCCAGAAACCTTGACCAGCTTTCCCGTATGACCAACAATTAATATTTTTTTAAACCCTAACTCTACAGCTGTATCTATAGCGAAACCTATATAATTAGAGAAATGAATGATTGCCTCTTTATTTATACCGAATTGTTTTTCTAAAAATGTTTGTCCATAATTCCCTGGGACCATAATTGCACACTCATGTCCCTCTTTATACTTTTGACTTATGTCAAGCTTTATAGTCCTCAATAAAGCATCGTTACTCATTGGCTCAACAATACCTGTCGTCCCTAAAATAGATATTCCACCCTCTATTCCCATATGTGGATTAAATGTTTTATTTGCTATTTCTTCACCTTCAGGCACAAAAATTTCTACTATAGCATTGCCTTTATAATCAAAGGTTTCAAGAACCTCCAGCACCTCATTTTTTATCATCTTTCTTGGCGTACTATTAATCGCCCATTCACCTATCGGCATTTCAAGTCCTGGTCTTGTAACAACACCAACACCTTTTCCACCTTTTATGCTTATTTTTTCTTCAGCTGTATCGTCTTCTTTTAACCAAACCCTTGCACATATAAGAATTTGATTTGTGATATCGGGATCATCACCAGACCTTTTTCTAACTCCACAACTAACATACTCACTTTGAATATCAATATCTTCAAGAGCAGTATCATATATAATACCAACAGGTGTTGTTATTTTGATTGTTTGAATTTCTTTACCCGTAAACAGCATATATGTAGCCGCTTTTGCAGCCGCCGCTGCACAGCTGCCCGTAGTAAAGCCTTTTTCGAGATTACTATTCATCGTTCTTTTATTCATTACTTTCTGCCATTAATGAAAGTGCATTTATTACAGCCGCTGCAACATTACTTCCACCTTTTCTTCCGAAGTTTATAATATAATCCACACCGCTGTTAATAAATAATTCTTTTGAATACTCAACATTTACAAACCCCACTGGCAGTCCGATTAATAGGTCAGGCTTGTTTCCTGTTTCCATAAAAATTCTATGTAACTCAATTAATGCCGTAGGTGCATTACCTATTGCAATTATTTTGGGTCCGTTAATTCTCATGGCTCTTTCCATGGAAGCTGTAGCTCTGGTTATTCCCCTTTGCTTTGCCTCCAATGCCACATCTTCATCAGACATAAAACACACTACAGAGCATCCTCTTCTTTCAACTCTTTTATTAATTCCTGCAAGAGTCATATTCGTGTCTGTAATTATCGTCGCTCCACATCTTATTAGCTCTATACCTTTAGCGACTGCATCTTCTGTAAATCCTAATGTTTCTGCAAAAGAAAAATCTGCTGTTGTATGTATTACTCTCTTTATTATAGGAGCTTTTTCTTCAGCTAAGACAATTTCGTTTTCATCTAATATACTCTGTATTATTCTAAAACTTTCTTTTTCTATTTCTTCCGGTTTTATATACAATTGCTCGCTCATATACACTCTCTTAATGCTTCTACAAGTAACGCATTTTCATCATGCGTTTTTACTGCCACTCTATAGTATCCCTCACCAAGTCCATAATAATTACTACAATCTCTTATTAAGATTCTTTTATTGATTAACTTTTCCTTCAACTTTTTGGGACCTCTAAACAATATATAATTTGCTGATGATTTAATGTAGTTCAATCCCAATTCATCAAACGATTCTTCTAAATACCGTCTCTCAACATCTATTATCTGCCTTGCTTTTGCCAAATAGTCATATGATTCTAAAGCCTTCAGACCTATCTTTATTGCAAATGATGAAACATTCCACTCTGGAAGTTTTCTTTTTAATTTCATAGCAGACATCTCATCTTTACAAACCACATATCCTAATCTTATGCCTGGAATAGCAAATGTTTTTGTAAAGCTTCTTACAATATATACATTGTCATCTAATGCCTTACCTATCATTGTTTCGTTGTATCTGTTTGTTAATGGTAAAAAGCTCTCATCAACAATGACACTTCCGCCTTTTGATACTACGTGACTTATTATACTTTCAATACTATTACAATCCATTATTTTGCCATCAGGATTATTAGGATTTGCTATAAAAACTACTGAATTATTATAATTAGTTATTTGAAACAATTCTTCGGCTATATTTATTCTATGAATCTTTGCGTCTACGCTGTTTAGAGCATATTCATATCCAAAGAAACTTGGTGTCATTACATATCCATCTGTAATGTCACTTCGACACAGTCCCACAAAAGCTTCTGATGCTCCAGCAGTTATTACAATACGATTTACATCTACATTTATGTGCTCAGCAAGAGCCTCCTTTAGTGAAGTCGAATCATATTCTGGATACCTGATCAGTTCATCTTTATAATCATCAAATACAGCTTCAAAACAATCAGGAAATCCTAAAGGGTTAATGTTCACCGAGAAATCATATTCTATTTCCTTTGAATACACATCTCCACCATGTATTTCCTTCATTACGTCCTCTTTCCATAGTTTATAAACATGATACCAATAACAATATCAGACAAAGTAACTGACATGATACAAACATAATTGTTAATAATCTATTGGCTCTTTTTACATCATCAGTTTCTATAGTCTTTTTTTGATTTCCTATATAAGGCTTTTCAACCAATTTTCCAAAATAGTATGATGGCCCTCCCAGCATGAGCCCAAGTGCCCCTGCAAATGCAGACTCAGACTGGGCAGAATTTGGTGACTTATGATTATATCTGTCTCTTTTATAAACTGCTTTTGCTTCTTTATAATCGTATTCTCTTCCAAATAGTCTTGAACATAATATCACTATTATTGCTGTAACTCTGCTTGGAATAATATTTACTATATCATCCATTATTGCTGCAGCTTTTCCAAAATCCTCATATTTATCATTATGATATCCCAGCATAGAATCCATTGTATTTATTGCCTTATAGGTCAACCCTAGTGATGGACCACCCAATAGCAAATATATAAATGGAGCAATAATTCCGTCAGATGAATTTTCTGCTATCGTCTCCACATCAGCTTTCAGAACATCCTTAAAATCTAAATTATAGGTATCCCTACCAACTATCATTGAGAGGCTTTTTCTTGCAGCTTCAATTCCTTCTTGCTCATATGCTTGTGTAACAGCTGTGCTTTCTTTTACCAATGATCTAAATGCAAGACAATAGCAAGACAAAATCATTTCAACAATCAAGCCACAAAAAACGTTCAAATAATAGGACAGATATATTAATAATGTACTGCTGATAAATGTAATAACCAAAACTATTATCACTAGTACCTGACCTCTTTGCTGCTTTTGTTTTGATGTTAAATCTTTAGATTTATTTAACTTAGCTTCCAGCCCACTTATCAAATTTCCAATTAACACAACCGGATGAGGGATTTTATGTGGATCTCCTATAAAATAATCAAGTACTGTTCCTAGCAGTAGGGCTAAAAAATGATATTTCAACATCATTATTCTCCAGAATTCTATATTTAATGTGAGCAACTATATATCCGCCATTTTCAAGCATGTACTTATAATATTCACAATCTAATAAAGTACTAAATATACTCATCACAGTTCCACCATGCGTAACTATAGAAATTGCCGTTTTTTCCTTTGCCATAAATAGAATTCTTTTTAGGCCCTCCATCTGTCTTGAAACAAATATGTCCATAGACTCTCCGCCTGGAATCTTTGACCTGCATCCGCTTTCAAGCCAGCATACATACTCTGGAACAGCCTTTAGCTCCTCGTAGGTTTTTAATTCAAACTCGCCAAAATTTATTTCATCCAACTCTTTAATTTCAATTCTGTTTGTTTTAGGATATATTAATTTAGCAGTTTCATGCGTTCTTTTTAAACTACTGGTAAAAACCATTTCAGCATCAGGATAATAGTTATTATTACTTGCAAGTTTTTTTATTAACTGCTTGCCCTCTTCGCTCAGCGCCTCATCTGTAAAAGATATATATTTCTTCTCTTTATTTGATGGTGTCATGCCATGCCTGATGAAACAAACGTCTATTTCAAATTCATTCCCAAACTGCATACCACTCGCTCCACTGTTTCTGCCTCTATTGCTATTTTTTCTAATATCTTTCCATATACTTCACAAAGCATCTTTTCATCCTTTTTTATAGGCATAAGGCCTGAGAAGGTCTCCTCTGCAATAATCACATCATATTTCCCTACCTTCTCAAATATAGTATCTATAATAGCTTCAACGTCTGTATTTTCACTAATCAAATCACTAACATCACTATGAAGCCCTCTGTATATGGTTATATCTTCTCCATATTTACTCTTTGCATATTCTTCTCGTCCCTGATAAATGCCTCCTAAAATCAGTCTCACAGCAATAATCCTCCTATTGCGACTGCAACCAGCCATGCTGTTTCAGTCATTACCAGAAAACAGCCTTCTGTATCTCCTGTTATCCCATCAAAATCTCTATATACGCAATGCTTATAATAATAAAAGCAAAAAACACATACTGCTTCTGCTATTAAAGCCTTAAATTCATATAAATACGATGCAGTTATAAAGCCTGCTAACAACCATATAAAAAGCCATGGTTTACATGCTTTGCTCGAATGCTTTCTTTCAAAAGATGCCATTCCAGTTTCTTTTGCCGGTCTAAAAGATAAAAGTGCAATACCACTTAGTGCTCTTGATATCACAAATCCTAGCGCAAACAATATTATATTTTCTTCATTAATCGTCATAATACAAGCAAACCATACTGCACATAATTCAAGTAATTTAATTATGCTAAATGCACCTATATGTGCATCCTTTAATATTGCATGTCTTTTATCTGTTCCTTCATAGCAATGTATTGCATCCATACAATCAATAAAACCATCGAGGTGTATACCCCCTGTTAAAAATAATGGAATTACACATATAATAGTTCTGGCAACAATATCGCTAATATTAAACACCTGTTGGAATTTTACAAGTAAAAGAATAACTCCCATGCAAATAATTCCTATAAACGGAAAAAAAGCAATTGCAAATCTATCCTCTTTCTCTTTGTATTTAATTGATGGCATAGGAATTCTCGAATATAAACCTATTGCACTTATAAAAGATTTTATTACTGCCAATAATTTTCTCCTTTTAAAAACACTGGAATACCAGAAGTTACTTCAATAAACGTATTTGCCTCTTTTGCCAGAAGCTGATTAATATGTCCAAGCACTTTCATATAAGTATCACACCAAGCGTCATTAGAATAATAATTACCAAAAACATTATTTGTTACTATCACTAACTCTGTCGATTTGTTTAAAACTAATATTTCACCTAAAACTTCTTTTATAATTTTATTTTGATCAGAAGCTGTCATTATAGAAGCTCCTTTAGCTTTATATATTTTGTTTGCCAGAAGATTCGACATACACTCTAATAGCACAACTTGTCCATCAAGTTCTTTTAAATATGCCAGGATGCTTTCTTCCTCTTCTATCGTTATGAAGCCCTTATTAGCTCTCATTTGTCTATGATTTTTAATCCGACATTTAGCCTCTGTGCTTTCTTTTTCCATGGTTGCCCAATAATAAAGTCTCTTTTCATTGTTTGACAACATGCAAGCTATGTCCTCTGCAATCTTTGATTTTCCACTTGAGCCAGCTCCATAAACCACTATCATTGCCTATTCCTCTTATTCAAATCTTTTATACTTATCAATTGACATGTCTTCAAAAAGCGTATGTCCTGAATACAAAGATAAGGCTGTCTTAAGGCAGGAATAATAAATAACTGCTCCAGTTCCTTCTCCTAAAGCAAGCGATCCATCAATTACAGGAACCTGTTTAAATACTTTTGCCACTTTTTCTATCCCCTTTTCTCTTCCTTTGTGTGAAAAGAATATTACATCGGATACTCTGCTATCTATCTTATAGGCCACTAATGCCGCTGCAGTCGTGATAAGTCCATCTAATATAATTGGAATTTTTAATTCAATGGCTTCAAGAATTATTCCAACCATAGCTGCTATATCATACCCACCTACTGTTCTAAGCACCTCTATTGGATCTGCTCTATATAAATCGTATTTATTTATAGCAGTATCAATTATCTTTTTCTTTTTTTCCAGGCCTTCGTCTGATAGACCGGCCCCTCTACCGCATATATCTTTTGCCTCTAATCCTAGCAAAGAAGCAATCACAGCTGTTGAAGTAGTTGTATTGCCTATTCCCATTTCTCCCAACAAAACCACTCTATCGCCATCATCATAAATGCGACTAATGATGGATTTTCCATTATTTATTGCCTGTTCTACCTGCTCCATGCTCATCGCAGGTTTTACCGAAAAATCATTTGTTCCATTTGACACTAGAAATTCGTTATTAATTCCCGATATTTTAAGCTCTTCCTTCATTCCCACATTAAATGGAAGCACTTTTACATTTGCCTGCTTTGCCATATGGCAAACAGATGAATTTCCCTGGGCTATAGCCTTTGCCACATTTGTTGTCACACTCTCATCAGACTGTGATATTCCTTGAGCAATTATGCCATTATCAGCAATCAAAACTGCAAGCGTCGCCTTTTCTATTCCTATACCTTCATCAGAAAGTATAGCTCCCATCCTACTCAAAGTTTCTTCAAAATAGCCTAATGAGTCTAAAGGCTTTGCTAAATCATCCCAGTTTTTTCTTATTCTTTTATAATAATTTTCGTTTATCATAGACCTAGTATCTTATCAATTAATTGAAAATCCAATGCTTCTTCTAATGACTTTGCAATAATGTCATACTGCTCATTTCTATAATCATTAGAATTTATAGCATAAAAGTCTTTGTTCCTATTTTTTCCGGCAATTCCTTTTGCCTGCATTAACGCTGCAATTAAAGCATCAACAACACTCGCGTTATCAAAAATACCATGAATGTATGTTCCAAAAACTTTTTCGCCATTTGAAAAATTACATACACAATCCCCATTTTGATTTGTTTGCAAGCCATTAGTTTCTTTTGTTATACCATTATGTATTTCATATCCCAAATAGTTAACGCCACTAAAACTACTAAAAAAGCCCTCTATTTTTTCAAAGCGTCCCTCGCATTGTCTTGTTTGCTTTTCGTCGCACAACTTGGTTTCTATAGGCAAAAGTCCAAGCCCTGTCTCTATAGTTGATTCACCTTCTACTTTATCGCTGTCATCTACTATGTCTCCAAGCATTTGCATTCCACCGCATATGCCTAATATAGGCACATCTTTAGAATATCCTCTTATAGCATCAAAAAGACCTGTTTCTTTAAGCCAATGCAAATCTGATATTGTTGATTTTGTTCCCGGTATAATAATTAAGTCAGGGCTTTGAATTTCTATAGGTTTTGTAACATATCTTACGCCAATACCATCTATTCTTTCGAGTGGATCAAAATCAGTAAAATTTGATATTCTTGGCAGTTTAATTACAGCTATATCTATGTATGCATCCATATCATTAGTTTTATGGAAAGCACTAGTTATACTATCCTCTTCTTCTATATCAGCTGAAGTCATTTTAACTACGCCAAGCACTGGCTTATTACATTTATCCTCCAACATTCTAATGCCTGGCTTTAAAAGATTAACATCACCTCTAAATTTGTTAATTATCAAGCCCTTTATCCTGGACCTTTCATTTTCATCTAAAAGGTCTATTGTACCTAGCAACTGAGCAAACACTCCACCCGGATCTATATCTCCTACAAGCACAACGGGTATGTCTAAAAGCTTTGCCAATCCCATATTTACTATATCATTCTCTTTTAGATTAATCTCCGCTGGAGAACCGGCACCTTCGACAATGATAATATCATTTTCTTCTGCCAACAAATCATACGCGTGTATGATATTTGGTATCAGGTTCTTTTTAAAGGCAAAATACTCTGCTGCCTTCATATTGCCAATAGGTTTACCCTCTACTATAATCTGTGATCCTATATCCGTTGTAGGCTTTAATAGTATCGGGTTCATAAAAACTGATGGCTCTTTATTACACGCATATGCCTGAACCACCTGAGCTCTACCCATTTCTAACCCATCCGTCGTTACAAATGAATTCAACGCCATATTCTGTGACTTAAATGGAGCAACCCTATATCCTTTTTTTGTATAATATCTGCACAATCCAGTTACTATATAGCTTTTACCTGCACTACTCATAGTGCCTTGTACCATTAAAGCTTTTGCCACTTTTTTGTCCTCACAAATTTACAAATTTAACAATGCTCTATAGTTTTTTTCATCATAGCTTCCCATTTTTATATCAAAAAGTTCATTTATATAACCTGTCTTAAAGACTTCATCTGGGCTACCTTTTTTTACTACTAAATTATCTTTTATACACAATATTTCATCCGATATTTGTCTTGCCATATCAAGTTCATGCAAGGACATTATAATTGCAAGACCATTTTCTCTAGCCTGCTTTAAAATTAAACTCAAAAATTCCAATCTATACTTAACATCTAAAAATGTTGTGGGCTCATCAAGCAGTAAAATCTTAGGTTCTTGACATAAAGCTCTGGCTAATAAGACTCTTTGTCTTTGACCATCAGACAACTCATCAAATTGTGTGTCCCTTAAATCGTACACAGATGTTGATTTCATTGTCTCTTCGACAACCTGTACATCCTTTTCAGAGAGCTTACCTAGTATTCCAGTATATGGATATCTTCCAAGCGCAACAACATCAAAACAGCTTACCTGCTCCTTTATTACATCAGTTGTAAATAACACTGCCATATTTTGAGCCAAGTCGCTTTTTTGAATATTATTAATTCTTTGATTTTGTATATATACATCACCATTTAGTGCTTTAAGCTGCCCGCATATTGTTTTAAGAATTGTAGACTTACCTGCCCCATTAGGTCCAATTAAGGTAATAATTTTACCTTTGCATAATTCTATTTCAATGTTATCTACAACAATTTTGTTGCCATAACCCACGCTTAAATTACTCGTTTTAACTAATGAATTATTCATATTTTATATGCCTTAATGTCCCATCTTATTTTGTATTAGTAAATATATTACTATTGGCGCTCCAAAAATTGCTGTTACTGTACTAATAGACAATTCTGTTGGAGATAGTATTAATCTAGCTATTAAGTCACATCCTAGAGTGAAGGTTCCTCCAATAATAAAGCTGGCAGGAATAATCATGATCGGCTTACTATCCTTAAAAACAAAACGTGCTATATGTGGTACCGCAATACCAACAAATGATACCGGACCAACAAATGCGGTTACAGTTGCAGCAAGCATACTTGAAAGAATTACCATGACTGTTCTAAAAAGCTTAATGTTCAACCCCAAGCTTACTGCATATGATTCACCCATAATATATGCACTCATTGGCTTTGACATAAAGAAAACAACAACACTAACAACTAGTATTACACCAGTCATTATTGCACTTGTCTCCCATGTCATTCCAGAAAGGGAGCCTCTCGACCAGTTATGTAAATTAATAATGTCTGCATCAGATGCAAAAGTAACTATAAAATCTGTTATTGCGGTACATATATATCCAATCATAACTCCACAGACCAAAAGAAAGCCTATGCTATTGACCTTTTTAGAACACAACAAAACAAAAAGCATCGAAAGAATTGCTCCTAAGAAGGCCGCTGCAATCATTCCATACGCCCCTCCTATAGCAATTCCCCCACCAGCTAAAAGCATTAATGCAACCATAAGCTTTGCTCCAGAAGAAATACCTAAAATAAATGGTCCTGCAATCGGATTTCTAAAAAATGCTTGAAGCAGATAACCAGACAAGGCTAATGCTCCGCCAGTAAGAATTGCACTTATTGCCCTTGGGAGTCTTATGGCTATTACAATATCCCTTGTCACATAGTCCACACCTTGCCCAATCAGTATTTTTAACACCTCATCTACTCTAATTGACACTGAGCCTAAGCAAATATTTAGCGCAAAAGCTAAAAGTAATAAAATCATTAGTATTATGTATTTTATAATTATATTTCGTCTTCTCATTTATGGTATTTTGTATAAATATGTAATATCGTCTGAACCGTTTATTATGCGATTAATATCAGCTGTTATATTTCCCAGCTCCATTACCGCCTGATAAAAGCCTATACTTGTACAATAGATTCTGTCTTCTTTGTATGCCTTACAATTTGTTATTAATGGACATTTTTTTACTAACTCGTCCTTTGATTTTATTTCACCAGAAATCGTTGAGTTATATATCAAAATGTCACAGTCTTTAGCAAATGGATAAAAGGCTTCAAGCTGAATGGTTGTTGATCCCGTTCCTTTGTCTTTTATAAGACCTTTAAAACCGTTTTTACCACCCGCAAGCTTTATCATGTCGTAAATATTATCATCTTGTTTTCTAACAGAAACTGTTCCTGACGAATTGATTGAAAAAAATCCTATACTACAATCTATATTTTGTATTGATTTATTATCATTAATAACTTTCTTTTGTTCTTCAAAAGCATTATAAGCTGCATCACTTTTTCCAATTATCGCTCCATATGCTTTAATCCACTCCATTCGACCTAATACTGTTGTTTCATAACTTGAATAATCTATAAATACTGGAAATCTCAAATTTTTTAACTGAAGTAAAACCTCCGGTGAATGATTAATCATTCCGTTTTCAACAACAAGATCGCATCCATTGTTTAATAACATTTCAAAATCCGGTGCAGAATACTTTCCCGCATATTTTATATTTCCAACACTAGTTGCCTTTTTAACCTTGTTTAATGACCAGTCTTTTTCTTCGAGAGATGAATACTTTACTTTATCAAGAGAGTCCAGCGCCACGAAATAGTCCATAGACCCAGAGCCTACTACATATATATTCTCAGGTAATGCAGGAATTACATTAATCTCTTTTAACACATTATTATTTTTTTCTAAAAACTTTTTGTTATTAGTAATCAAATAATAATCACAGCCGTTAACTACAATAACCACATCGCCACTATCAAAATTTTGCAACCTAAAGCCTTTTGAGTATTGAAGTTCTACCTCTTTTGGGTCACCTATATTGTCTAGTATCCACTTTTCTATCTCATCAACGTTTTGTTTCTCTTGAAAAATACTATTACTAATAGCGTCTGTCTCTTTTATTTGTTTATCTTCAAAAGATACGGTTAGATAATATTCTATCTCATGTGGCTTACTCATAGCTGTTGTATCAGCAATTACTTTAAACGGCTCGTCCATTATAACAACTGGTATTTCAAAGACAGAATTACCTTCTTGATTTACAGGATATATTTTCTCATCTCCTACAATCATATAATCATAATTAGGACTAGACCATTTTATCTCTACTGTTGAAATCCCATCTTTTGTAGTCATTACAGACTCCCTTTCAACAGTTGCTTTGCCTGATCCACCTTCTAAAGACAAAAAAACGCCTACCGTACCATCTGCCATAGGAGCGTTTTTAGCCCCCATAGCACATGCTACAATAGACAATAAAATAATTGTGCAAATAATTAAGCCTGATGCTTTTTTTAGTATTCTCAATTATCTCTCCAAATTACTCAGCAATTGCATTTGATACACTCACTTTGTGATCATACCAAACACCCTTTGAACCTATCAATGCAACATCAAATTCCTTATCAAGAGCTTCTACAGGAATGTCAAATCCATATACTTCCTCTGTTTCACCATCTGAGTAAGTAACAGTATCATTCGTCGGCATTAACAATTCTTTAGTGCTTGCCTTCTTAGCATCATCTGCTAATCCTACATACAACTTTTCTATACCAGTTCCTGCAAGAGAAACATGTATTGTCATTTTTCCATTTTTAACAGTCAGCTTTCCCTTTCCTTCGTTTGCTTCATTCACATGAAACATCCCCGAATCAGTTTTAAACTCTGCCAAATACACGCCATCCTCTAATGTTGAGCTTGTATTACCACATTCTATAACAAACTCACCATTTTCAATAGCATCCATTGAATGTTGAACATACAAATCCTGCACAGCATCTATTCTGCCAAGGCCCTCAATTTGACATTCAACTCTTTCAAATGAGCCATCAGCTAAAAATAATGATTTCCATGAATCATCCTCATCCCCAGCCATATCATTATTTGCATGGTCTCCAGCCACTACCATGAGCGGTCTTAATATTACATTTTTATAGCCTGCTTCTTTAACTGCAGCTATCACTTCACTTACTTCAGTTTCTTCCGGCTCACCTTCAACTGTTCCAATAAAGACATTTTTATATGAAAGCTCTTTCATCTGAGCACTCATTTGTGAATATGTAACTTTTGCTGTATGAGATGTTCCATGACCCATAAATACAAACGCAACAGAATCATCTGCAGCTTCATTTATAGAATCATAACCAGCTGTCTTTACTGCCTCAGCAGTAATTGCTTCTGCTACTATTTTTTTGTCATCGTTTGTCTCTGATGCGTCTTTTCCAACAGTTCCAAGAAGTGGTTCAGCTATAGTAATGTTATCAAATTTGTCTGTATATTTTTCTACAGCATCAACCAATTCATCATATTCAGCGCCATGCATAAGATGTGTTGGCTGAATAAGTAAATTCTTTACACCATTTTCCACGGCCCTATCAAGAGCTTGTTCAACATTATCAATATGCTCATCATCTCTTGCCTGGATATGATTAATAATAATCTGCGCTGTAAAAGCACGCCTTACTGACCAGCCTGGAAAAGCTTCTTTTAGCGCATTTTCAATGCCTAATATATCGCTCACTCTGGAATCATTAAATGAAGTTCCAAAGCTTACAACTAATAATTCATTTTCACCAATTTCATCCTGATTTCCCGAATCATCCTTACTTGCATCACCAGTATCTCTGCCAAAATAATCTGGATCAGCATTTTCTCCACTAACAAGAGCCTTTTGCTCGTCTGTTAATTCATCCCAAGCAGCCTTTGCCTTTGCACATTGTTCGTCTGTCTTGTCAGTTCTTTGCTGCACATAAATATCATCTATTAATCCAGCAACAATATCCGCCTTCTCTTGATCTGACAAGACCTGTGTAGCTTGCTCAGCCTTTGATTCGCTATTAGCACCACAACCGCTAATTAATCCAATACTCATCGTTAGTACACATATAGATGCAATAATTCTTTTTTTCATAGTTCCTCCATTTTTCACAGCAATGGTTATAGTGAAAACAAAAAGCTCTTAGATTATAATCCAAGAGCTTTGTAAACATCATAAACAAGCGGTAATCTACCACTTTTGACATAACCAATTACTCGTGGTCTTTTAGTCCTTTATAGGCAGGTCTCCTGGCTCTGATATACAATTTACTACGCCTTCCCAATCTCTCAGTGACATAAGCAGCAATCTAATCAATACAGTGACGAGTTCGCACAGGCCTTTCACCTGTTTCCCTTTTCATCGAAACCAAGCTCTTGCAGCTAGCACCACAAAGCTCATCCGACACCTACAAATTATTTAATTCTTCGATAGTCTATCACATTTAATGCTAAACTACTAGTATTATTCTATAACTCCAGCATACTCATATCCTGCAGCTTCAACAGCTTCTTTAATTACTGTTTCTGCTACATCTGTGCTTGTTGTAATTGTAACAAGATTTGCCTCATGATCACATACCGCCTCTGTTACTCCTTCAAGCTTTTCTAACGCTTCTTTTACATGTGCCTCACAGTGTCCACACATCATTCCTTTTACACAAATTTTCATACTCCTAATATCCTCACTTTCTGCCATTTCTATGGCTATATTATTTACTTCTGTAGATGGCTTATCTTTATTTGATTTTAATAATGGACCAACAACAGAATTTTTAACCTTTTTATCTTTATTAGATGCTTTTATATTTACAAAGTTTAATCTTAGCGCATTAGATACCACGCAAAAGCTTGACAAGCTCATTGCTGCCGCACCAAACATAGGGTTTAATGTCCAGCCAAATGCAGCTATATAGCATCCTGCTGCAAGAGGTATGCCAATAATATTATAGAAAAACGCCCAAAACAGATTCTGATGTATATTTCTTAATGTTGCTCTGCTAACTCTTATAGCAGAAACTGCATCCATAAGACTACTTTTCATCAAAACTACATCCGCTGCATCAATAGCAACATCCGTTCCTGCGCCAATAGCTATTCCAATATTAGCTCTAGTCAATGCTGGAGCATCATTTATTCCATCTCCAACCATTGCTACCTTTCCGTAGCTCATTAGTTCTTTGATAACTGCTTCTTTGCCATCCGGCTTCACTTCAGCAACTACTTCGTCAACACCAGCTTTTTGTGCAATTGCTTTGGCTGTTTTTTCATTATCTCCTGTAAGCATAACCACATGAATGCCCATATTCTTAAGCTGACTAATAGCATCATGTGAATCAGCCTTAATAGTATCCGCAACAGCTACAAGACCTAATAAACTTCCATTTCTTTCAAATAGTACAACCGTTTTCCCCTGTGAAGACAGTTCATCAATGCTTGCCCATATATTGCTGGTCTTCTCCTTAAGACTATGCTTTATGTAGTTTGCGTTTCCTCCTATTACCTCATCCCCATCAATTATCGCTTTTAGTCCACTGCCTGGTACTACCTCAAAATCACTAATTGTAGAACTTACAGCCATTTCTCTTTCTTTTGCATAATTACAAAGTGCTTTTGAAATAGGATGTTCACTCTTTTCCTCTAATGTGTATACCATTCTAAGAAGTTCCTTCTCTTCAACTCCTTCGGCTGGTATAACATCTGTTACCGACATTACACCTGTTGTAATAGTTCCAGTTTTATCAAGTGCTATTATCTGTGTCTTTCCAGTCTCTTCTAACGAAACAGCATTTTTAAATAATATACCATGTTTTGCTCCCAATCCATTTCCAACCATTATGGCAACTGGGGTTGCCAATCCTAAGGCGCATGGACAAGATATAACAAGTACTGAAATCGCTCTGGCAAGAGAATATCCGATTGTTTGTCCTGTAAATAGCCACACAATAAATGTAATGGCTGAAATAGTCATAACAGCAGGTACAAAGATTCCAGAAACTCTATCGGCAACTTTTGCTATCGGAGCTTTAGTTGCTGCGGCATCACTTACCATTTTTATTATTTCTGAAAGAGTTGTATCCTCTCCCACTCTTGTAGCCTCGCATACCAAATATCCCGAAGTATTAATTGTCGCCGCAGAAACCATATCATTTGGCTTTTTATCTATTGGAAGGCTCTCTCCAGTTAAAGCAGATTCATTTACGGCACTTGTTCCCTCAATAACTATACCGTCTACAGGAATTGATTCTCCTGGTTTAATAACAACTTTATCTCCTGTTCTTACCTCGTCAACAGATACAACTACTTCAACATCATTCTTTATTATAGTCGCTGATTGCGGAGCAAGCTTCATCAAAGCCTTTAGCGCGTCGGTAGTTTTTCCTTTTGATCTGGCTTCCAGCATTTTTCCAACAGTTATAAGTGTAAGTATTGTAGCCGCCGACTCAAAATACAAATCATCCATATAACGCATTGCCAGACTACTATCACCCTTTGTGACAGCTACACTCATTGCGAATAATGAATATGTACTCCATGCAAAAGATGCCATAGATCCAAGTGCAACAAGTGTATCCATATTAGGGGATTTATGAATCAATCCTTTAAAACCATTTATGAAAAACTTCTGATTTATCACCATTATTATTCCAGCCAGAAGCATTTCATATATTCCAATTCCAATATGATTTCCCACAGCAAATGACGGTATTGGCCAATTCCACATCATATGCCCCATGGATACATACATAAGAGGTACCAGCAGAATAATTGATGCGATTAAACGCTTTTTCATTAAAGGTGTTTCCCTATCCTCTAATTCATCTTCATAATTTGTTTTTTTATTATTGTCTTTATTATTTTTTAGCGTCGCACCATAACCAGCAGCCTCTACCGCCCTGATTATATCTGATGGTGCTGCCACACCCTCTACTCCCATTGAATTTGTCAATAGACTTACTGCACAGCTTTCAACACCATCAACAGCACTTACTGCCTTTTCAACTCTGCTTTGGCAAGCTGCACAGCTCATTCCAGTTACATTATATTGATCCATAGTATATTTATCCTTTTTATTATTCTATATCAGTTTTATTTATAATCTGACCAATAATGATATTGTCAAACACTACATTTTAAATCCTTCAATATTATACCCCAATATTCAATACTATAGTTCGTTCTAATATACCTAATAACTGATATTATTTTTCAATAAGTGTGTTTTTATGGCTATCTTCTGTTATAATTCACCTACTATGACAAATTTAGAAGAATACTACAACAAATTTAACGAAGACAAACGTCTAAATTCACGACATGGTCAGGTTGAATACACCATATCTATGAAATATATACACGATTGTCTTGCTTTATTATCTAGCGATGATATAGAACCCTCTAATATACATATTCTCGATATAGGCGCAGGAACTGGTCGTTACAGTATTGCCCTAGCAAATGAAGGCTTTGATGTTACAGCTGTTGAATTAGTAAAGCACAATCTTGGCTTACTCAAGCAAAAAAGCAGCTTAGTTCACGCCTATCAAGGTAATGCTCTAAAGCTTAAAAGATTTGAAGATAATTCCTTTGACATTACATTATTGTTCGGGCCTATGTATCACTTACTTTCCTTTGAAGAACAGCTTAAAGCGTTAGAGGAAGCCAAGCGTGTTACCAAAAATGGGGGATATATACTTGTTGCTTATGTAATGAATGAATACGCAGTTATAACATACGCATTCAAAGAGAAGCATGTTTTAGATAATATAAAAGAAGGAAGTCTAAGCGAAGACTTCCATACTATTCCTGTTGAGAACACATTATATAATTTCATGCGATTAGAGGACATAAACAGACTAAACTCTCATGCTAATGTCTCAAGAGAAAAAATCATAGCTGTAGACGGTGCTGCCAATTACATCAGGCCGTACTTAAATCAGCTTAGTGATGAAGAATTCTCTGCTTTTATTAACTATCAGCTGTCTGTCTGCGAACGCCCAGATTTAATGGGTGCAAGTGCTCATACTGTTGATATTCTGCGTGTTTAAATTCCTAGAATGCCTTTATCAATTCTAGCTTTTCTTCTCTAGTCATCTGCTTTATTGCGTACTCTCTTTGCATTGCCTCTTCTTTTGTATTGCTTATTTCGTAATAAAGCAGTTTTACTGGGCCACGGCCTCTTGTATATTTAGCACCTTTTCCATCATTATGTGCCTTTAATCTTTTTCTCATATCATTTGTATAGCCTGTATATAAGGTTTTATCCTTACATTCAAGTATATACGTTACGTGCTGATTCTTTGATGGCAATATTTTTTCTACTACAAGTTTCTGATAAACACCATTTATTGGTAATCCCACTACATTGTAATAATCACCATTTATTTTTTTTACAAGTATGGCCCCCCTGTCTTGTATTCCATACGCGCCAGCTTTATCCATGGGCTCACCTGTAGCAACGTATTCTTCAATAGTTTGTCTATCATTCTCTGCCATGTATACTTCTGTCATTTCATAAAAGCTATCTAGCTCTTTATGTCGCCCTATTATAGTTACTCCAGTGTATACTTTATGTACTCTGCCAGATAGCATAGAAAGCATGGAAATTGCATCTGCTTTGTCTGTAGGTTTTCCCATTATCTCACCATCATATACAACAATAGTATCTGCAGCTAATACAATACGTCCAGGATTTAGATTCGCAACATATAATGCCTTTTGCTTTGATAAAGATAAAACAACATCCTCTGGTCTTTCATCTTCTATTATTTCGTTTATATCAGCAGGAATCACCTCGTATTTTATTCCTATCTGATCCAACAATTGACGCCTTCTAGGCGAACCTGATGCTAGTATTATTTTTTCTTCCATAATAAGTCTATATTATTCACAAATTTTAGTTATAAAACAACCATCATAATTATGGCTACAATTACTCCAGGCAAAAATCCTAGTATATATGACAGACCCTGGTGCATTGCCTGTTCTTCAGACTCCTTTGAATAATCTGCAAAACGTCTGTCTACCACAGCTCCTACTATTGCAACCAGTATCGCATAAAGTATTGGTACGATTACATAAAGAACTCCCACTCCCATATCCGGTCGTATACTTATAGCATAAGCCAGTCCACAAATAATAGCATATGGAACTGCTATAACAAGGTTAACCGCAACCTTACTTAATATTATTATTCTATCGTTTACCGGTGCTGTTAATGTTATATAATTTCTTCTGCCTTCTATTGAATAAGAACAATAGGTTGTATTTCCGATACCTATAAACAAACAAATCAAACCAATTATTGCTTCTTTCGATATAAAGTTCATTAGTAAAGCGGCACCAAATACTAATGTTGATAATGCTAACACAATACCAATGGCAAAGCTTGTCATTGTTTTGATCATATACGTCTTTGATCTTACGACCTTTTGCCATTCTCTTTTGAACATAGCCAAAAGAATATCCTTTTGCTTCTGCTCCCTCCAAGTATATTCCTTATAATCTGCAGGGCACCTGAAAGACACTATCATTGTCCTGTACCCCACTGCAAAACACAAAGCATACACTACAAACCATAAAATAGAAATAAAAGGAAACAAAACTGCGTAGCCAATCTGGTTTTCTACAATACCATACTGATATATTCTGCTAAATCTGAAATTTTTAACAAAGAGGGTAATTATCTCACTTGTCATATTTGAATCAACGGAAATACCTGCAACTATATCACCGACTTTGTTAGACATTACAATTACTATAGCAACAGTAGCAACTATAAACGCTATTGTTATACCGGATTGAATCTGATCTCTTTTAGGACTATGTACTATTGACAAGGTGACGATTGTACCAATCAAACATGCAATTCCAAGAAGTGGAAGATTAGTAATAAACAGTCCTAAAATCCACCCTCCTAAAAATCCAACACTTGTCTCATATTTCATATACACAAGTCCTGCGGTGCCTTCTATAAGTAACACATACATAAAACTTCTAAAATAAACATTTATAAGCATTATAAGCACATGTGTAAATTCTGAAACAGGAGTTGAAAGTAAAAACTCACTATCTTCATTGCCAACCAATATCTCATTTATACTAATAATAGTACCAAGAACACTAATTGCACTGGCAAAAAAGTAAGACATAACCGGCAATGCATCAACAATACCTGATACAGCAAGAACATCATAAAAGTTGTATAGTACTAAACCTATCAGAACATATATCACAAGTTTTATAAGCTTATAAAGAATTATTCCAAGCCTTTTTGATATAGAGTCTGCATGTATTAGTCTGCTAAAATCAAATGCTTCATCAAGACGTGCCTTGGAAACAAGCCAAAAATTATGCATTGTCTACCACCTCGTCAGAAAGCTTTTTAAGGAAAATATCTTCAAGAGTCCCCTCTTTGAGCACATCCTGCATGCTTCCATCAAACAATAGATTTCCATGATCTATCATTCCTACTCTATCACATAATCTTTCTGCAACATCAAGCACATGAGTAGAAAAGAAAATAGCATTTCCTCTATCACATATTTCTCTCATATATCTCTTTAATACAGCTGTAGCTTTTGGATCAAGACCCACAAAAGGTTCATCTAGAACTAATAATTTAGGTTCATGAACAAATGCCGCTATAAGAGCTACCTTTTGTTTCATGCCATGCGAATATGATGAAATTAAATCTCCAAGAGCAGAGGTTATTTCAAAATCATCTGCCATCGCCTTTATTCTGGTATTTCTATCTTCATTTGGCACCATAAATATATCGGCAATATAATTAATATAGTCTATTCCTGTCATATACCCATATAAGTCAGGATTATCAGGAATGTAAGCCATCTTTTTCTGGCAATCTCTTCTATGATCTTTTATACTTGTTCCCTCAAGTAATATATCACCAAAGTCTATCTGTAATATTCCAACTATAGATTTTATTGTTGTACTTTTACCTGCTCCATTATGTCCAATAAATCCATATATTTCGCCAGAGTCAACGCAAATATTTAAATTATTTACAACCTTTGTAACTCGATTATATCCCTGGGAAAAATCTTTTATTTCCAACAAATGAGTTTCTATATCTTCCATTTCTTCACCCTCTTTACATTCTTTAAATGTATTCTTAATGATTACTTTTTAGTTTTTGCTAACTCTATTGTTTCCATCATGTTCTTTACTATTGTTTGATTCTTTTCCCATGTAAACTGCGTAGTGTAATCAAAGGCTGCCTGCTGCATCTTCTCATACAATTCTGTATCATTTATAGATAAAAGCATTTGTTCAACCAGCCCATCCACTGAGTTATCCTTGCATAAGTATCCAGACTTACCTTTATTAACGGCATCTCTGCACCCTGGCGAATCAAAAACAATACTTGGTGTTCCCATGCATGCCGCTTCAGACACAATTATTCCCCAGCCTTCTCTTATTGATGGGAATAAAAGAGCATGTGCTCTTCCCTGAAGCTCTAGTTTGTCCTCATCCGAAATAAAACCGCAAAATGTAATATCGCTATTCTCTGACATATCATTGCTCGATGTCATCCCATATTTTTCACAAATTGGAATAAGCTCGCTTTTTATATATTCATCATCGCGTTTTCCCAGAATCCAAAGCCTGGCAGGTATCCCCTGCTCTCTAAGCTTTCCAACTGCCTCCACGCATATATCAATGCCCTTATATTTTACATATCTACCCACGTATATAAATGTTGGCACAACATCTTTTGGATATTTTTTATACTCAACAAATAGTTTTTCCGACAGTCCATTAGGAACAATAAATATTTTATTTTCATCAAATCCCTGTTCTATTAGCTCCTGCTTTGTAGAATCAGAAACAGTAATAGCCCAATCTTTATTATTCATTTTTAACATAGGGGATTCTGTAATCTTTCCGATTACATTAACAGGAAACTTTGCATTTATATCCCATATTTCTCTTGTTAACTGATGTATATAAAAAATACGTTTTTTAGCAGGCACCCAATACTTTGTAAAAAATCTATGTGTATTGCACTGATCAATTACATAGTCAAACTCATCAGCATGTTTTTTGTAATATTTTCTAGCTTCATTAATAACTGATAAAGTCCCTCCAGAACGAATATAGGTTATACCATCTATTATTTCTGACTTTGCCCCACCTTCATAATCAGGTGTAAAACTCACAACGTCATATCCCGCCATTTTCAAACACTTAAACAGCTCATGAGAATGAACCTCTGCTCCACCAGATTTTGGTGCTTTTATATCTCTCCAGGATAAAGCCAATATCTTCATAATATCTTCCTTTCAGACAATCTAAAATCAACTATTTAATTATACATAATATCATCAATAAAACATATTATTTTATTATACAATGTCAGTCTTGTTAGAACATATGTTTTGTGCTATATTGGGTTTATGCAAAATAAAACATATATGGTCATTGATTTAAAGTCATTTTATGCTTCTGTTGAGTGCGTATCAAGAGGGCTTGATCCCATGACTACCCGACTAGTTGTGGCAGACCCTGAGAGAATGAATGGTACTATTTGTCTGGCTATTTCGCCAGCTATGAAAGCATTAGGAGTAAAAAATCGATGCAGAGTATTTGAGATTCCTCCTGATATTGACTACATAATGGCCTCTCCAAGAATGCAACTTTATATTGATAAATCCGCTGAGATTTATGGCATTTATCTTAAATATATTGCCAAAGAAGATATTCACGTCTACTCCATAGATGAATGTTTTTTGGATGTTTCAGCATATCTGTCTTTGTATAATATGACTGCTAGAGAGCTGGCACTAACCATTATGACAGATATATACAACACCCTTGGTCTTCGCGCCACATGTGGTATTGGCTCTAACATGTATCTAGCCAAAATAGCTTTAGACATTATGGCTAAACACGCTATCGATTATGTTGCTGAGCTAGACGAAAACAGCTTCAAAGAAAAATTATGGGATTACAAGCCACTTACAGACTTTTGGAGAATCGGTCCTGGCACAGCAAAAAAGCTTGCTTCAATGGGGATTCTTACTCAAAGAGACATCGCCAATACTCCCGAAAAAATTCTCTATAAAGCATTTGGTGTAGAAGCTGAATATCTAATTGATCATTCAAAAGGTATTGAACCCACTACAATTGCTCAGATAAAAAACTACAGACAAAAATCCAAGTCTTTGTCCAGTGGTCAGGTTCTTCCTAGAGATTACACCTTTGAAGAAGCAGAGGTTATACTTAAGGAAATGGTTGATTTACTATGCCTAGACTTAGTTGACCAGCATCTTGTTTCCAACAATGTTTCTTTAATGATTGGTTATAGTAAAGACACAAAACCTTCAGAAAATGGAAGCATTACTATGACTGTTACAACAAATTCTGTTCGAGTTATTACAGAATATTTTCTGAAGCTCTATCACAAGATAGTAAATCATGATAACCTTATAAGGCGACTTAATATTTCCTGTAACAATCTGGTTGATGAGTCATTTGAACAGTATGATTTCTTCACAAATCCAGAAATAATGGAAAAAGACAGAAAACTCGGTCAATCTGTCAACTCCATCAAAGACAAATTTGGTAAAAATTCTATTCTAAAAGGAATTAATCTTGACGAAGCTGGTACAACAATAGAAAGAAACAGACAAATAGGAGGACACAAAAGTGGCCAGAGCTGATAGAGCTGCTATATTCGCTCCCTTTAATGCACTTGAGGGACTTTATGATGCAATTGCTGCTAAAGAAAGAATCGAAGTGGAAAAAAGTTCTCTTTCAGAAGAAATGCTTGAGTTTCTTGACTACAAGCTTTCTTCTGTATCCCTTGGCGATATTATTACAATTATCTATTATACACAAGGTGCTTATATACAAAAAACCGGCAAAGTCTCATCCATAGACAAGACCCGCCGGATTATAACCCTTGTTACAACACAGATACCTTTCGACAATATAAAAGATATTATTTTGTAATCATACAAATTATTAGTTTTCTTTTACAGCTATTTATTCACCATCAACCATATTACAGATTATCTGATTTCTTCCATGCTCTTTTGCATAATATAATCTTAAATCTGCTCTTTTTAACATTTCGTCAATAGGCTCAGACGTAGTACAGTTTGTTACTCCCATTGACATTGTTACCTTAATCTTTTGTCCATCATACGTAATTACCTTAGAACGAATATCCTTCAATATTTCAAGTAAATACTCTCCAGCTTTATCTTCCGTTGCATTTTCAAATACAAGCAAAAATTCTTCTCCACCCCATCTTGCCACAAAGCCACGTCCCTGCATTCCTTTCTTCAAGCAGTCAGCAACAACTCTTAAGACAGCATCTCCAGCATCATGACCATAAGTGTCATTTACCTTTTTAAAGAAGTCTATATCACATATGCCCACGCAAAATGACATTCCATTATTTTCACTTTTCTTTACAACTTCTTTTAACTGCTTGTCTCCATAACGTCTATTATGAAGCTTTGTTAATGCATCATACTCTACTAACAGCTTTATCGCCTGTTGCATCTTTTTGCTATCTCTTGCAAGCTCAGATAACTCATCATTTCCTTTAATTGCAGCCTGAGGCATTTCTTTACTAAAGTCGCCTGAGGCTACTACCTTCGTAAAATGTTGAATTTTATTAATTCTGCTTATCATTCTTGTTGAAGAAGATAATGTTGCTATGCCAACTAAGATAGTTCCTAATAAACATGTCAAAACAATTGGCCATATTGAATTCCTAGCTTTTTTGTTTATCTCCGTAGCATTTTTACAAACACCAATCATTCCATATATCGTACCATCTTCTAATCTTATTGGCTCATAATATGCATAGCTCGCTACATCACCAACCTTAACATTAGAATAAAACTTAGCTGTACCTGTTGATAAAACTTCTTCTTCAACAACTGTTGCAGCTTTTGTAGTAATGTATCTATTACCGTTTTCATCCTCAAGAGATGTAATTACTCTAATATTTCTACAAAAAAGTGTTATATCAACGTCTAAATTTTCAGAGATACGATCTACAATTTTATAATCTCCCGTTATATCTGCATCACCTTTTTTGACAGTATATGTTCCAGAATTCTCATCCATTTCAATGTCAAATGTGCCAGGATATAACTCATCATAGATATCCATTGTAAGATCTGCCGCATTCTTCAACTCGTTTTGTGCCTGAGATGCCATTGAACCAGATAACACCCAAATACTCACAGCCGATACAACAACCAGCATAAGCACTAAAGGCAAAACAGTTCTTGTCAGAAGCTGATTTTTTAAACTATTATCAACTTTTCTTTTCTGAGTTTTAGCCATGATTTCTCCTACTAATTTGCTCCACCCTCTGAATTATTATCAGTTGCTATATCAAACTCATTAGCCACCTGATCTAATGAAGCAAGACCTTGTTGTGCTCTACTATTTGCAACCTGATTAATAAAATTAACAACGCCAGGAGTTAATGGGCCTCCAGCATGATAACAAGTACCATTGGCAACATCTACTCTACAGCCTTCATCGTCACTACCAACGCTTCCATCTATAATAAATATACCCGCTGTCGTTGATGGACAGAATGCTGTTGCTACACCATGTGTCTCATTACAAACTGCTCCAGCCCAATGTCTGTCACAATTCTCCGTAGGCTCTGTGCCTTCCTCAAAATACTCTGTATAAGCCTGTGAACCTCTAGGGTCGCAATCGCATAGTCCAGGAACTGCCAGTTTTCCAGACTTACGGCAAACAGTCACTTGAACTATACCTTCTGGCTGAACAAAGTCTCTATACTCAAGACCTGAATGAATACTGCTCATTACTGCCTTCCATATATTCTTTGAATATGTAGTATAGCTCTGTGGCGTATTGTCATCATATCCACCCCATATAACAGCTGTATAATATGGGGTAAAACCTGCAAAAATTGTATCTCTATTCTTAGTTGTAGTACCAGACTTTCCTGCAACAGCCATTCCAGAGAAATTAGCAGGTCCACCTGTACCACTTGTCATAACATCTTTCATTGCAGATGTTAACAACCATGCTGTAGTTTCTTTTAACACCTTTCTTGTCTGATTATTGCCAGGCTGGTTCTCAAGAACTACATTTCCTTGGTGATCTACTACCTGAGTATAATAATATGGCTTATTATATGTACCACCATTTGCTATTGTTGCATACGCTGATGTAAGCTCTTCATTTGTTACACCATTTGTAATACCACCAAGTGCAAGAGCCTCATTATTATCACCTTCGACAAGCGTATTAATTCCCAAGTCACATACATATCTATAGCCTAAGCCTGTTCCTATCTGTGACAAAGCTTCAACAGTAACTACATTTATGGAATATGTAATTGCCGTTCTTAAATTGGTATATCCTCTATAGTGATCATCATAATTAGATAATGGTGTTCCATCAGAATATGTCGTTGGATGATCATCTTCAACAGATGCTAACGTCAATCCACCGGCATCTAGTGCTGCTGCATAGGTTGCTATAATCTTAAAAGTTGATCCTGGTTGTCTAGTTATTCCTGTTGCTCTATTAAGCGTTTTGGAAGCCTTTTTCGTTCCTCTTCCACCTGTCATTGCAACAACAGCTCCTGTCTGGTGATCCATAACAGTCATTGCCGCTTGAGGCTGAAGAGTATATGTTACCGTCTCACCAGCTTCTGGTATAGTATCTCCCGGTTCCATTATTGCTTCCTTATATTTTTCAATTGCTGCTGCCGCATCTTCTTCTGAAGCATAATTTATATCATACTTTGGATTTGATGCTTGATAAAAGGAAAGCATTGTTACATCACTGTAATTCTTCGTAGAGCCATCTGCCTTGTTTACTGTCAAACGATACGAAAATGAAACCTTTTCTATTCCATTATAATTATCGGTATTATTTACTTCTCTATCCACAATACTCTGAATAGAAGAATTTTGTGTAGAGTATATTTTTAAACCACCCGAATAAAGCATCTGATATGCCTGTGACTCAGTATAGTTATACTGTGTAACAAGATCTTCAACTACAGAATCTGTTAAAGCATCAACAAAATAAGTTGTACTTCCACCTGCTATCTCATTATTTACTATCTCAATTCTATCGTATACATCATCAGCAATAGCTTCTTTATATGCTGCTTCAGTGATATAGTCATGCTTTAGCATATTATCAAGAACCTTTTTGCGTCTAGTAAAGTTCTCTTCTGGATGTGTAATAGGATTATACTTTGACGGATTCTGAGTAATACTTGCAATAACAGCACACTCTGACAAAGTCAAATCAGCTACGTTTTTATTAAAGTATCTTTCTGCTGCAGCCTGAACACCAAGTGTATTCTGCCCCAGGTTAATACTATTAAGATAATTTTCCAAAATTGTATCTTTTGAAGTTATTTTCTCAAGCTGAATAGCCAAATACTGCTCTTGAATTTTTCTGTTAACACTGTCCATCTTTGTCTTTTCAGATGTCCACGTCGTGAAGTAATTGTTTTTCAAAAGCTGCTGAGTTATTGTTGAAGCTCCCTGACTAAAATGAAATCCTGCCAACACACCATCGATACCAGCTCTAATGATACCTTTAATATCAATACCACCATGCTCATAAAATCTCTCATCTTCTATTGCAACAAATGCATGCTGCAAATCTACAGGTATTTTATCTAGTGTGACATATGTTCTATTGGCACCAGAAGAAGCCAGGGTCTCTATCTTATTCCCTGACATATCATATACTGTACTCATATATCCCGTTGGAGATATATCTATTGTTGCAACATTAGGCAAATCATCTATCAGGCTCTTTGCATACAAACCTGCAAATAATCCAGCTCCTATAATAATAGATAATACTAATATGCATACTGTTCTCAGCAAATGAAAACGTTTCTTTTTTCTTTTTTTACCAGCTGCAGCAAGTTTCTTTTGTTGTTTTGCTACACTTTCTTTACCATAATTCATATCTTCAACCTCACGCGCCATATTAGCGCCCATAAGTTTCTTTATTATATCAAAATTTTTATGTATAATAAAGCCTATAAAGTAACAAGAAAGTCCCCACAAAACACTACATTTATACACAAGGATTATTATATGACTAATAAAGAATTTAAAATTATAAATACAGGCGGAAGTGGTGAAATTATAGAAAAAAAATCCAGATTTATTGCAACAATTATTCCCGTTTCAACTGAAGAAGAAGCTACTGCTTTTATAAATTCTATGAAAAAGAAATATTGGGACGCAAGACATAATTGCTCTGCCTTTTGCATTGGTGATAATAATGAAATAACCCGATGCTCAGATGACAGTGAACCATCTGGAACCGCAGGAAGACCTATGTTAGATGTTCTACTCAACGAAGGAATTCATAATGTATGTGTTGTTGTTACTAGATACTTTGGTGGAGTTCTTCTAGGCACTGGTGGTCTTGTAAGAGCATACCAGGGAGCCGTCATTGAAGGACTAAAAAATTGTGAATTACTTATTCAAAAAAAGGGGATCCCATGCTCTATTACCACTGACTATAACGGTCTTGGAAAAATCGAATATATATTAAGAGAAAATCATCTTACCGCAGATAATATAAACTATGCGAATAATGTTGAAATAAAAGTTATTATTCCATCCGAGCTATACGATCCAATTACTAAGTCTATTATTGATAAAACAAGTGGTGCAGCTATAATTAAAGCTGATGATGAAACTTATTACTCCGTAAAATGTTAAAAACAGGTCACCTTACATTAGTAAGTGTGACCTGTAATATTTTTATTCATTTTTATTTTTGCTAAACTTCGAAAATCAAATCTCCATATGAAGGCATTGGCCAATAATCCTTATCAACAATCATTTCAAGTCTATCAATAGGACTTCTGAGCTCTAACATAGTCTCTGCGACATGACTATGATAATAATTTGCTCTCTCACATGTATCCTTGATTATCTTACCTTCTGCAGCCTCATCAACCAGCTTTGCTAATGCAAGTCTTGTTTCTGTAAGCTTATCAGTTATTTCTAAAAGAAGCTCACGCTGTGTGCTAACATCAGCATCAGGACATGCATCTACAATTGCATTTATATTAATTGCTATCTCCGTTGAATACTTCATTACAGCTGGAATAATCTGCTTGCTAGTAACATCTATCATTGTCTTTGCTTCAATATTTAATGCTTTTGCATACTGCTCATATTCAATCTCAGCTCTTGATTCAAGCTCTGTTTTATTAAATACGCCGAACTTTTCAAACAGCTTTACAGATTTTTCTGTAGTAAGGGCAGGAATAGCTTCAACCATTGATTTAATATTTGGTAAGCCTCTTTTTTCTGCCTCTATTACCCACTCATCTGAGTATCCGTTTCCATTAAAAATAATTCGCTCATGCTCTGCTGCCATTTTCTTGATAAGTTCATTTGCTGTCTTTTCAACATCGTCAGACTTTTCAAGAATATCACACACTTCAGCAAGACTTTCAGCCATAATTGTATTAAGAACAATATTTGGTTCTCCTACTGAATCTCTAGAGCCAACCATTCTAAATTCAAATTTATTTCCTGTAAAAGCAAATGGCGAGGTTCTATTTCTATCTGTAGCATCCTTTCTAAAATCAGGAAGTGCATTTACTCCGGTATTGAGCTTTTCACCCTTTATAGAATGTGTTGCTTCTCCTTCGTTTAACACCTGCTGTAAAACATCTTCAAGCTGCTCTCCAAGGAAAATTGAAATAATAGCTGGTGGTGCTTCATCAGCACCAAGTCTATGATCATTTCCTACATCTGCAGCAGACTCTCTAAGCAAATCTGCATGTCTATCAACGGCCTGCATTACACAACATAAAACTAATAAAAACTGTGTATTATTATGTGGTTCCTTACCAGGTTCAAAAAGATTTATACCATCATCTGTTACTATAGACCAGTTGTTATGCTTACCAGATCCATTAACACCAGCAAAAGGCTTTTCATGAAGAAGACACTGTAATCCATGATGACCAGCAACACGCTTAAGTGTTTCCATAATAATCTGATTATGATCAACAGCCACATTGGCCTGTGCATATATAGGTGCTAATTCATGTTGCGCAGGTGCAACCTCATTATGCTCAGTTTTTGATGATACACCAAGCTTCCAAAGCTCTATATCTACATCTCTCATAAAGGCCGCAATACGTTCCTGAATTACTCCAAAATAATGGTCATCCATTTCCTGACCCTTTGGTGGCATTGCTCCAAAAAGAGTACGACCTGTATACATCAAGTCCTTACGCTTCAGATAGTTTTCTCTGTCAACTATAAAATATTCCTGTTCGACTCCAACAGAAGGTAAAACACTTGTGCTTGTTGTATTTCCCATCAGTCTTAGGAATCTAATAGTTTGCGTATTCAAAGCCTGCATAGATCTTAAAAGAGGTGTCTTTTGATCTAGGGCCTCCCCAGTATAAGAACAAAATGCTGTAGGAATGCAAAGAGTTGCTCCACCTGCCGTATTTTTAATAAAAGCTGGTGAAGTTGGATCCCAAGCTGTATATCCTCTTGCCTCAAAGGTTGCTCTTAACCCACCTGATGGAAATGAGGATGCATCTGGTTCTCCCTTAATCAGTTCTTTTCCAGAAAAGCTCATAAGTACTTTTCCATTCGGCATTGGTGCTGAAATAAAAGAGTCATGCTTTTCAGCTGTAATGCCTGTAAGTGGCTGAAACCAATGTGTAAAATGCGTAGCGCCTTTTTCAATGGCCCATTCTTTCATCTCATGAGCAACAACATCAGCTGTTTCCGGATCCATATCCTTTCCTTCTGAAATTGTCTGCTTCAGCTTTTGATATGTCTTTTTAGGAAGACGCTCCTGCATAACAGAATCATTGAAGACGTTTTCTCCAAAAATATCTGCAACGTTAAATTTTTCCATTGTATTACTACCCTTCCCTTTTAGTAACAACAATAAATTCCATAATATACAACAAAAAGCCCACAAGGGACTTTTTATTGCTTACTATTCTAACACCTTTGCATATGCAAAACATGTCATTTTCATAATTTTTAAATTAAGCCTTGCCAACAGATCCGAAGAGTTCCATCTTCTCCTTTACAGTAGCCTTAATTGCCTCTGTACCAGGAGCAAGAAGCTTACGTGGGTCAAATCCCTTTCCTTCAAGATCCTTTCCTGCCTCAACATACTTTCTTGTTGCATCAGCAAATGAAAGCTGACACTCTGTATTAACATTAATCTTTGAAACACCAAGATCAATTGCCTTCTTGATCATATCCTCAGGGATACCTGTACCACCATGAAGAACAAGTGGCATAATTCCTGTCTTCTGCTGAATAGCATCAAGTGTCTCGAATGAAAGTCCAGCCCAGTTTTCTGGGTACTTTCCATGAATATTACCAATACCAGCTGCAAGCATATCAACTCCAAGGTCTGCTACCATCTTGCACTCGTCTGGATCAGCACACTCACCAGCACCAATAACACCATCTTCTTCGCCACCAATTGAGCCAACCTCAGCTTCGATAGACATTCCGTTCTTATGAGCTGCCTCAACAAGCTCCTTTGTCTTTGCTACATTCTCATCAATAGCATAGTGTGAACCATCAAACATGATAGATGTAAAGCCAGCTTCGATACACTTATAACATCCTTCGTATGTACCATGATCAAGGTGAAGTGCTACAGGAACTGTAATTTTAAGCTCCTCATCCATAGCCTTTACCATAGCAGCTACTGTCTTAAAGCCTGTCATATACTTACCAGCGCCCTCAGATACACCAAGAATAACTGGTGAATTAAGCTCCTGAGCTGTAAGTAAAACAGCCTTTGTCCACTCAAGGTTGTTAATGTTGAACTGACCTACTGCATAGTGACCAGCCTTTGCTTTCTCAAGCATTTCTTTTGCAGATACTAACATAATTTTTCCTCCACATAAAATATATAAACATTTGTCAAAATAATAACATACTCACAGGCTTTTCGTCAAAGACTTGTAGGAACTGCAATTTCAATTGCCTTATTGATATTTTCAATAGTAACAATTTTATGTGCTCCTCCATCTTCTCCATCAAGAGTCCATGGTACTTCATCAGCAGATGTAAACTTTATCCTATCTGTCTGTATTGAAAGAACTACTTCTGAGTCACTTGTCATTTTTGTCAAATAAGCAAGAATGTCATTTAATTCAAACGGATTTTTAGGTTTCCTAATTAAGGTCACTTCAAATAAACCATCACTAAGCTCAATCTCACCAGGTATTATCCCCTTAAAACCACCCACCTGTTTTGAATTAGTAATCATTCCTAGAATGAAATTATCATATACGACATTACCATCAAACTCAACTTGCATTCTGTATGACTGTATATCCCTAAGCTGCTTCGCACCCTCTAATATATAAGCAAAATGACCAAGTGCATTTTTCATATCCTGTGGCGTCTGATAAGACACTTCCGTAAAAATACCAAAAGCAGCCACATAAACAAATGAGTTCTGATTAAATCTGCCAATATCACAGGCAAACAATTCAGATGACACACTTATCCTGGCTGCTTTTATCATGTCTTTATCAATTCCAAGTGAGCCGCCAAAGTCATTTGTAGAACCTGCAGGGATATATCCTATCGGTACCTTCACTTCAGATCGCATCATTCCTGTTACGACTTCATCTAATGTACCATCACCGCCACTACAAACTATCCTATCGTAGTTTTTTGCTTCAATGCAGGTTTTATCTATAGCATCTCCTCTAGCCTGTGTCGTATAAACAGTAACTTCATAATCCGCCTTTATCATAATATCTATGATATCAGCCAAAAACTCTTTTATACGTCCTTTGCCTGAGTACGGATTAAGAATAAAAAGTAATTTTTTACTCATAAAAACTCCTGCTCAACTTTACATTAACCAAATTTATTTTGAAAGAAATTCTTCTATTGAAGTAATTGCCTCCTGCTCATCGTCTCCTTCGCAAGACACAATAACTGTACTTCCTGGAGAAAGCACTAAGCTCATCATTCCCATTATACTTTTAGCATTTACTCTTACATTACCAAGCTGAAAATAAATACTGCTGGAAAAATGATTGGCAAGCTGCACAAGATTTGCAATTGGTGTAGCTTCCATTGGATTACTCATCTTTACTTCTACTTCTTTTTGCATTTTTCTCTCCTAATCGTTAGCCTTCCCTGAGTTTATCAGCTATTTCACTGATATGTCTCAATCTATGATTAACTCCTGATTTGCCTATCGGCGGATCAAGCAATGCGCCCAAATCTTTTAAGGATGTGTCTGGATTTTCTAACCTGATTTCTGCTATTTCTTGTAGATTTGCAGGCAAATAATCTAACCCTACCTTATCCCTTATATATTCTATGTCATTAACCTGTCTGACTGCTGCATTTACGGTTTTTCCAATATTTGCCGCTTCGCAATTCACCTTACGATTAATAGAGTTTCGCATTTCCTTTACTATACGGACATTTTCAATATCCATAACAGAAACGCTTGCTCCCATCACTCTAAGCGCGTCAACAATCTGTCCGCCTTCTTTAAGATATACTATCCACTTATCCTTCCTTTTAGCAATTTTAGCTTCTAAGTCAAATGCTAATAAAGCATCCACAAGAATATGTGCTATATCTTCAGATGCAGAAACAATTTCAAAATGATACGATTTTTCTGGATCGGTGATGGAACCCGCCACCAAAAAAGCTCCAGTAATAAATGCTCTCTTACAACAGGTCTGCTGAATAATAAGCGGATCAATTCTCGACAAATCTGATGTCATCTTTGTCGTTGCAATAATGCTATCTACCAATTCGCCTTCAACTTGGGCATCTTGCCTTATATTAAGTGTTTTATTTAGCAAAGTAAAGTATTTAGCAATAACTTTGGGATTCTCACATCCCAAAATTATCTCTGTTTTTTCACCATTTTTATGTAATTTTCCACAAAAAAGCAAAATGCCAGCTAGCTCTGCTATCTGACAATGTCTGCTTTTAGGAACCTTTACCTCCAGTTCCTCTTTGACTCTACTTGAAAAGGACATTTATTTCCCTCTTAATGCATCCTTTGATATATCCCTATGTTCTATTCTTATACCATAAGATTTGTTTTCCATTAGTTTTTCATATATTGCATTTGCCAAGCAAACACTTCTATGCTTTCCACCTGTACATCCTATTGCTATAACAAGCTGGTTCTTACCTTCTTTTATATAATTTGGAATCAAAAATGAAACAAGGTCAGTCACCTTATCTAAAAATATTTCTGCTTCCTCGCACGACATAACAAATTTTTGAATCTCTCTGTCATTTCCTGTAAATGGTCTGAGTTCTGGATCATAATATGGATTTGGTAAAAATCTTACATCAAAAACCAGGTCTGCGTCTGCAGGAATACCATATTTAAAACCAAACGACATTACAGATACAAATAAGCTCTGATAATCATCCTCTAAAACAAATATTCTTTCCAGTTCTTCCTTGAGTTCTCTGGTCAATAGATGTGTGGTATCTATTATATATGTTGCTCTTTCTTTTAAAAAACCTATTGTTTCACGCTCTTTTTTTATTCCTGCAGCAATAGATTCTCTTTTGGAAACTGGATGATTCCTTCTAGTTTCCTTATATCTCATCAAAAGAACATCATCATCCGCATCTAGAAATAAAATATCAAATTTTTTACTGTCATGCTCAAGCTCAGTCAATACATCACTAAGCTGTTCAAGAGCCTGTCCATTTCTAACATCTATTCCTACTGCAACTTTTTGATTAGAGTCCTGTTGACTGTCTGTCAAGTCTATAAAGCTTTTCAATAATGGAACGGGCAGATTATCCACACAATTATATCCAAGATCTTCCATCATTTTAAATGCTGTAGATTTTCCAGCCCCTGACATTCCAGTTAATATTAATAACTTCATATACTACCTTTCTAATCTCTACCCACAATTATTACTTCAGGTTCTAATCTGACTCCGCTATTTTCAAATACTTTGTCTGATACATCATTTATTAAAGTGATAATATCTGTAGCAGTTGCATTATTTTTGTTAATTACAAATCCACAGTGTTTTTCCGACACCTGTGCACCACCTACTGTGTATCCTTTTAAGCCAGCTTCTTCAATAAGCTTTCCAGCAAAATTCCCATCAGGTCTTTTAAAAGTAGACCCAGCCGATGGATACTCTAATGGCTGTTTTGATAATCTGGCCTCTTTATTTTTGTTCATAACAAGCTCAATAAACTTCTCATCACCAGATTGAAGTTCAAAAGTTGCTTCTAAAATAAGATTCTTTGTTCCCATAATTGCCGAATGACGATAAGATAAATCCAGCCTTTCTTTATCCCATATTTCTATCTCGCCGTCTGCCGTAAGTACTTGCGCCGACTTTATGCACAAAGCTATCTCACCGCCATATGCGCCTGCATTCATATATACTGCACCACCGACCGATCCAGGTATTCCTGCTGCCCATTCAAGACCTGTTAAAGATGCTTTCTTTGCTGCCATTGCCAATGCTGATAATGACGCACCTGCACCAGCAGTAATTGTTTCACCATCCACACTTATGTCTGACATTTGTTTTCCAATGGAAATAACTAAGCCTTTTATACCCCCATCTTTAACCAAAAGATTTGATCCATTACCTATAATCATATAAGGTATTTCATTTTCCTTGCAATGATAAATAAGCTCTACAAGCTCCATCATTGTTGGACTAACATACCCATCTGCTGGTCCTCCCACCTTAAATGATGTGTGCGCACTCATAGGTTCATTTCTGAGTATTGGACTATCTATATTTTCACTCAAATAATTTAATAGTGCATTAAGCATATATAAACACCTTTTACAAAAATATTATGCGTCCTTTAAAAACGCCTTATAACCCTTATATGCCTCATAAAGGTCTACTTTACTAATAATCTCCCAAGGAGCATGCATATTCAGTACAGCAACACCGCTATCAATAACCTGCATATCATAATTACCAAGAATATATGCTATAGTTCCACCGCCGCCCTGATCAACCTTGCCGAGCTCTGCTGTTTGAAATGACACATTGTTGTCATTCATTATTTTTCTAATATTTCCTACATATTCAGCACTTGCATCATTTGATCCGGATTTTCCACCTCGACCTGTATACTTACTAAATACAAGTCCTTTGCCAAAATATGCCGCATTATTCTTTTCAAATGCTGAAGCATAGTTTGGGTCATAGGCAGCAGACACATCTGATGACAATACTTTACTATTTGATAATGCACGTCTTAAAGCAAGTTCAGAATATCCACCCATTGCAAAATATAATTCTGCAACCGTGTTTTCAAAAAATCTTGACTGCATTCCTGTTGCACCTACTGAACCGATTTCTTCCTTGTCCACCAGCAAACATACCTGAGTCTTCTCTAATGTTTTTTTACAATCAAGCATTGCCATAAAAGATGGATAAGCGCAAACTCTATCATCATGTCCATAGCCTAGAATCATGCTTCTGTCAAATCCAAGGTCCTTTGCCCTTCCCGCTGGTACAACCTCTATTTCTGCAGAGAGAAAATCCTCTTCTTCTATTCCAAGGTTAGACTCAAGAATTGCTAAAATGTTCTTCTTTACTGTTTCTTTTTCCTTCTTGTTTGCCTTATCAAATAGTGGAATAGATCCACATAGAACATTTAAATTTTCACCTTCAATTACCTCAGATGCCTTTTTATTCATCAAATCATGAGACAAGTGAATCAGCAAATCACTAACACAAAATACTGGATCTTCTTCTTTTTCACCTATAGAAATCTTAACAACAGACTCATCTTTTTTTACAACAACACCATGAAGAGCCAGAGGAATAGTTACCCACTGATAATT
Source organism: Lachnospiraceae bacterium (assembly GCA_045628025.1). Lineage (GTDB taxonomy): Bacteria > Bacillota > Clostridia > Lachnospirales > Lachnospiraceae > Pseudobutyrivibrio. The sequence continues at coordinate 68,134 of JAZQOU010000006.1, read as the reverse complement.
TTTCACTCCACCATAATAGTGTGTATCAAGAAGTGTCATCTCTGTATCCTCATATAAAGGATTTTGCTTTAGGTCCATTCTAGGAGAATCAATATGCGCTCCTAAAATATTCATTCCTTCTGAAAGGTCAGCCTTTCCAATATTAAACAAAGCCATTTCCTTGCCTTTGTTGACAGCATATACTCTGTCCCCAGGATTTAGCTTTGTTTTATTTGATATAATATTGTCAATGTTGACATATCCGTTCTTCTCTGCCTCTTTTACAAAAAAATCAACGCACTCTCTTTCTGTCTTACAGTCAGAAAGAAATGTTTTGTATTCTTCTGCAAATTTAAATACCTTCTTCCTATCTTTGTCCTCTATATACTTGCCCCAGGCATTTTCTCTTTCCATTTAAACTCCTCCGAACTACTGTATTCTGCCGCCCTGCGCGATATTATCCTGAACTCTTCTGTAAAGCTCTTCAGCTGCATTATAACCCATCTTCTTTTGTCTATGATTAACAGCAGCAGTTTCACAAATAACCGCAAGGTTTCTACCAGGTCTAATTGGCAACGAATGACAAGTTACATCTATGCCTAATATGTTCATATACTCGTCCTTCATACCAAGTCTGTCATATTCCTGATCCTGCTTCCAATCCTGGAGCTTTATTACAAGATCAATTCTTTGTCTTGCCTTTACACATTCAACGCCATAAAGACTCTTTACATCAATAATACCTATTCCTCTTAACTCTATTAAGTACTGAGTAATAGATGGTGCCGTTCCATAAAGTCTATCCTGATTTCTTCTTATTTCGACAACATCATCTGATACCAGTCTATGACCTCTTCTAATAAGCTCTAAGGCAGCTTCTGATTTTCCGATTCCACTTTCTCCTGTAATCAAAAGTCCCTCACCATATACATCAACCAAAACACCATGAATAGTGGTGCATGGTGCAAGCTCCATGTTAAGTATGTATATAAGTTCTGCCATAAAGTCAGATGTACCTCTGTCTGTTCCCAGAATAGGCACATTATTCTTTAATGCTAACTCTTTAAAAATTGGCCCTGGTTCATACCCACGACAAAAAATCACACAAGGGATTTCATATGACATAAGCTTTGAGAAAATTTCTCTTTTCTTTTCTTCAGATAATTTTTCCAAATAAGCTTGCTCAACCATTCCAAGAATCTGAATTCTATTACCATCAAAATAATCAAAGAATCCATTCAACTGAAGCGCTGTTCTATTAACATCTGCAACAGTAACTATTTTTTCGTCGAGATTAATACCATCTGTATAATTCTTAAGCTTAAGTCTATCTATTAATTTTGATACTGTAACACCTTCTACCTTCATATTATTCTCCTTGATAAAACTCTATGGCTATATTACTTAAAATATATCACTTGAAGGCCCACATTTCAACGAATGCCTAGCATCTTAAAGTGCATTAACAAGGCTCAATTTACAATTTGTGAAGATATTGATAAACGGCTTGTGCACTTATTTCATTCATTGTTTCTGTATCTTTTAATTCTTCTATAGATGCTTCTTTTAAGGCTTCTATAGACTTAAATCGTTTCATCAATGCTTTTCGTCTTTTTGGCCCTATACCTTCAATGTCATCTAGGAAACTATGCGTTTGTTCTTTTGATCTCAAAGATTTATGATACTCAATTGCAAATCTATGTGCCTCATCCTGCAGCCTTGTTATCATATGAAACGCTTCAGAGTTTCTATCAATCGGTATCTCTACACCTTGATAATACAAGCCTCTGGTTCTATGATGGTCATCCTTAACCATTCCACAAACAGGTATATTCAAGTCTAACTCTTGCAGTACCTTTAGTGCGATATTTACCTGTCCTTTTCCACCATCCATCATTATCACATCTGGAAATTTTGTAAAGCTTGTTGTTTCCTTGCTTCCTTTCATTTCCTCCAGGCCATGAACAAATCTTCTTGTTAAAACCTCATGCATTGACGCATAATCGTTAGGTCCTTCTACTGTCCTCAGTCTAAACTTTCTGTAATCGCTTCTTTTGGGCTTTCCTCCCTCAAAAACAACCATTGAACCGACAGACAAAAATCCGCTTATATTTGAAATGTCATATGCTTCCAATCTATTAATTCCTGCAATATTAAGAAGCGATGACAATTCTTTCATAGCGCCAATCGTTCTTCCTTCTTCTTTTTTTATTTTTTCTAAATCCTGGTCTAAAACCATAGCCGCATTTTTCTCTGCAAGCTCTACCAGTTTTAACTTTTGCCCTTTTTTAGTAGTTTTTAAATATACCTTTATTCCTTTTTTCTTTGTCAGCCAGTCTTCAATAATATCTTTTTCTTCAAGGTTCTGTTTTATTATTATTTCTTTTGGAATATACGGTGTGCCAGCATAATACTGTTTTATAAAATATGAAACCATATCTTCTTCCCTGTCATTTACCCGTACCTTTATAAAGAAATGTTCTCTTCCTATCAGTTTTCCATCTCTTACAAAAAATATCTGAATAACTGCGTCATCATCATTTGATGCTAAAGCGATTATATCCTGATCGTCTCCATTTAGCATGTTTGCTTTTTGTTTATCTACACAAGACAAAACACTATTTATTAGATCTCTATAAGATGCTGCTTTTTCAAAATCTAGTTCACTCGCAGCTTCATTCATCTTATCTGTAAGTTCTTCTACAACGCCCTTGTAGTTCCCATTTAAAAAGTCCATTGCAGCTTCTACTCTTTTTGCATATTCACTAACACTGACGTTTCCAGTACAAACGCCCTGACATTGATTAATATGGTAGTTAAGACATGGCCTATCTTTACCAAAGCTTTCAGGAAATTTCTTGTTGCACGTTCTTAGCTTATATAACTTTTGAACAAGATCAATTGTGTCCTTGACCGCGCCAGCGCTTGTGAACGGACCAAAATATTTAGATTTATTCTTTTTTATTTGTCTGGAAAATAAAACTCTTGGATAGTCCTCAGAGACTGTTACTTCGATATATGGATAAGTTTTATCGTCTCTAAGCATTGTATTATACTTAGGACGATGTTCCTTTATAAGATTGCACTCTAATATAAGTGCCTCTAATTCAGAGTCACATACTATATACTCAAAGTGATCAATATTTGCAACCATCTGCTTTTTCTTAATGCCTTCATCATGACTTGGCTGAAAATATTGACGAACTCTGTGTCGAAGGCTAAGTGCCTTTCCAACGTATATAATTTCATCTGCACTTGCATGCATAATATAAACTCCCGGAAGATCCGGGAGTTTACTTAAATCTTCTTCTGTTACCATAGGCTATTCATCAAATGCTTCATTAGTTAGTTCTTCTATATCTGATGATGTTGAATCAGATATGTTAGATTCTTCTACAAACTTTTCTTCATCATCTTCACTAATGCCCTTTAATTCACGGAATATCTTCATGAATTCTTTACCAGTAATAGTCTCATGTTCATATAGATAATCAGCAATTTTATCAAGAATGTCTCTATTCTCAACAAGCATATCCTTTGCAGTATTATATGCATCTGTAATAATTGCTAATACTTCTTCATCTATAAGCGCTGCAGTTTTTTCACCACATGTGAGTGATGCTCTGCCCTCAAGGTACTGATTCTCAACTGACGCCAGACCCATCATGCCAAACCTTTCACTCATACCAAAACGAGTAACCATATTTCTAGCTATTGATGTTGCCTGTTCAATATCATTTGCTGCTCCTAAAGTGTATGAATCATAAACAATCTGCTCTGCAGCACGACCACCCATATATGTAACAATCTTAGCTACCAGCTCATCCTTTGTTTCAAGGAATTTTTCTTCTTCTGGTGTCTGAAGTGTATATCCCAATGCGCCCATTGTTCGTGGAACTATTGTGATTTTTTGTACAGGCTCTGTATTCTTCTGAAGAGCTGAAACAAGAGCGTGTCCGACCTCATGATAAGAAACAATATGACGTTCCTTCTCACTCATAGCTCTGTCCTTTTTCTCCTTGCCACCAACTGCAACTAGCTCAAATGCCTCAAAAAGATCCTTTTGATTTACAAACTTTCTCTTATTTTTAACTGCAATAATTGCTGCCTCATTAATAATATTTGCAAGATCAGAACCCACAAGACCGGCAGAAGCTAAAGCAAGTGCATCTAAATCGACGGTCTCATCCATTGATACATCTTTAGCATGAACCTTCAATGTCTCAAGACGACCTTTCTGATCTGGTCTGTCAACAATAATTCTTCTATCAAAACGACCTGGTCTTAATAATGCTTTATCTAATACTTCTGGTCTGTTTGTAGCAGCTAAAACTAAAAGACCCTTGCTTGTGTCAAATCCATCCATTTCTGCAAGAAGCTGATTAAGGGTTTGTTCACGCTCATCATTACCACCGCCATATCTTGAATCACGGCTCTTTCCTATTGCATCAATCTCATCTATAAAGATTATACAAGGAGCATTTTTTTGAGCATCCTTAAACAAATCTCTAACACGAGAGGCCCCTACACCAACAAACATCTCAACAAAATCAGATCCAGCCAACGAATAAAAAGGTACACCAGCCTCGCCTGCAACTGCTTTTGCTAATAAAGTTTTTCCTGTTCCTGGAGGTCCTACTAGAAGGGCACCCTTTGGTAGCTTAGCTCCAATTTCTCTGTACTTCTCTGGATTGTGCAAAAAGTCTACTACTTCTTGAAGCGATTCCTTTGCTTCATCCTGGCCTGCTACGTCAGCAAATGTAACACCTGTTTTCTTTTCCATATATACTTTTGCTGTTGACTTGCCAACGCCCATAGGACCTCCACCCATCTTTCTCATCAAGAAAGAGAGTAGTATCCACATCAAAGCAATAGGAATAATAAAACTCAGTATGTTATATATAATAGCTGCTGTAGAATCTGCAATTGTACCATCAACATTTACATCATGTTCCTTTAATAAAGGAAGCAGGTCCTCATCATTAACATATGCTGTGTAATATGTTGTTGTAAGTGTCTGACCTGTTGATCTAAAATAATAATCCTCAAACTCACTCTTTGCAGAATCCTCATCATTTCTCTTCGCATCTTTTTTAAGAGTAATATTAATCTTATCACTCTCAAACTTTACTGTCGCAACCTTATCAGCTTCTACCAATTCAATAAACTCTGTGTAGGTAATCTTTTGTGTTGCAGATTGACCTGACTTCGAGTATATCATGCTTGTAAAAAATAATGCTATAAGAGCAAACATCACAAAGGTCCATATTGTTCCTCTGCGACCTGGCCCACCTTCATTATTTTTATTTTGATTATTATCGTTCATGCTTTCCTCCAATAAGAGCGCCGCTAATTGCGACGCTCTACAATTCATGTTTTTTCTATTTCTTAGTTTCTGTAAATACCACTATACACGCCTTACCATCTGGTTCAACATGATAGCAATGATCCTTTGTAATAATAAGATTCTGATTAAATACCTGTGTACCGTCTGCATTAAAGTAGTAATCAAAGCCGTCTATATTTACAAAGCCTGTTACCGCATGACCATCTGTCTTATCAAAATAATAAACCTTGCCCTGTGGACTTGTCCACCAAATTCCTCTTGTAAGCTTGCTATCATCGCCAAGGTGATATGACTGTCCATTGAATGTAATCAGCTGATTACCCATAATTTTTCTATAATTAAGGTAATAATAATCATCGGCAAAACCATTTGCAGGAATAAGATTTATATAATCCTTATTCATCCAGTTTACATCACATGTTCCAGGAATACCTGCCACAGTTCCGCTTGATGAATACTGCCACATTGCGCAATCAAAAATATCACAGTGATCACTATACTGCGCAACCCACTTATCATATCTTAAATCATTTGTAATATATCTTGCAAAGAAGTTCTTGTAGCTATATACAATTGGTGTATAACCAGCTGCAGCTATTGTATCGCAAAATGCGTTTGCCATTGCTGTAACTGTATTAGCATCAAGAGCCTTTTGTGCCTTATTCTCTACATCATAAGCAACTGGCAGGTTTACACCATATCCTTCCATCCACTGTATACAAAGATTTGCCTCATTTATTGCCCCTTGTACACTATTAGCATAAGAATACAAATACACACCTGTTCTAATTCCAGCAGCCTGTGCCCCTTTTATGTTCGTCACAAAATATGGGTCTACACCTGTATTTGTGCTTCCAACCTTAATCATTGCAAACTCAACACCAGCTGCCTTTGCCTGATACCAGTTTATTAGACCTCTATGTTTAGATACATCTACACCAAAATGAGCTGTAGGTGCAGCTTCAACCTTTGCTGCAGGTGCAAACATAAATGTAAACGCAAGAGTTAAAGCCATAACAGACTTTAGTATTTTCTTTTTCAAAAAACTATCCTCCAAATCTAAAACTTTTTACATCTATACGCTCAGACCAAAACTTTGCATAAATACGCAAAAAGTTTCAAACAGTCCCCAACACGCACACTCATTTTATATATTACCAAAGAAATATATCTTTTGTCTATATTAGTCTCGTCATTTTACGTTCCAGTTTTCGGGCTAATATTAAAAATGTTGGAACTAAAAATGCATCCGCAAATATCCATGCTGCTGGATTTGCCCAAACTACTCCTCCGAATCCCATTGTAGGGACTAAGAATACAGCTACCAGCACTCTTGCAACCATCTCCATAACACCAGCTAAAACAGCAACAACAGAAAATCCCATTCCTTGTATTGAAAATCTAACGCAATTTACAAGATCAAGTGCAAAGAAAAACAGCACATTCATAAGCAGCCAATTGTTAGCATTCTCAATAATATCTGTTGCAGAAGAATCTAAAAACAATAATAACAAGCTTCTTCCAAAGAAGTATACAATTACAAAAGCTATTGCTGTATATATAAAACCTATAATAGAAGCATCTTTAAGTCCTTGCCTAACTCTGTCTATTTTCTTTGCTCCAACATTCTGTCCTGCAAATGTAGCCATAGTAGAGCCCAATGCATCAAATGGACACATCAAAAACTGATTTAACTTGCTTGCAGCTGACACTGCTGCAACAGCGTCTGAACCAAGTCCATTAACAGCAGTCTGTAAAATTACTGATCCTACTGCTGTAATTGAATACTGAAGCCCCATAGGAAGACCCATAGATAAAAGCACACTTGTATGATGCTTACCCATTTTCCAATCCCCTGGCTGTTGTTTGAGCAAAGGAAATTTATATCTCAATACAATAAGACATGCCATTCCAGCTATAAATTGAGATATTACTGTTGCTATTGCTGGCCCTTCTACTGATGTTTTTAAACACATTATAAATAGCAAATCAAGTACTATATTTATTACAGATGCCATTAAAAGAAAATAAACCGGAGTCTTACTATCTCCTAAAGACCTCATAACTCCAGCCGTTAAATTATATAAAAACGTAACTGGTATACCTAAAAAGATTATAAATATGTAGCTGTATGCACCATCTATAATATTTACCGGAGTATTCATCAATAGCAGAATTTGTCTACAAAAAACGCATACTATCAGAGTTAAAACACCAGCCATTATAGCTGACAGCTCAACGGCGTTTGTTACAAATCGTCTCATACTGTCATAACTTTCAGCACCAAATCTTTGAGCAACCGGAATTGCAAAGCCACTACAAACTCCTATACAAAATCCATTTACTAAAAAATTTATTGCGCCTGTAGAACCTACCGCCGCCAAACATTCTGTGCCAAGACACTGTCCTACAATAATAGTATCAACAAGATTATACATCTGCTGAAATAATAATCCCGATAATAATGGAATAGAAAAGCCAAGAACAAGCCTCATTGGGCTCCCTTCCGTTAATTTTTTTGTACTATCTGCCATTTTGTAACCTCTGCGCCAAAAAGAATTTTTTAGACAAAAATAGGCCGCCACAATCAGTGACGGCCTACAGGATCTTTTTTATAATGTAAAGAACTTCATTGCTTCTTCAAGACCTTCGGCCTGACTTCTAACATCTGAAGCCTGCTGAGCAACCAGGTTAATTGTTGCATTAAGCTCTTCCATAGAAGCTGTAGTCTGCTGAGTATTTGCTGCATTCTCCTGAGAAATAGCACTCAGACTAGAAATAATATCAATAACCTTTGTTCTTGACTCATTACAATCCTTAGCCTGACCATCAACAATACTACTCTGCTCTCTTGTATCTGCAATACCAGTTGTAACGTTGTTAAACTCGTTTTCAGTAATAGATAGCTTCTCTGACTGTTCCTGAAGTAATGCCTGTACTTCCTGCATCTTTTCAATAGATCTATGTGAATCAGCTACAAGCTTTGCAAGAATCTCTTCAATCTTTCTACCTGAATCATTTGACTGATCTGCAAGATTAGAAATTTCATTTGCAACAACTGCAAATCCACGTCCTGCCTCACCTGCTCTTGCAGCTTCAATTGAAGCATTAAGAGAAAGAAGATTTGTCTGATCTGCAATAGCTGTTATAAGATCTACCGCTGCTGATATTTCTGCAACCGATCTGTCAGTTGCCTCAACGTTCTCTGCAACTATTGTAATAGCTTCAGCTGTCTTATTATTTGAATCATTGAGAAGTCTCATGATATCAATAGCTTTCTTTCCTGCCTGATCCATATCACCAGCAACAACATCCAGCTCTGTAATACCACCTACAATACCTTCAATCTGAACGCCCATATCAGATACACGGCCTGTAGCATCCTCAATATCGCCTGCCATTGTAATGGCACCCTTTGAAATCTCTTCAACCGCTCTAGAAATATCATCTGCATTTGCTGATGTATTGCTAGCAACTGTCTGGAGTTCATTACCATAATTAAGAAGCTCCTCAGATGCTCCCTGAACCTTTCCAACAATCTCACGAAGAGAATTAGAAAGTCTAACTCTGGACTGAATAATTGAATCTATTTCTTTTACAAAAGACTTAGCTGTTTTGTGCTGTGTAAGATCACCTGTTGAAAGATAACCAAGATTCTCGTCTATAATCTCAAGTGGTTCCTTAATTTTCTTTGCCATAATAAACACAATTACAGCGCAGATAAGAACAATTACAACCGATGTAATAACAATTGAAACAACTGCAGCTTTAATCGTATCATTTACATTTGCCTGCTTCATACCTGCAAATGCCATACCCATAACCGATCCATCATTTCCAGAAACCGGAACATACACTACATAGTATTTTGAGCCATTAATAACTACTCCGTTAGCCTCAACAGACTCACCCTTTGAAACCTTAGCCCAAATCTCTGCACTAGCCTGAGTGCCTTCATTTCTGCCTGTAGGATTAGTTGAATCCTTAATAGATGTAATAAATCGTGTATCTTCAATAAATAATGTAAGTTCAACGCCATCGTCCACCAAGCTGTCTACATAATCATGCTCATATACAGGCTTATGGTCATCATTATTTATAATGTCCCACTCGTAATAATTCTTCAACCCTTCAGCAGCTACATATAATTCGTGGTAAACATCCTCTTCTAACGACGATGCCATTTTTGTACACGAAGTTAATGCCACTACCAAAGCTGTTAGAAGCATTGGAATAATTGCAAGCAACAACAGCGTTGCCATCATGGATATTTTCTTTTTACTCTTCATCTTTTCCTCCATCAAAATTCACGTTACCATGAATATTTTCACCTTGTTTAATTATAAAACTTATGTCCTCTATACACAACATATTGTTGTATAAAAATGATATATATTATTTTTGTGCAATATGACCGATTTGACTGATTTCATATGGAATAGTCTGTTCCCTTGCAAAATCAAGCTTATAATTAGTCAAAGTAAAAACATTTTTCGCTCCATTATTTACTATGTCGTCATAAATTACTGGATATGAAGCATCCATATCTACAATTGATAATTTTGTGTCTTTAAACGTTCCAATTTTAGCAACGCCTTTAATTGCCAGAAAATCATTCGATAATATCAAATCTTGTCCAACATCTATATCTCTTACATACATACTGTAAGTTCTTACTTCTTCTTTCCCCGCCTCATCAATATATTTTCCAAAGAAATACTTTGGATGCCTATATGGTACACCAGTCCATTGCTCTACAAAATGTAGGAATGTCATCCCTGCCAAAGGCTCACAAGCCACAAGTAATTGTTTAGCTTTAAATTCTCTAAAATAAGCAAAAGGTGACCCCATTCCCCATGCATCCTGATTATCAAGACTAACAAAAAAATCCTGCTTTGCTCCCCAAACTAAAAAAGAATATATAGGATGCTTTGTTCTTTTAAAGTCCTTTCGGTTTTCAAGAACATAATTAGACAATGCACCCACTTCACTTTTTGAGTTATAATAGTCAAATCCATTGCCTCTGCAAAAGTCCCAAGTAAAAGACTGAATGAGCAATGTTCCATTTGGTCCTATAATATCAATACATGAATTGATAAATTCATCCAGAAATTTTCCTCTGTCTTCATCTTTAAGTCCAATTTCTTCTTTTGCTCTTTTTATAAGTCCACTTATTCCAGATGCCATGCATACCACGTCATCCTTCTTTAGTCCCATATTAATCAGTTCTATTTTATAATCTTCAAAATATGTTTTAAACATCAATTATCCAACTTTCGTTTTATAACCACGCATCAAACCACAGGTAAATGCATTAATATCTCATAACCAATCCAGCTTCAAACAATTTATCAACAAATTCAAGCATATTATCTACCGGCACCCCAGTTATATTACTAATATCAAAAATATCATTTTTGCCATCTGCATATGCCATAAAGTGCTTCATAGCCATAACACCATCATAACTACCTTTTTTGCTGATATCAGGATATAAGCCCCTCTTTCCCAGCTGTGGTTCTCCAATCACAGTCATTTCATAATAATAATTTGCCTCCAAAGCATCTATCAGCTTTGTCATAGCATCATATGCTCCTGCAAATCCTTCTGGGCTGACAACACTCAAATCATCTGCCGATGTATGATATTCTGGGTACTCTCCAAACTTGGATCTGCAAAAACATACTACAGGCAAATCTGCACCAGGTGCTCCATATTCTCTTTCATCTGAGCCCCTTGCTAAAAACGAATAATTAATAAAACCGTCTCCTGTATGATATTTTAGTATGTTTTTTAACGACTTATCTGCCAAAGTATCTGCATACTTGGTTTCTACCATGGAATATACTCTATCATCGCCCACGCATGATAAATTATAGCCTGCAACTATTTTGTTTTTCATATGTGACAAATGATCATCAACAGCCATATAAACCAATGATCCTATTGTTTCTGGTATATAGACAAATCTATATGTATAACGTCTATTCTTAAGCGAGGAAACGTATCTTACTAATTCAGCAGACAATGCAGGGCCTGAGCACTCATTATTCGCCATTGATGGGTGGCAAAAATACGTAGAAAAGAACACTTCTTCATCTGTCTGTCCAGGAATAACCACTTCAGCGTAATTCAAACAGCCATCAAACAGTCTGCTATCTATATACATGTGATATTTCCCTGGTTTTAAGTCGTTTTTTTGATTTTCACTCATGCAAAAACCATATCTCTCTTTATAATATGATGTAACATAGGGAATTACATCTGGCTGATCTACCTGAGTAAAAATATGACTTTTTAGTTCATCCAAATCCACCCACTCATCAACAGAAACAGAATAACCTACAACGTGCAAATTATTATTTTTCATATCAATAATATGATTGCCCGCTTCGTCCTCTATATATGCTTCCTTTATTTCCCACTCTTTTGGAACCGACCAATCAAATGCCTGACTACCAGAAGGAACTTCATACACATTAAGAACTGCATCAGTGTCTTTTTCAATATATTCCTTTAAATCAGATATTGTTTGCCTCACTCCCTCGCCAGTTATGCTTCTTGTATAAGGAAATATTTTTTCAACAAACTCATACATTCTTTTTCCATTTTCCAAGCTCATATTCTCACCCTAAACTCTTTATAATTAATATCCTTTATATTCAAAGGCAACCATTGTAATATCATCAAACTGATCTCTTCCTTTTACGAACAGATCGATATCTTCTTTAACTGCGTCACATAATTCCTTCAAGCTGTCATATTCTCTAGCGTTAAGCACCTTCAGCAAACGCTCATCTCCATACAGCTCATTGTCAGTATCTGTTGCCTCATTCACGCCATCTGTGTAAAGAAATATCTGGTCTCCAGGATTAAGCTGCAACTCATTTATCCTATATTTTATTCCTTCCATTCCTGCAAGGACAAGATTTACCTTTTGATTATAAAAATCAAACTTTTCTCCTTTTCGTTTTAATACCGGCATATTGTGACCTGCATTAGCAAATTCAACCAATCCTGTCCTAAGGTCAATCGAACCCTGCCATGCAGTAACAAACATTCCCGCCTCATTACCCTGACAAAGAGAATTATTGCCTTGTGTAAATACCTCATTTACTTTTTCACCGCGTTCCGATAATCCCTTTAAAGTAGACTTTGCTCTCATCATGAACATTGCCGCAGGTATTCCTTTGCCAGAAACATCAGCTATTATAAACTGTAAAGTATTTGCATCCGTCATATAATAATCATAAAAATCTCCGCCAACCTCTTTAGCTGTATACATTCTTGCGTATATATCAAAGCTATTTATATCCGGAAACGCAGGAAAAGTATTTGGCATAGCAGACTCTTGAATGTTTTTTGCAAATACAAGTTCTGCATCAATTCTTGCTGCAGCCTCAGCAATCAATCGTTTTAATGTATTAACGGTGCTATTTATATCATCAGATAAAGATGAAAATTCTGAGCTGGTTCTAACATTAACAACTACATCCAAATCACCGCCTGTAATATCTGATAACAAACCGTTTACTTTTATAATCTGTCTAACAACAACATTTTTTATCAACGCATATATTAAGGCGTACATAGCTGCAAATACTAACACCATCGAAAATGTAAAAATATACATAGAAAGCTTCAAATTCATTTCTGCAGTATCAACTGGATATAGTGCAGCAATATAATAATTGTAATACGGCTTTACCGCCTCGTAATATTCTTCGTCCCCTATATTTTCACTAAAAACCTGACCTTCACTGTTTTTTCTTAAGCTTCTAATTCCTGCAGCGTACACCGCTTTTTTATCTAATTCAGAAGTAAGCGATGAAATTACATATGTTTTATTAAAAATTACAACTCCACCGTCTCCATTGACATGCTTATTATTTGCAACATCATATATCAATGAATCTAAATGCTTTTCAAGAATTGCATCATCGTATGAAATCTGAACAAATCCATCTGCATACGACACACCTGCAAATTTTTTTATTTTATTTTTGTCTGCAGTTGTAGGCATCATTTCCTGGACATATTCATCCTTATCCTCAAGCAAGCACAAAAACTCTGCCGACTGCTCGCCAGTTGACATATCAAATCCTATATATTCTGTATTATTTGATTCAACAACTATTCCTTCACCATTAACTACAACAATATCTGACAGCTCATAATGATCCGCCAATTCTTGTAACGAAAACTCATTAGAAATAAGTTCTTTTTTCACAAGCTTTGCAATTGATATCATATAGTCATTTGATCTGTCATTTATGTCTTTAGCGGTTTCATCTATAGCCTGTTCAAGCCCCTGCGCTACTATTCTTTTTTCAGTTTCTGTCTGAATTCTGTAATCAAAATATATTACAAGGAAAAATGCTACTCCAAATACCGCTAACAACCATCTTTGTATAATAGTAAACAATGGTGTCTTACTACGAATTGTCTTTACTGTAACAGAAAAATCTCTTGATAATATTGCAATTAACAATGTTGCGCAAAAACAAGAAAATGCTACAGCAGAAACCATTGGAACAAAACATGCGTCAATAACTTTTATAGCCTTTTCAGCTTCTGAAACATTTGTAATAAACACCATCATCAAATGAAAAACTTCTATTACAGCACCACAGCCTAATGCCAATACAGGTGTTGGTTTTTTACCTGCAAGCAAGAATTTTTTTAAGACAGCTGCATAAAATCCTGCCAACACTGTGGATATACTACATGCAACCCTAGTGAATGTTCCAATTCCCCAATATACCGCAAACCATCTTTCCAATCCGCCAATCAAGCCTGCTATAATACCTGCAGGGCCACCAAACAAAAGACCTGCAACCATAGGTGCTGCATCTCTACAATTAACATTAAAACCATTCATGTTAATTCCATATTCTGTTCCTAGTACAGCTATAATACCAAAAATTATTCCAATTATGACTTGTTTTGCAATATTAGAAATATTTGCAAAAACAGTTTTTTTATCTAGCGTATAAATAATTACCGCTACTACTACCGGAATAAGTGACTCCAAAATCAATCTGAACGCAGCACTGACCATTAATCCACCTCTTCTACAAAAAATAGCAGGCTTATCACCTGCTATTTTACATATTATAAAAAATAATTAATTTGCATCACGGTTTGACAATGCAAGTATATCATCAAGAATATTTGCTGTAACATTCATATCATCATTACATTCATGTGAAAGTGTAAGCGATGATTCTGATGATGCTGCAACCTCTTCTGATGTCGCAGATAAATTTGAAATAGCATCCATTACTGTTGCGTTTGCCTCAACACAAGCATCTACATCCTTTGTAATTTTACTAATTCTTTCCGACAAATTATCAACTGATTCAAGAATAAGCGCAAATTTTGCACCTGTTTGTTTTATAATCTCATCCTGTTCTTCAGATGCTGTGACTGATTTTTGCATATTAGAAGATGCCTGAGTTACATCACCTATCAGTTCATCAATTGTTGTTGCTATCTGTTCAGCTGCAACCTTAACATTTTCTGACAACGCTCTTATTTCATCAGCTACTACTGCAAAGCCCTTGCCCGCCTCACCAGCTCTAGCTGCCTCTATAGAAGCGTTAAGTGCCAATAAATTTGTCTGAGAAGATATGCCAAGAATAGTATTAACTATCTCCTTAACACCCTCAGCTGTAGTCTGCAATGCTGATGTCATCTCAGCTGTTTCTCCATTAACAACCGCAACCGCTTCTGCCTGTTTCTGAAGCTCATCAACAAGATCATGTCCTTCCGAAACATTCTTCTCTGTATCCTGGAATTCCTTAAGCATCTGTCTTGACTGGTGTGAAATACCATCCAAGCTAGTTGTAATATTCATGTTCATCTCTGTCTGAGTCTGAATTGACTCTGCAGTAAGCGTAACAGACTGAGATATTTCATTCACAGCATCTGCTGATGAATGTACCTTATCTGAAAGACTCTTCATAGCTTCATGTGCATCAACAAGCTTTAAAGAAATTTGCTCAGATGTTTCTTTTATTATTGAAGCACTCTTTTGCTGCTCAGCGGCACTCTTTTCAATCTGTTCCATCTGCTCATTAATCTGTCTTTCATTAATCTTTACTACCGAAAAACACATAATCGCAAATAAAACAACAAGAGCCATATTAGTAGGAACCATAAATGTGCTCTCTGACTTTGCTGCCGCACCTGAAGCATAGTATATAACTACAAAAATAGCATTCTCTACTACAGCTGTAATTGATGCCAAAAGACAAATCTTCGAATCATTGTAGATAACAACTGCAATTCCTATTAATAATCCAAGCGAATATAAATATGGTGTATGCACAGATCCTATTAAAAGTATCATGTAACTAACTGCCAAACTAAGAAGTAATGGATAATGTCCTGCCTCTTTATCTCCCAGTTTGATAAAACCTACCACCTGAACTATTGCACATAGAGCAATTACAACCAACATAATTATTGTTGAAAAGCTTCTTCCATCCTTGTACAGAATAGTTGATGCCAGCATAAACCCTTGAATAATAAGTGATAAAATCATACAGATTTTATTATTTTCAATCATATGCTTCTTTTCCAAATTCATATCTGCTTTGCCCCCATTTTCTTTCATATAGTTACAGAGATTATAGCATTATCCTTTTATAAATCCCACTATTATTTGTCAATATTTCCTAATATTTTAAGCTTTTAAGCTTTTTATGTAAATTTATCTTATCTAAACTATTATTTTACAGTCTTTTTACATTAAAATGAGTTCTCTATCAGATATTTTATCCGAAAATGCCTCACTATGAGTTGCTACGATTATGGTTTTACCAGCTTTCTTTAGTTCAAATAATAAGTCTATAAGCTTTGCTTCTCCTATGGAATCAAGACCTGCTAATGGCTCATCCAAAACTATAACTTCTGGATTTAATGCCATAACAGCTGCAAGTGCCACTCTTTTTTTCTGACCACCAGATAGATGATATGGAGCTTTCTTTTCTAAAGCCTCTATATCAAACAGCTTCAGCATATCTCTGGTTCTTAAATCAACTTCAGCATCAGATAACCCCATTTGTCTTGGTCCAAATGCCACCTCGTCATATACCTGACCATTAAACAACATAATATCTGGATTTTGAAACAAATATCCTACCCTTTTATGAAAAAGTTTTGAGTTGACATTATTGCTCATGTAATTCCGATCAATCTGCATTTCATCAAAAATATAAGATCCCTCACTTACAAATTCAAGGCCATTGAGTATCTTAAATAATGTACTTTTACCACTTCCATTTGCACCTTTTATAGCAAGACATTCTCCTTTATTTACGCTAAGAGAAAAATCAGAAAAAACCTTTTTTTCTTCTCCTTCATAACAGAAATCTATATTTTTCAACTCTATATAACTAGACATCTAAAAATCCTCACGCATTATATTCAATGCAAATCTATAAATCCTCTTACTTTATATTCAATACAAAACTACAAACCCTCATAATCATCTGTAAATCCTCTGCAACGCATTGCATCATACATTTGACTACTCATCTCTACAGATTTCAGAAATGTTGTCCCCATAACGCCCCCTATAGACTGATATTCTTTACTGTTTTTTCCTACAGACCTTAGTTTAAGGGAGGTTAAAATATCAAATATCAATTGTCCCAGGAGAACTATATACTTCAGCGTAATATCTAAAGTAAAAATAAACATTCCTGGAATATGCATTTTTTTCATTGATGCTGTTATGTGATTCCAGGTAGTCGTATGATTAAATATATTAAGAGCTTCAACGCTTACAAATACTTTTGATATCAGCATAATATTATTGCTTATACCTGATGGATTAATGATCATTGCTGGTAAAACAATAATAAAAGCCAAAATAGCAGACCACATGGAGCCTTTAATAACAGACCATATATCTTTTGCAGGCCAGGTACATAAATACAAATGTAATACTGAATACAAAGCCATTATAAGCATTCTGTTTCTTGTAATTGATGCTGTTAAAATAAAAGCAAATAATAATAAAAGCTTTATTATGGCTGGTAATGCTCGTTTCTTTTCATGACCATGCTGTGCTTTAATATGTGACATCGACCTTCCAATAGAAGTCATTGTTTTTGTAATAAAAATGCCACCGGATTTCGGTGGCACATAATTATCTTCAGTTTTTAACCATTCTGGTAACAAAACTATACCTCATTTAACTATTTGCTTGTTTTAGCTGTTTCCTTCATTGGAATGGATACCAGCTTAAAGAATATCACAAGAAGTGCCACTCCTAGTATAGCAGAAATAATATAAGCAGCAACCTCATTTACTCCGCCAAGAGTATAATCCGGCATTATTGATTCTAGCGACCATCCATCAAGCATACCTTGTGGAGTGTAGCCCAAAGCCTGTCCGTTTGTCTCAATTTCGGCTATCTCGTCAGCTCCCCATTCTCCCCAGGCTGTACCTGTTGCAAGAAGACCAAGAGGTGTAGCTGCAATTAATATTGCTACAAGTGCATATACTGGAACAAAACTATTCTTTTTTTCAACACCTGTTGTTTTTTCATTATCCCAGTTCTCAAATATCATATCTGGTGATGTTTTCTTTACAAAAGCAAATACTGCCACTGTAAATGCAGCCTCAACAAATCCCGCCACTGCCAAATGCGGAATCATCATTGCAGGAATTGCTACTGATAAATCATAAGGACAATACAAGGCATTTCCTATTTCATCTGTAAACAATAATGGCTGTATACCAAATTCTATTGCTGCGCAAAGAGCTGCAACATTAAGTGCTATATATGAGCTTATACCAGCAGCCACCAAAGACTGAGATGTCTTTAATTCGCCACCCTTGCTTAAGAGCTTTGAAATAAGCTTGTACAAATAAAAACCAACAAAAGGAAGTACAAATGCCATATTAAAACAGTTTGCTCCAAATGCCAGTATGCCACCATCTCCAAATAAAACTGCCTGTATCAGCAGCGCAATAGAAACAGCTATACATGATGCCTCTGGACCAAATAGTAAAGCAATAAGCGTTCCGCCTACAGCATGACCTGTTGTTCCTCCTACAAGTGGTACATTAAACATCATCGCAAGAAAAGAAAAAGCTGCGCCAACTCCTAAAAGTGGCATCTTCTCCTTTGGCATTTCTCTTTGAATGGTTTTAATTGAATGTCCCCAAACAGGAATCATTGCTGCGCCCAAAACTCCGCATGTAGCAGGAGCCAGGTAGTTCTCTGGAATATGCATTTATTTATCCTCCATCTCGCATATTATATTAGATTTTGTCAGATTGTCAGATGCCTCTTTGCATCGTTTCTCTCGACAGTTTAAAAATTTAGCATAGTAAAGTATTCTTTCGCAACCTGGGGAGGGGGTTAAAAAAGTGGATTGTATTCAAATATATACAATCCACTTTTATCATTTCTTTATTTTTATTTAATCTAATATGTTACATAAACTTCTTTACAGCTTTTTGAAATTCTTCAACAGCTTCTGTATCTCCGTTCTCTATTGCATGCATAATACAATGCGTCATATGCTCATTTATTATTTCCTTGCCAAGATTTCTGGTTGCCGAATTAACAGCTGACAGCTGCATCAATACCTCGGCACAATCCTCGTCATTTTCTATCATAGTCTTTACATGTTGAAGATGTCCTATAGCTTTTGAAATTCTATTCAATTGCTTTTTCTTTTCTTCCGGCGAATGAAAATGACCATGCGAATTATTTGAATCATGAATATCATGACAATGTGTTATAACATTTCCATTTTCATCAATATGTGTGTGTAACTCACCACTCATTACTATTTCTCCTTTATAGACTCGAAATATGCTTTCTCATATTCAGCCTGTTTTCTCGCGTGCTCTTCAGATAAATCATTTTTAATTTTATCCCACTTATCTCCAAACAAAGGATAAAATTTTGCAATAATAAGTCCGCTTATAATTAATAATATACCTGACACAAATAACCAACTAAATCTGATTCCGAATTTTGCCATGTCTGTTTGAGCAGCAATGCTAATAGTAGAGTCATAGCCAAACCATAATATCATTACAGGGAACAGCGCATTTGCAAATGAAATAGCAGGCTTACAAATGAACGAATTAACTCCCGCATACATTCCTTCTCTACGTAATCCTGAAACGTGCTCATCATAATCAATAACATCTCCATTTAGCATTGGCACTACATAAGAGCCTCCAGCAAAGCCAATACCTGCTGATAAGAAACCTATTATACCTGCTATCATAAACTGACCAAACATCATCATAATAAGGACGCCTGCGCCAAACATAAAGCACATCAATACCATACATTTTTTTACGCCCCACTTTGGAATTCCCTTCATCCAAAGTAATAAACCAAGAATTATTCCTGCAAACATAGCAGCATAGCAAAATACAAAATTTATGCCTTCTGCTTCAAAATAATATGAAAGACCTATCATTAATGCTGTATTTACAAATGTTACTGAAAAAGAAACCACTTCAAACACTATAAAACTTTTGTTTTTAAAGCATTCTACCAGCGACTTTACAAAAGGAAGCTGTTCTTCCTCTTTTATATAGTCTTTTTCCTTGTAGAAGAATGTCGAGAAAAAAACTATAACTCCTGCTGCAACACCAATAATTGTCATTATCATCTGATATTGCTGTAAAGACTGATTTAAAATTTTTTCAAGTTCTGCTAAAAGCACAAGTGGAACAGATAATGCTACAAGCTGGAAAATAATTTTTACAAAAAATATTGATCCCCTAGCCTTGTTTGTCACAGCCATCTCATATGGCATAACATACAATGATGTTGCAATTGCTGTATAAAGTGTATCAAATAAAAATAATGACACCAGCATTTGAATAAACATCTGAATCTGAGAACCACTATCAAAAAATGTTACCCATGTTAAAACAAATACAGCTGCAATTATTGGTGCACCATATCTTATATATGGTATTCTACGACCAACCTTAGTTTTTGTATGATCAGAAATAAATCCAAACAATGGATCATTAACTGCATTCCATAATCCAAAAATAAGCCAGCATGCTGCAGAAAGTTTTGCATCTAAGCCAAAATAATTGACAAAGAAAAATGTCAAACCACCACCTGTCATAATATTGCTTAAAGTGGTGATCATACAATCGGCTCCTCCAAGCCACATCCTACTTGAAAGTTTTACCTTCTCCTCATAATTCATACTCATATTTCCCCCTTTTCTCGAGTAATATTATTAAGCCATTCGAACTTTAAATAATGTCTTAGCACGAATGGAAGCTTTTCAAATTCATCTAGGCACATAACAAAATATACAGCTAGAACTGGTAATTTAAAAACATATGCCGCCAAAGCCATTAATGGCACAGCAATTAGCCACATACAAAGCGTATCAACAATCATTCCAAACTTTGTATCTCCGCCGCCTCTAAAGCATCCACAAATCCAGCATGTATTAAGACCTTCCCCAATCAAATGATATGATTGCATAATCATCATAGCTGACAAATAATATATTGCCATTTCTGTAAGCTTATCAGAATAGATTGTCATAAGTACTGGTCTAATCAGTAAAATAACAAATCCTCCCAATGCTGAAAAAGCCAGGGTAATCCAAACCATTCTACGGCCATATATCTTTGCCTTTGCTGTATCACCTTCTCCAATAGCTTTTCCAACTATTACAGTTGTCGCATTTGCAAATCCTCTACTAACAATAGCTCCCAGATTGAGTGCCATTGATGCAACTGCATTTGCCGCTACTACATCGGACCCCATATGACCAAGGATAACGGAAAACACTGAAAAAGCCAAGCTCCAAGCCACATCATTAAAAAATGCTGGTAGAGCAATAGTCATAAAGTCTGATAATAATGCTCCTGTTCTGGCGAATAAATATTTTATCCTAAATCTTATATCTTTACTTACTAATGAATGAACTATGCATGCTATGCACTCGAAAGCTCTAGCACAAACAGTTCCAACCGCCACACCGACAAGGCCAAGCTTAGGCAGCCCAAATATTCCAAAAATAAATGTTGCATTCAAGAACACATTTATGCATAGAGATACAACAAAAACAACACTTGGCAGTATAACCTTCTCTATACTTCTTAATATTGCAAAATATCCCAATGAAAAAGACATAAATAAGTATGAAAAGGAAACAACTCTCAAATATACAATTCCTTCGCTTATTATAGCTTCATCATTTGTAAATATTGTCATTAAATGCTCTGGAAAACAAAAAGCCATAGCAAAAAATAAAAGTCCTAATCCACAACAAAATCGTATGGACATTCCTAGAACCCTCTCTATTGTTTCTCTGTCTCCTTTTCCCCAATATTGGGAGCCTAAAACCGCAGATCCAGCACAAAGACCACTAACAGCAATCCAGAGCACTGTATTAACATTATTGGCTAAAGACGAGGCCGCCATAGCATTTTGCCCTACATAGCCAAGCATTAACGTATCAGCTGTATTTACAAGTGTACTTATTAAATTTTGCACCATAATAGGCATAGCTATTGTAGCAGCCATACCTAAAAATTTTTTTCTACTTAAAATCTGATTTTCCATTTTATATAAAAGGCCTTATCACATCTGCTATTCGCTTTACGATTTCATCAATATGAACATCATAAAATGGCACAAATATAACTGCATAAGCAATTACAAGCCACCATGGAACTATCTTTTCTGTTATCACTAACGTATCTGAACATGCTTTCTTTGCAGTTTCATCTTTATATGCATATAAGAAAATCAGCAGGATTAAATAATAAAAGATTATTCCATATACATACCGTCCGAAATCCACCTTAAGCACTATTTCAGGAAGCATCGTTAATGATCCTAATAATAACAGCATATATAATCTGTTATTTGAACATCTTTTTAATTGCTTTACAAATAATACAAATAAAGCAATATAAGGCGAAAACAATATTAAGAAAATAGGAGTTTCAAGATAGTTTATCTCATGCATCCATTTTTCCTGATTAAACACATCAAGCCCTAACACTTCATGATCAATAATAGAGTCATTTATTGACATTCCATCTAACGAAAGGCTCATTGCCAGCTCTTTAATTTGAACTACGTCTTGTTCTGGATTAGGATAACTAGCCGCAAATTCAAAATATAAAAATAACGCCGATATTACAACAAAAGTACAAATCAAAACACTTGTATAATACTTTCTTTTATCAGTAGATATAATAGCTTTGTATAAAAGCAACGCGAGTATGATATTTGCGTTCGTAAATACAAATCCATGATGCACAAGCATAGCTACTATACACAGTGGAACTATCAACCATTCTACTTTACCTATAAACAGTAAAAGAATACATATAAATGAAATTATATATAAATATGTATCTAATCTGCCAAAGTTATATTCTGTGACAAACATCGGAAATGTAAATACACCAAAGAACATTATTAAGGCTGATAATTTTCTATCATCACATGCCTTAAGACAGACCACAAAGAAAGCAAATATCAGTATGTATAAGAACAAAGTTGCTACTAATGACAGACGATATATCCATGTGTAGCTTAATAGCTGCATTGGTACCAAACCATCAAGCCATCCTAAAAAGCTAGGAACTAATGCTCTGGATACAAAACCATATTTATAGCTAAAAGCAAACGCTGTTGTATTTTGAGCATTCATCTTGTAATCAGCCGCCATAAGCGCTGAGAACGCAGCAAAAAATACAAGTGCAATCAAAAACACCCATTGATTCTTACGTAATTTTGTTTTCAGTTGTCCTTTTGAAGTACTGTTATTTCCCAATTTTTTACATTAAGTCCTTAAAGTGAAATTGTCTTGTTCCGTCAGCATATTCACCGACAATGTGTCCATTACCATAAAGCTTATATTTGTAGGTGGTCAGGCCTTCAAGACCTACTGGCCCTCTTGCATGAATCTTGCTAGTAGAAATACCTACTTCAGCACCAAACCCGTATCTAAAACCATCTGCAAATCTTGTGGAACAGTTAAGATATGTTCCTGCAGAATCAACTAATGCCATAAACTTTTCTGCAGTTTCATTATTCTCTGTAATAATACAATCAGTATGATGAGAGCCAAAATTATTGATATGACTAATTGCCTCATCGACTCCATCAACAAGCTTTACAGATATAATCATATTAAGGTACTCTGTTGCAAATTCATCCTCATGCATCAGCTCATCAACTGAAACAAGCTTATTTACTTCGTCTGTTCCCCTAAGTGCAACTCCCGCCATCTTTAGTGCCATAGCTAACCTTTGTAAGGCCTCCGTTGCTATCTTCCTGTCAACAAGTAAGGTCTCTGTTGCATTACATGCCGCAGTATATTGAGTCTTAGCATCAACAACAATTTTACAAGCCTTTTCTATATCAGCATCAGCATCAACATATGTGTGACACACGCCATCTGCATGACCCATAACTGGAATCTTCGTATTGTTCATAATATAAGAAACAAATTGATTAGATCCTCTTGGAATAAGTAAATCAACGCTTTTATTGCAAGCTAACAACTCATCAATCTCACTATGTCCTTCGGCCTGTAACATACAGCCTTCTGGTGCACCAGCCTCAATGGCAGCATCATATATAACTTTAAACAATGCTCTATTAGTTTTAGCAGTTTCTTTTCCGCCCTTTAGTACTGCACAGTTTCCGCTCTTTATACAAAGAGACGATATCTGAACGAGTGCATCTGGTCTTGCTTCAAATATAATGCCTATAACACCAATTGGGCAGGTTACTCTGTTTAAGACAAGGTCGTCATCAAGCTCTCTGGATAAAACCACCTGATTAATCGGATCCTTTAAGCTTATCAGCTGATCAATACCCTCTGTAACATCTTTTAATTTGTGTTCATCAAATCGTAGTCTCTTTTTTACAGAATCAGCTATTTTATTCTCTTCTGCTGCATCCATATCCTGCTTGTTTGCAGCAAATATACTATCCTTATTTTTCAAAAGTGCCGTTTTAACACTTTTCAAAATATTATTTCTTGTTTCTATAGAAAGCGCTGCCATTTTGTAGCTGTCTGCCTTCATTATTTTTGTCATTTCCTGCATTGTTTTATTTTGCATATTTACCACCTGCTTCAAAAAGCCATATAAATTATTACTGACTTATACTATTTCATAAAACTACTTTTGTCTATAAAAAGCTATTTATTACTTATCCAACAGCTTCTTATATGATAAGTCTATTGCAAATGCACCAATTGGTGCAGTAATAACTATAGCCAAAACAGCTACTGTAAGAATTGTTTCTCCACATAAAAATCCCATTGCCAAAGGCATTCCTCCAATTGCAGCCTGCACAGTTGCTTTAGGACAGTACGCTATCATAGCGAACAATTTTTCTTTGCCACTAATGCCTGTTTTAAATAAACAAGCAAAAACTCCTATCATTCTAAACAAAAGCGCCAAAGCTATTAATATTACTGCCTTTATTCCTACCTTTCCAAGATAGTCTATATTTACGCTCGCTCCAACTAAAACAAACAAGAAAACTTCAGCTGCCACCCATAGCTTTGAGTATTTTGCTGATAATCTTTTTGCAACTTCTGGTCGCTTATTATTCAGTCCAACACCTATAAACATTATAGATATTAATGCCGAAAATGTAATGGCTGTTGTCAATGCTGACTCAGCTACGACCAACAGCAAAGAAATACTTAAAATAATCAAAACTTTTGCTGTATCTCTAATATGTATTTTCTTAAACAGTTCTGATAAAAGAGCTCCAATTAAAAGTCCTATTGCTATGCCAAACACTATAGAAATTGGTATGTTTACAAAGCTGACTACAGACACACCCTTACCTTGCATCATAGATGCAAAAGTCGTGAATAATACAATAACATAAACATCGTCCACGGATGCCCCAGCCAATATCAGTTGAGGAATTCCATTTTTTGTTCCATATCCCTCATCCATGAGCTTTACCATTCTAGGTACAACAACAGCCGGAGATACTGCAGCAAGTACTGCTCCCATTAGTGCAGATTCAAGTATTGATAGACCTAGTATTCCAGGTGCAAATAATATCATGCCCAAAAGCTCAAATGATGCAGGCACAAAGCACATTAAAAGAGCGGGCCTTCCCAGTTTTTTCAAGCTAGATAAATCTAAACCCAGCCCAGCTCTGGTAAGTATTATTACCAAAGCTATTTTTCTTATATCAGCCGAAATATCAAGAATACTTTCATCTATAAGCCCAAGCATATATGGTCCTAATATAATACCTGTTAGTAACATACCCAATAATGTGGGTAGTTTTATTTTTTGACATAACCACCCCATAATCATTCCAAGGAGCAGTATAAGAGCAACACTTAGTAACATAATTGTTCTCCATTTTTAAAACAGCATCAATTTTAAAATAGCATTATTTTGAAAACAGCATTATTTTGAAAAAAGCATTACACATCTAAAAAAGCTGATTATATTACAGCACAACTGTAAATATAATCAGCTATATTTTATACCACTATTTTCAAATAATATCTATATGGCTATTTACTGGTTTGCTTCCTTTAAAAGCTTATTCCATTCCTTGATAATCTCACGATCCTTGAAGTAGTCAATTCTCATTGCCTGCTCTACTCTGGAAAGTGTTTCATTGGTTGTCTCCCTAGCCTTTTTAGTTCCCTCGAGAATGATATCATATACAGTATCAATATCACTTTCCCACTGAGCACGACTAGCGCGAATAGGGCTAAGAGTTTCCTCTAAAATAGCAATTAAGAACTTCTTACATGTTCCATCTCCGAGTCCACCCTTTCTATAATGCTCCTTCATTTCATCAAGATTAGCATAATCAGGCAGATACTCTGCAAAATAATCATCTGTACAGAATGCATCAAGATATGTAAATACCATGTTACCCTCTGTATGTCCAGGGTCCTCAATCTTTAGATGAGTAGGATCTGTGTACATCTTGCCATTAATCTGCTTCTTAATAACATTAGCACTATCAGACAGATAAATGCAGTTGCCTAAAGACTTGCTCATCTTTGCCTTTCCATCAACACCAGGCAAACGACGCTGCATCTCATTCTCTGGAATCATAGCGTTAGGCAATACCAAGGTATCGCCATAGATTCTGTTAAACTTCTCAACGATTTCTCTGGTCTGCTCTATCATTGGAAGCTGATCCTCGCCTACTGGTACAACGTTTGCGTTAAACGCTGTAATATCAGCAGCCTGTGATACAGGGTATGCAAAAAAGCCTACTGGTAATCCCTCATCAGCAAAGCCTCTCATCTGAATCTCTGACTTTACGGTTGGATTACGTGAAAGTCTGGCTGTAGTAACAAGATTCATATAATAAAAGGTGAGTGCATGAAGTGCTGGCAAAGCTGACTGAACACATATTGTTGACTTTGCAGGATCAATCCCTACCGATAAATAGTCAAGCACAACATTTATTATATTATCTCTAATTTTCCCAGGATTATCTGCATTATCAGTTAAAGCCTGATCATCTGCTATTAGTATATTAATATCATCATAAAGACCTGAATTCTGCAATTCAACACGTCTTTTAAGCGAACCAACATAATGTCCTAAATGTAAACGTCCTGTTGGACGATCACCTGTAAGTATTATTTTCTTTTCTGTATCACTCATTACTGGTTACTCCTTTCAAAGTCCAATCTATTATAATAGATTGACTATTTATTTTGCAACCAGTTACATAAACACATAAGAGACATTTCCAAACATTATCTGATCCATTAAACCAAGCTTAACAGGCGCATTATAATTTAAAAGATGTCCGTTCAAATATGTGCCATTTGTTGAATTCATATCCTCAATATAGTAATAATTTCCATCTTTAATTATTCTTGCATGATTACGACTAACAGCTCTAGACTTAAGACATGCATCACAATCTGTGCCCGAGCCTATTCTAAAGGTTTCTTTATCTATCATATAGCTTTCTTCATCATCCTTACCGTCGTAAACAAGCTTTCCAAACGGTTGTCTATCAGATGGTGTTAATATCACCGTTGGCTCACTAAACGTCATATTAGGATCAAACTCAAAGTCCATTTTTTCTATCTCTTCCAATACTTTAGGCTTTTTCTTCTTAAAAATACTTCTTTTTTCTTTCTTTTCTTTATGTTTTCTTGTCTTTTTCCATATAGATTTTTTTACTTTTTCCTCTTTTTCAGTCGTAAAATATATCGACTCATCCAAAAGATCTATCTTTTCCACAGGTATTTCTGGTGTTTCTCGACTTTTATCTGCTTCATACTGGTCAACATATGCTTCTGATGTCAGATTGATATTATCATCCTCTTCCTTATTTTTTGCGACGTAATCCCAAAGCTGTTTAATAGAATAATCATCGTTTTGAGCTATCTCATACAGGTCATAGCATAATTCTGTAAACCTTTCTTCATCATGGTCAACTATATTAATAATGTATTCCAACACACTTCTAAGCTGAATATTCGCCGGTTCATTATTTGTTGGACAATAGCAGAAGCTCATCTTATTATTTGTTCCTCGCTTATCAATATATATTGTATCCGGTCTAAGTAATAAATGAGATTGATCAATTAAGTATCTATTTACCTCCTCCATAGCTAAATACATATACATAAAAATTTTATCAAGCGTTTCAATTGACATTTGATTAGAATCCAAATAATCCTTTAATGATTCTTTTCCGGTAATCTTGCTCCAAAACTGTATCTTTCCATCCATTTCCATCGTATAGTAACTAAGAATAGATTTTATCTGGTTTTGTTGAATCATTATTGACTCATAGCTTTCCACAAAATCATCTCCTTCAAGCACCATATAACTGTCATTGCTCTGTCTCTTGTACCAAATATTCATCAAACAATCCCCCTGTTAAAGTTTCTTTTAATCGATAGCTTTGTACTGCGTCGTACTTTTCATAAGCACTCACTGTATGAATTGCTTCTTCAAAAATTTCATAACAAAGAATAATTCCTGCTGCACATATAAACATACATATAGGCACTACCAAGCTTGCCTCTACTGTATAGCTTCCTTTCAGCCGTACATCTAATAATCGTTTCATTTTAAAAATCTTCCTGTATCAAGATAACAATGGTATTACTAAATATCTAAAAACAACTGCTGCAAACAGGAAGGGAATATATGCTATTCGTGTATCCTTTTTTAGCCTTTTACTAACCATTCCGACCACCCCTACTATCATGCAAATCAAGCAGGCAATCCAGCAATTAATAAAGGAATCTAAAATACCAGTATAAAAGCACATAGATCCAGTTATCAGTGCATCTGCCATGCCTACTCTCTCTTTAGAAATATATGAAATCAAAAAAAGAAAACCCATTATTAATATAGAAAAAAATATTTCAACATAATTTATTCTTCCATCTATAAAACCCGAGTACACATTAACTGTAATGCCCACTACAAAAAACAGTATAATCAGTAAAAGATTAACTTCTTTCTTCACAAAATCTTCTATTGCACATAATAATAAAAGGCTGCTCATTATTATGATATTCCACATTTATATATCTCCATTTAAATAGTGATTTTATGCTATTTTTCTCCACATTTACTGCAAGGCCTGTAATGTATTTTTGCTTCTTCAAGCTTCATAATCAAAATTGTTCTTTTAAGTCCACTACATGAAGTAGTTGAATGATATGAATTTCCATAGTCAGTTATAAAAACAACGCCTGTATCGTTTTTGCTTTTACAAGAATTACATTTATAGTATTTTGAGCCTTCTTTGTTTCTGGCACCATCTATGTCTTCTTTGCTGATAGTTCTAATAGAGGGATTAAGATATACGCAGTCTCTGCTTAAATGATATACTTCACCTGTTTCTGTAACATACACATATCCATTTATCGTATCTGCTTCCTCATTCGGATCAAAACCAACCCATTTTCGATTCCTTGAACGTTGTACTATTTCAACATCATGATATCCAAAAAATCTTACTGGCAAAGGCATAGTGTAGGTGACGACTAAATCTACATAATTCCCCTCCAAACTACTGTTTAAATAATTTATGCCAAGTATTCCACCACGAATAAATTCTGTATGTGTGCCTCGCTTCTTTATTAATGAATCACAATATACTGCTAAAGTAGCTTCACTAACATTATCACTCCAACAGACAGCAGCTTTTCGAGAGGCCATATCAATACTTTTTTGAACATCTGCCTCAACCTGTATCACTCTTATAAAAAAGATCATAAATACCATAAATGCAGCTATCAATGGCATAATTAGCGATGCTTCTATCGTTATACTGCCTTTTAATAAGGCGTACAGCGGTGTCTCCTTTTTTTGAGTCATTTTAAAGGGATTTTGACTCATAGAATGTTCAGACAAAGACGAGTCTTTATTTATAGAATTTTTATTATTTGATTTTTTATTGGTTTGGTAAAATTGGGAAAGAGACACCACAATACGCCTTATTTGATATTTTTCTGACATACAAATTATTCCAGATAATTCATCTGATAATGCTTCTTATAGAAAAAACCTGTTGCTTTGGCATTCCCAATTACTACAAAATTCAAGAATAATGGGTCAGCATTAAAGCTCTCATTTATACTGCATCGATAGATAACATTATCCATTCTAAAATTTTCAAAATTTTCTTTACTTGAAACTGCATATTCCATTACATCTGCAGTCCTAAGTCCTAATTTTTTATTACTTAATGCGCATAACATTGTTCCCAGATACTCTTTATAGGTTAGCCCACCTGCTGTATCCTTAGCTGTTATATTTACATTTGTGTAGCTGCTAAGCATCATAAGATCGCTTGTCCAACTACTACTATCTTTCATTAGGGGAACTTTTCCTCCCTTAAACAAAAGTCTTACATCTAAAACACTTTCTGCATATGCCCAGGCTGCAAGGAAAGCATATTTTAATGCCTCTGTTGCCTCAGGAGCCATTAATAACGCTGCTATTGTTGCTGCTAAAGCCTCTGCTTGAGCTACTCTTTGCTGATCTGTAATAAGATATGCCATATTTGACGCTTCTCTCATTAATAGAAGCCTGCTGGCAATACTTGATAGATTTTGATACTCAGTATTTTCACCGCAAAGAATGTATTCTAATTCATAATCAAAACCTTCAGATGGTGTATCATTTCCGTAACATGACATTTTGTCTAAAAGATATTTTACAAACACGCCTTTAGCTACCAGATTAACCGAGGTATAGTCATTTTTATTTCCTTCATATAAGTGTCTTGTCGATGGCAGTTTATGGCCAACTTGCTTTGTAGATATTTTTGATGTATCTACTATTAGCTGGGATAGAATAGAGGTATCTATACTTTCCTTAAGCTGATCATATCCACCAATAGGACTATACTCTAATTCTTTTTTTACCAGTTCCTCAGAAACAACCTCTCCCTCATTATCAGAAAAAATATTTTGCTCTATTACTGCATCAAAACCATCATCTACTATTTTTTCTACATCATATTCATCCAATTTATCTGTTTCTTGAAACTGATCTACTATTTTATCCACTATAGCTCCACCATACTCGTCCTTCTTTTCACTTACACACGACATAATGAGTGGAGATGCATTGTTATCTGTTAGTATTCCAAAATCTTCAACATCAACGTTTCCAACAATTAACGAACACATGTTGGATTTTACGCCATACTTGATTGTTTCCTGAGGATTAGTATTACTTCTGGCATATCTTAACAAGTGACTTTTCATATTATCAGTGGAATAGTCCAGACTGCCATACCCTTTGTCGACACCCATCACACCATACCATTCATACAAATATTTATTATATTCAGAAAAGCATGATTCTAATGACTCCTCGCATATCACCTGAGCATTTCTGTTTACAGCAAGCAGTCTTATTGTTTCTGTCATTGTAAAAAACAACGATATTAAAAATATAAGTATCATTGAGTAATAAACAGTAATACTACCCTTTAGCCTCATTAATAAACCTTTCCTGCTTTAGTTGTAATATTATCGAAAATATCATTTACCAGATCAGTAATCTGACTTTTGAAAATTATTACCAGGCTTATTAATACAACAAGAATTAATATCAGCTCTACTGTTCCTACACCATCCTCTTCCTGTAAAAAATTTCTAAACCTAAAGCCCTGATATTTTAATTTTGATAAACCTTTTTTTATTAACATAAATCTTTCCTCTCTACACTTTCTCCATTAAATATTCATTAGTAAAGTCGCGGGTGTAACTAAAATTACCATTACAATCATTAACAAGCCCATCATTGGTAGTAAAAGCTTTGTAGAAGCTTCCTCACCCTTCTTAAGCGCCAGCTGTTTTCTAATTTCAAATGCTTTTACATCTTCATTTTCAAGCTGCTCTATGAGCTCTCTGTTACCCTTTTTTATACTTTGACTTATCAGAAGCGCGAGTTTTTTATACTCCTTTTGATTTGCCCTCTTCCCGAAATTATTAATTGCCTGAATCTGATCAAGGCCTTTGTTTATTTCTCTATAAGTAAACAAAAGATTTTCATAGCCTGCTCTTTCATAACCTTCTTTTTTTCTTTTTTCGTTCAGATAACGGGTACACATCCTCTCTAATGCACCTCTAAAGCTCAGGCCAGATGTCATTAAAATAGAAAGCGTGCTTACAATCTTTGGATAGTCTTCTCCAAGCTCCTTATTCTTTGCTCGCTCTTTTCTTCGCTTATCCTCAAATTCTCCAAAATATATTGCTGCAATTGTAACCATGGAAAGAATAAATAATTGAATACCTCTTGGATTAACCCTTGTTTTCCACTTAATCGTCTTATTGCCAATTTTATCTGGAAGAGTAAAGCCTTTTATATTTTTCTCACTTTCATTTTCTTCTTCAATTCTTTCAGATATTTCATATTTTATTGCCTCGGGAGTATTTTCTTTGTATGGATAAAGAATAATAGGAAATTCATATAGATAATCCTTATTATCTAAAGATAAGGTTGCTTTTACTGTGACAATACTTCCACTGTCATCAATTTCTTTTCTATTGAGCACACCATCTGACGAGATTGCAGAATATGGGTCAAAGGAAAAGCTTGTCTCTACATTATTATCAGCATAGCTTTCTCTGAGCAATAAATCATATCTAACACTATCTGAACTATCCTCTGCCTGATATATACTTTCATCTATTTCTCTCTTAGCCTGTTCTATTAGCGCAGCCCTTTTCTCATCACTCATTTTTTGCGCTGACACTTTTGCTTTTAATATAGCTTTTTCTTCGCCAGCTTCTGCAAGTAAATCTATTTCCTTTTGTCTTTCACCAACTAAAGGTCTTTTTATATATCCATCAAAATTTATCCTGGCGCAATAATAGTCATATCCAAACAGACACAGGCCTATTATCGAAAGAACTATAATTCCTATTTTATATGTCGATTTCAATTATTTTTTCTCCCAGCAAAATAAATGCCATGTACATAATCAAGCAAATTGTCATTATGACTCTTCCTATTGGCTGACTATACATTGGCAGTATAAATTCCTCAGATGTCAAAGCAATGTAGCCTATTATTGCCATTGGCATGCAGCTCATTACCCTAAGCTCCAGCCTTTTTTCTGCTGTCATAGTGTTGATTTCCTGCTTAATTGATACACGATTTTCTATTCTAATTGCAGCGTCACGTACTTTAGCTCCATAATCACCACCACCACGTTTTGCAAACTGAAGTATTTCAGCCAAATCAATCGCATCTTCAAAATCTATTTGATATGCCATATTTTGAAATGCTCTTTCAAATGGAATGTTCATCTTTATCTTTGCATTCATTTCGTTGATGTACTCTATAATTACTGAATCAGAAAACATGCTTTGAAGCTCTACCTGTCCAGTTAATAATGCTGTTTCAATTGAATATCCTGCCTGTAGTGAAGATGCTACAATTAACATATATTCCTTAAATTCCAGAATTAATTGATTTTTTCTTTTTAACTCAACATTCCTTCTATATAAATACAGCCAAAATGGAATTACTAAAGCTAAAGCTAATAACCCCCACAAAGATCTATAAAACAAAAAGGCTATTAATAGAGATATTCCTGCCCCTTGAGCTAAACCAATTAGCCCTTCTTTTGTTATTACAAATTCAAGCCATGATTTTGCAGCTTCTGTGTATGCTTCAGTTCATTTGCTTTTTTCCATTCGCCTATTATCCTCCCTTCCTGCATACCTGTCTCTTCAAATCTAAACAGCTCTCTTAAGCTTATTTCGCCTTCCTTTATTCCATCAACTTCGTATACTCCCAAGACCTTTCTTGTTCCATCTCTTAGTCTTCCTAGATGTACAAAAATATCGATTCCAGATGCAATCTGCTGCCTAACAGCACTTAAAGGTATTTCACAATCCATCAAAACCATAGTTTCCAGCCTATAAAGCATGTCTTTACAGGAATTCGCATGTCCAGTCGAAAACGAACCATCATGCCCGGTATTAAACGCTTGCAGCATCTCGAGAGCTTCAGCACCTCTGCACTCGCCGATGATCACGCGATCCGGCCTCATACGCAAAGATGTTTTTAGTAAATCTCTTATTGTTATTTCATTTCTGCCCTCTAGGTTTTTATCCCTCGCCTCAAGCCTTACAATATTCTTAACATTCTTAATTTGTAGCTCTGCAGAATCTTCGATGGTTATGACTCTTTCATCATCAGGAATAAAAGCACCCATTGCATTTAAAAACGAGGTTTTTCCTGATCCTGTTCCACCACAAACAAATATGTTATATCTGGCCTTTACAAGCTTTTTTAAAAAGCTTATTAATTCATCTGATAGTGAATCAAGCTGTCTAAGTTTTTTCATAGTCATTTGTTCTTTTGGAAATCTTCTTATAGTCATTACACTTCCATCCACTGATGCTGGTGACAACACTATATTGACTCTTGATCCATCGGCAAGTCTTGTATCTACAATAGGATTTGTTTCATTAACAATTTTGTTGTTTATGCCTACTATTTTTTGTATAACGTCATTTAGTTTTTCATTAGACGAAAACGAAAGCTCTGTCTTATATATCTGACCAGCTCTTTCTACATATATGTTTTTAGGGCCGTTAATCATTATTTCTGTGATGTCTTCATCAGCTAGTAAGTCCTCTAAAACATCCAGCTTTCTTAATGAATTAAACACATGTTTTTCAATCAAGGCCTTCTGCTTTAAACTTATATATTTATCTTTACATAAAGCTGATATTTCCTCTCTTATCAGAGCAATCAGCTCGCCATCACTATAATCATAGCTAAGATCCAGTATCCCAAGCATTTTTTCATAAAGAGCTTTTTCAACATCCTCCATACTTAAACACCTTCATTTGCCTTATAACACGTTTCTCTTACAAATCTTCCCAAATTGCCACACAGCAGCTCATCTAAGCAATATGTTCCATCCATAAGATTTCCCGCAGACATAGGCAGTCTGATTATATTAGGCTCCTCTAGAAATTCTCGCCTTGAGTACAACGCATACTTATTTTCAAACTTTGAATAATAATCCCCTGGTTTAGACAGTATTATCTTGTCCATATCCTTGTATATAGTGTTAAAGCCATTTATAACACAGCCGAAATACACAACAATTGTTTCATATCCTAAGTTTGATATTGCATCAAAAAACATAATCCAGGTTTCCTCATCAATATCATTTATCTCGTTTGGATCAATAAAAGGAGCAATATACTCTATTCCATGATATGAGTTTATATATTTCCCAAAGTCGCATTTAAGAACACCCTGATTTAGCTCAAATAGTACATCTGCTATATTCCTGTCACTTTTCTCTTCCATTAGTTCAGGCATGATACTAAATTCTTCTATGTCTACAAATAACGTCTTTTTTGTCTCCGATATGATCTTTGCCAGTGACAAAGCAAACGGTAATGATAATTCATGATTCATAGGTGATAAAATTCCAACACACGTAGTGTTTTTCTTTTGTATCACTTCGTTTGATGCTAATCTAAACTCCTCTATTCTATCTATTATTGTGTCTATTGACTGATACTTATATATACAAGTCAGGTATTGATATTCTTCCTCAAACTTTTCGTATAAATAAATAACGTGCCCTATCTTACTTTTTCCCGAGAATTCATTTACCGCAATAAATGTTTTTGAAAAAATCCCAAGATCATAATGTCTTTCGTCATTCAAATAACTATTGGTATTTGTGTATATATGAATCTCCACTCCTTCTACATTATTCATTAAGTAATCTGCAAATAATGTAACAAATGATTCATCCTCATCACCTAATACCACGCTAATTTTCCTCAAGCATTCACCTCCCTAAAATAATTAACACATACGCTATTACAATACATGTAGAGAAGTGAAATCTTGTCTTACTGATACCCTTGCCTAAAACAAGTAATATAGAAAAAATTCCTCCAACCAGTATGGACGCTACTATCAGCTTTACCATATCAAGCTCTGCTACAAACGCTGGTACAACAGAAAACATCTTTATATCTCCTGCGCCTAAAGCATTAATCAAATACAAAAAATAACATCCTGCTATTACAACAATAATTCTTGTAATTAAAACTTCCATATATAGAAAGTTACAAGTATTGCCGGCAAAGAATCCTGTTATATATCCAAGTATTATTAATGTATTTGGGATCTTGTATGAATATAGATCGCAGCAGAAACAGGTAAGTAAAAATGCTAATAGCATTGCTTCTTGCATTATTATCACCTCTCTTCGGATGGTATTGTCTACCTTTATATTAAAAATGAACATTGCAAAATGAGAAAATTTATTTTTTGTGAACTATTCACAAAGTTTTAAGTTTTTAACTTCCGTTTATAGTTGTTGTTTCACAACCCGTTTTGCATATTTTCCTAAAAAAAAGAAGCCCTGTCGCGCTTGGGCTTCTTCCTTATAAATGCAATATAGACAAAAGGCTTAGGCGAAGTACCCTCTGGCACCTGCCCCCTCGTATATACTTTCGTTTAAGTATTTCTTTCCATATGTCATACCTGCTGTAACCTTTTGAACATTTTTCATCACAGGTGCTGAATCATCGTTTTCAGCTATCTCTTTGAAAGCTTCACTCAGTTCTCTCATTATCTTTTGAGCTGCAAGTATTCCCGTATTGTTTCCTGTATAGATTGACTTCGCCAGTTCCATCTGACAAAAATCATAAAGGCTAAACAGCTGATTAGAAATATCATAATTAAAATCTAAGGCTTCCTTTAGATGATGTATTACATCTGAACATCTTTTTATGGCCATTACAGCTTTGCCATTATCTCCATCTTCAAAAAAATGCAGTGCCTCCTCTTCGTATGTTTCATATATATCAAAAAGGATAGCTATGATTCCTGTACTGTTACTGGCACTTATTCTGTTTGTAAATCCTAATATTTCTTCTCTTGTCATGTGATTTCACTCTTAAGATTTTTCTTACTGTAGCATTATTACATCAATATATTTTTACTGTAACAGCTGCAAAGCAAGCTGTGGAAGCTCATTTGCCTGAGAAAGTGCCGATACACCAGCCTGTTCTAAAACATTCTGTTTTGTATACTCAACCATTTCAGTTGCCATATCAACATCCTCTATTCTAGATAATGCTGATGTCATGTTCTCGTTTGTCTCGCCCAAACTGTTTGTTGTATGCTCTAGTCTGTTTTCATATGCACCAAGATGAGATCTTACTGTACTAATCTTTGCAATCGCATAATCAAGCGACTCAATCGCATGCTCAGGTCCATTTGTCTTTCTAACATCTAAATCATCAATATATAAATGATTACAGTCTGTATTAGGAATTCTTACCTCCATTGTCTGGCCCTCATTAGCTCCAATCTGAAGGTTCATAATACCTATATCTGTAATATTCATATCAATCTTGCCATCGATAGGATTTCCATCTTTATCTAAGATAGGATTTCCATCCTCATCTACAGCATCCTTCTCATAGTTAGCATCAAGTTTTAATACAATCTCAAAGCCTCCTACATCTGTAAAGGTCAGCTTGTTATTATCCTGAACATAAGTTGTTGATGAAGTAAACTGTGATTCATCACTTACTTCCATATCAATTACAGCATTCTTTCCAGTAACAGTATCTTCAACAAATCCTGCTCCAAAAATCATTGCTGCCAAATCATCGTTTGTTGTAGACATCAGGATACTTGCATCAGTTCCCACCTTTGATGTCTTTATGCTAAATTCAGAATTAATAGCGCCTGTCTTATCTGTATATCCTGAAAGTTCGCAGTCACCAAGCTCTGCTGCATTTCTTATCACTTCATATACCTGAACTCTTGACATACCTACAGAAATTTCTGCTGCATTATTGTTGATTGTAATAGTTCCAGCCAAAACCTCTGTGATTGGCTCTGTCCATCCTGCTATGCCATTACCATCTATCTTTGCTGGCTCGGCCTGCTTTTCAACAGTGAATTTGTAGTGACCTGCTGGTACGAATTCTGATGATTCTGCTCGAGTAAAATTCTCGCCATATATCTGAGCATTCTGTGAACCATCTAATAATGTCTTGGTATTAAATTCTGTTGACTGTGAAATTCTGTCTACCTCATCCTTAAGAGAATCTATTTCACCCTGAATAGCCTCTCTTTCAGCAAGTGAGTTTGTTCCATTTGCTGCCTGAACAGCAAGTGTTCTCATTCTTTGAAGCATCTGAGTAACCTCGTTTAATGCTCCATCAGCTGTCTGTATTACAGATGTACCATCTGATGCATTTCTCTTTGCCTGGTCAAGTCCTGCTATCTGTGCCTTCATTTTGCCAGAAATTGCCATTCCTGCAGGGTCATCGCCTGCATGATTAATACGCAATCCTGAACTTAATCTTTCCATGGAAGCTGCGAGAGAATTCTCTGTGCTAAGAAGTTTATTATTAGTGATGATGGCACTCATATTATTATTAATTCTCATGGTATACTCCTTACTGCCACAGCCATATATAAGCGTAGCATTTAATAATTTGTGTGTGTGTTAGCATCCATGCTTAATATATAGACC
Organism: Lachnospiraceae bacterium; assembly: GCA_045628025.1. Lineage (GTDB taxonomy): Bacteria > Bacillota > Clostridia > Lachnospirales > Lachnospiraceae > Pseudobutyrivibrio. The sequence continues at coordinate 29,774 of JAZQOU010000006.1, read as the reverse complement.
ATCCTTGTCTTACAATTAATTTATCGGAAGAAGTAGGGATTTATTAACCCCTACATAAGCTCTCCCAAGCCTTCAATAAAGCTTTTTGCCACAGCATATAGTTTAGCTGATGTCACGGTGTCTTCTGAAGCAGATATTTTTTCAAAGTCGTAATTACTATCATAAACACCATTTACATTTACAGACTCTTTGTTTTGAACAAGCATTGAAATAGGAAGTGATGTACTTTCTGCCATATCTCTTGCTATCTGATTTATCTGTCCTGAAAGCACCTCTCTAAACTGGCTGTCATCACAGTCAATTGTACCCTCTATGCTGCCTGCTTCGTATTTAAAGCTCGCAGATACTGTTCCAACAGAATCTGCTGACATAGCAAGAGAAACCAGCCCCTTCTCATCCTTACCGTGAACAATCTTTAAGGTCATGTTTCCGACCTCATCACCGACAAGAACAGGTATATGATAGGTTTCATCCTTAGCCATCTTATCCATAGCTTTTATCTGAGTCTTAACAAGCTTCATGCCCTTTATATCTATGTATGTTACTTCCTCTGTAACAAGCATATTTTTCATAGCATTTTCTGCTCTTTTTGCCAGCTCATGCTCTGCCTTTGCCATGTCTTCTGGAGTTTTACATGCTTCTCCAAAGTCTTCCCAAAGATCCTCGACTACAGCCTCTAGATCTACCTTTTCAAACAACTTTTTAAAGACATTATTCCTATCCTTCAGCAATTCATTTATAGCATTAATATTAGCTGGGCTATCTGAAATATCAAACGCATGTAGGATTTTTTCTACTTCTTCATTTGTAACTAGGTTTTCTTCTACTTCCTTAGCGACATATTCGTTATAAGCATCTTCCACAAATGTATCATCACTTGCCGCTTCAAGAGCACTTGCAAGTACATCTACATTCATATTCATATATACATCTTCTTCACCAATTGCTGAAAGCTTAGATGGAGTCATTGCCTCCTTTGCATCACGAAGTCTGTTTGTATAGAAAACAGCCTCTATCTGTTCATCAATAGGAAGATCCTTTATCTTTACTTCAGACAAGCCTCCAAAGCTATCGTCTATAGTCCACTCTCTATTACTATGCTTATTTGATCTACTAACACTAAGTAAATTTCTTAATGTTACATCGGCACCCTGATGAACAAGAGCTCCAACTGCTGCACCATCCTTTGCCTCTATTTGATTAATAAGACGGTAAATCCCTATGTAACTGTCTCTTTCTTCCTTTGAAAGCCCTTCGCTGTGCTCTGCCTTCCATAAAAATTTTGCAAAGCCTTCTTCGTCATTACCCACTTCACTCTTTATCTCATTCGCTTTTTCATTAAGCTCTGCTAAAGACTTGTCTAGTGGATTATCACCTCTTCGAATCATTTCCATTACAACTCTAGGAGTTAGATTTTTTATTGTTCTTGTTACAGACTCTAGGCTATATCGCATGTTTTCCACGCTGGCTTTATTAATATCCATTGTATTATATGCGAGCACACGCACTGCACGCCTGTTTTCATCTGTAATCTCTAATCCAATATCTTCAAGAATATCGTCTACATTTCTAAAGGCCTTGGTTATACTATCTCCCATGTCAGCTCTTGGCTTTGTCATTAATGCCTCGTAGCTTTCATTTGCTCTTAAATATGTATCACGACTAACCCTTGCCGATTCTGATATGTCTTTTAGACTACTATCGAGTATACGCTCCATAGCACCAACAGCAGAAAGTGGCATCGCTTTAACATCTTCAATAGCACTTTTTGTATCTTTATATAACTCAATCCACTCAGAAGGAACATCAGCAATTTTTCCTTCTACATTTTCTGTTTCGTCGCCCATAATGGATTCAAACGATGCTTTTATCATTTCATTTTCAACAGACTTTAGCTTTTCAACAAGGTCATTTAGATCTGTAGTATCAATACTAATTCCCTGCTTTAAAAGTCTAAAATTAGCTTCAACAGACATTGAAAGTCTAATCTCTTCTAACTGTCTTCTTGCAGTAATATCTGGCAATGAATTCTCGTCTATAGACATTATCTTATCTGATATTTCTCGAGCCTTGTCCATTAAAGAATAACCTTCTATAAGATATGCATCCTTGGCCGGCTTGTCTTCTGCAAGAATATCTAAAATTGCTCCATCTACTAAAGCTTCCTCTGGCTTAGTATATGACGAGAGCTTATTATAATACTCAATATTATCTTCAGTAATTGGCAACTTTAAAGACAACATTTCTTTTACCGTTGCTTCTATCTCATCTTCATTTGCTTCGACTAAAAATCCGTCATCAGTTTGATTTTTAATCTCTTCTATCTGCCCTTTAATGTTTTCATATATCTCATCAACCTTATCATCCGAAAGCTCATCCATCTGTGAAGACATGCTCTTATCCGGAGCCTTAAAGGTTGCATTATATATATTTTCTATTGTTGGTTCTAATTCATTATCAACAAGATATCTGATATTTTCCTGGCTCAATCCCTGGTTAAGCTCTGACTCCATTGCTTTAGCCTGAGAGACTGTTGCTGACATATTCATAATCTCAGCATCTGAAAGGCCTCCCATTTTTGAGATATCATGTCCAGATTTTGCCAACTGCATTTTTATCTTATCTACTACAGTAACAATCGCTTCTTTATCCATGTCCATAGGATCAAAGCCTTCATCCATCTGTGAGCCTATTGCTGAAGCTCCCAAACTGCTACCCAGCACAGACATATTTTTTACAAGCTCTTGACCTAATCCTTCTACCTCTTTAATCTTTTTTGTTATGTCATTTTTAGGCATACCATTTCGACCATAATTTGCACTATCAATGCTAAGGTTTCTTAATGTATCACCAATACTCTTTTTTTCCATTTGAGCATCTGGTTTTGATATTCCTTCACCTATAATCTTTGCTTCATTTGTATTATTTATATAGTCTGTTATTTTAATTGAATCTAACTGCATGCTTGCCTCTCCTGATTAAATCAAAGTCTTTGCACTTGTAATTACTATTTCGACAAAAGTAAAAAAAAAATGATAGATTTGTGTGAAATGCAATTTGATGTTATACTATTACAACATGTAACGGAGATTTTTATGGCGAGAGTTCTTATTGTTGATGATTCTCACTTTATGAGAGTTATTGTTAGAAATGAATGTGAAAAAAATGGTTTCGAAGTTGTCGCAGAAGCATCATGCTCAAACGAGGCTATCGAACTATATAAAAAATACCATCCAGACATAGTAACTATGGATATTACTATGACTATTGATGGTGTTAACATTGGCCGAAGCTCTAATGGAATTGATGCTATTAAAGAAATCATGAAAATAGATCCGAAAGCCAAGATTTTGGTCGTTAGCGCAATGGGACAAAAGGTTTATGTTACCGAAGCTGTTCAGGCAGGTGCTAAGGACTTTATTGTAAAGCCATTTGCTCCTAGCAAGTTTGAAGAAGCAATCAAAAAAATATAGCAGTTTATCTCAAACTACAACTCTATTCTGCCATCTAAGGCCCTTTGAAGTGTTACCTCATCAACATATTCCAAGTCACCACCAACAGGTACACCAGAGGCTATTCTTGATACCTTAATTCCCGATGGTTTAATCAACTTACTAATATATACGGCAGTAGCTTCCCCCTCTAAAGAAGAATTAGTAGCAACAATTACCTCTTTTACATCTGTTTTCTGCAATCGTTGCATAAGCTCGGTTAACTTTATATCAGATGGACCTATGCCCTGCATTGGATTTATCGCTCCATGCAGAACATGATATACCCCCTCGAATTTACCTGTTTTTTCATATGCCGCCAAATCCCTGGTATCCTCAACTACCATTATTACGTTTTTATCTCTTTTAGGATTTGCGCAAATTGGGCACAGCTCACTATCTGTAAGAGTAAAACACTCCTTACAGTAATGAACATTTTCCTTCGCATCTATTATTGCCTCGGCAAGACGTCTTACATCAGCCTCTGGCATAGAAAGCACATGAAATGCAAGTCTTTGAGCAGACTTTGCTCCTATACCTGGCAAGTCAGAAAACTCCGCTATTAAATTCGAGATTTGATTACTATAATACTCCATCTTAAATCACTAGAATGGCATTCCCATTCCGCCTGTCAGCTTTGACATAGATGCCTGATTTTCTTCGTCTACCTTTCTTAAAGCCTCATTTACTGCTGCCATAACAAGATCCTCAAGCATTTCGATATCGTCTGGATCAACCACTTCTTCAGATAGCTTAACCTTTGTAATTTCTCTTTTTCCTGTGATAGAAACCTCAACAGCTCCACCACCTGCTGTAGCTGTATATTCCTTGTTCTCAAGCTCTAAAGTAGCCTCTTCCATCTGGCGCTGCATTCTTTGTGCCTGCTTCATAAGCTGACTCATATTTCCTGGCATACCACCGCCACCTGGAAATCCACCTCTACCTTTTCCCATTTTTATATCCTCCATTTAATCTTTTATAAATCGTTATTACTCTTCATCTTCTTCAACTTCAACATTCTTATTTGCAAAGAAGGCCAGGGCATCCTCATATTTTTCAATTGCAGATACGCCAGTTTTATTTACTTCAACCTTGATTTTAACATGCTTCTTAACAATTTCATCAATCAGGCTGTTTAATTCCTGCAAAGATTCTTCTCTTTCAACAAACATACCACCTACTTTTTTTGATCCAGGAGGCATATCAAATACGAATAGCATTTCTCCTGCTTGTGATACTGTTACTCTAGTCAAATCTTCCAGATATGTTTTTAATGGATAAGCAAGCTTTGCTCTTATTGCATCCCAGTTTTTACAAGCCTGCTGCACCTCTTCAGGAGAAGCATCACCTAAAAAGGGCACCTTTTCAACAGGCTCTGACGCTACCTGGGCCTGCTGCACACCAGTTACAGCCACCATTGGTATTCCCTTTTCCATTTTTCTTTCAAGGCTGTCAATTCTACTAATTATAGAGTCGTCATCCTTTTCCATTGAAGGTTTGCAAAGCTTTATTATTGCTATCTCAATTAGTACTCTCTTTTGACTACTAATTCTTAAATCATTTGATAACTCAGACAAAACTCTAATATATCTCATCAGAGTTTCGTCACTGACAAGACTTGTTTCCTCCTGTAGAAGAGCAAAATTATCCGAGGACATCTCTATTACCTCTGCTATATCATCGGAATTTTTTGCCAACAGCAGATTTCGCAAATACCATGTGAAGTCTATAACAAACTGACCTAAATCTCTGCCTTCTGTTACGATTTCATCTAAAAGCGTAATTGCTCCTGTCACGTTATCGTCTATGATATATCTCAAAAGCTTTGAAAAAACCTCTGTGTCAATCGCACCAAGCACCTTTAAGGCTCCATCATAGGTTAGCTTTTCATTAATATAAAAAGCCAGGCACTGGTCTAAAAGGCTAAGGGCATCTCTCATTGAGCCGTCTGCAGCCTTTGCTATATATCTAATAGCCTTTTCTTCTACCTCTATACCTTCACGCTCCATCAATTCTCTTAATCTGTCAGCGATTGTTTCAATATTGATTCTATGGAAATCATATCTCTGACATCTCGAAAGTATTGTAATAGGTATTGCGTGCACTTCTGTAGTCGCCAAAATAAATATTACATATTCTGGTGGCTCCTCAAGTGTCTTTAAAAGAGCATTAAAGGCTGGCTTTGAAAGCATATGAACCTCGACTATTATATAGACCTTGTATTTTCCTTCTGTTGGAGGATATGCTACCTCGTCTATAATCTGTCTAATGCTATCCACGCCATTATTACTAGCAGCATCCATTTCTATCACATTCATTGATGTGCCTGCTGCTATTGACTGACACATAGGACATTTGCCACATGGGTTTCCATCTACAGGATTCTCGCAGTTAACAGCCTTTGCCAGTATTTTTGCATCTGTTGTCTTACCGGTTCCTCTTGTACCAGTAAAAAGATAGGCATGTCCTATTCTTCCGGTCTTTATTTGATTTTTTAGTGTTGTAACAATATGGTCCTGACCCTTTACTTCATCAAAGGTATCCGGTCTGAACTTTCGATACAATGCTACATAGGACATCTATGCTACCTCTATTAATCTCCGAAGCTTATTCCAATTCTCTTTGCTTCTTTTATCATCTGACAATCTGGCTCTACCATCTTAAGCTTTCCAGCAACCTCGCCAAGTGGAACTCTCTTTGTCTGGCCATCAATCATGGCAATCATTACACCATAGTCCTTATCCAAAATTGACTGAGCTGCAGCTGAGCCAAGTCTTGTACAAAGAACTCTGTCGTATGGACATGGGCTTCCACCTCTTTGTGTATGTCCTGGAACAGTTACTCTAGCCTCTGAACCTGTTCTCTTTGTAATTTCATCTGCAATCTCATATGAAACAGATGGATACTTTCTATTTTCAATCTTTTTCTTTAATTCTTTTTTGCCAAGCTTAGCATCTTCCTTTGAAATAGCTCCCTCGGCAACCGCAAGAATAGTAAAGCCTTTTCCTTCTTCTTTTCTCTTATTGATAGCTCCAACTACCTTATCAATATCATATGGTATCTCTGGAAGAAGAATGATGTCTGCTCCTGATGCTACACCAGCATATAATGTTAACCAGCCTACCTTATGTCCCATAACTTCAACGATAAATACTCTATTGTGGCTGGCTGCTGTTGTATGTATACAGTCAATTGCATCACAGGCAATATTAATTGCACTCTGGAAGCCAAATGTTACATCCGTTCCATAAATATCATTATCAATTGTCTTTGGCAGATGAATTACATTAAGTCCTTCTTCACGAAGAAGATTTGCTGTTTTTTGTGTTCCATTTCCTCCAAGAATAACAATACAGTCAAGATTGAGCTTGTAGTATGTATTCTTCATAGCCTCTACTTTATCAAGTCCATTCTCATCAGGAACTCGCATCAGCTTAAATGGCTGTCTTGGAGATCCAAGAATTGTTCCACCCTTTGTCAAAATACCTGAAAAGTCCTGACTGGTAAGCAATCTATAGTCACCATAAATCAAGCCCTTATAGCCATTGAAAAAACCATAAACCTCAAGGTCTTTCACATTGTTGCTCAAGCCCTTTACCACGCCTCTCATAGCCGCATTAAGCGCTTGACAATCTCCTCCGGATGTAAGCATTCCTATTTTCATACCCAATACCTGCCTCTCTTTAAATATTACCCAGTGCTACTTTGTTTCAATCATTCTTACCAAAAAGTCATAATATTTAACGGTAGAACTAATTGATAATCTCTCCTGCGGAGTATGTATATCAAGAATCTTAGGACCAATTGAAACACATTCAAGTCCTTTGATCTTAACTGCTAACTGTCCACACTCTACGCCTGCATGCATAGTTTCTATCTTTGGATTAATGTTAAACATATCCTTATAAGTGGCAACCATTCTATCCATTAGTGTTGAGCTTGGATTGAATTCCCATGCTGGATACTTGCCATGCTCTGAAATCTTTACATCAAACATTGAAGCAATATTATACATTTTTTCAACCAAAGCATCATGTGCACTATCAACATTACTTCTTACGCAATATCCCAATTTTAAAACATCTTCATCTATTCTTGTAACTCCAAGATTTAAAGATGTTTCTGTAAGACCAGGCGTATTAAGACTCATTCTTACCACACCGTTAGGGAGACTATTAATCATATTAATAACTGCGTCACTTGAAGCTTTAGTAAACACATCACCCTTTTTATTCTCTTCAACCTGGCATTCTATCTCCATATCTGGATCCGAAAGCTCATACTCGAGTGTAATCTTCTCAGCCTCTATAGCCATTGCCTCTTCAACCAAGGCTGTATTTTCTTTATCTATAAAGAATCTGCATGACGCACTTCTTGGTATAGCATTATCCTTGCTTCCGCCCTCAATGTCGAAAAGATATACCGGACAAATTGCTCTTGCTCTTGTCAACATTCTATTAGCAAGTAATGTTGCATTTGCTCTTTGTTTATCTATTTCAGTTCCTGAATGACCTCCAGTACACTTATCAATATAAATCTCTATAAGTGTACCCTCAAAAGAGCACTCTTCTAACTGTTTTTCTATATGTACAGTAGATCCGCCTGCACAGCCAGCCAAAAATATGTCCTCTTCCTCTGAGTCCAAATTAATAAGCTGTTTGCCTTTTAACATAGAAACATCTATACCGGCAACACCATCCATTCCGACCTCTTCACTAACAGTAATGACAAGCTCTATTCTTGGATGCTTGATTGTTTCATCTGCCAAAACTGCTAGTCCCATTGCAACAGCTATACCATCATCCGCACCCAATGTCGTACCTTTTGCTGCAATAAAGTCACCATCAATATATAGATCAAGGCCTTCTGTCATCATGTCTTTAATACAATCTGATTCTTTCTCACAAACCATGTCCATATGACCCTGAATAATAACAGGCGCTACATTCTCATATCCTAATGAAGCTTCTTTTATCATTATTACGTTGAATAACTCATCCTGGTAGTATTCTAGTCCATGTTCTTTTGCAAAAGATACTAAATAATCACTTATTGCTTTTTCATGATATGATGGTCTAGGAATATTTGATATCTCTTCAAAATATTTAAATACGCCCTCTGGCTTTAGTTCATCTAAAACTCCCATTTTAATCCTCGTACTCTCCTCATTCCTGCTCCTCTACCAAATAAATAGGTCTTTTCTTTGTCTCAAGATATGTTTTTGCCATATACTGACCTAAAATTCCCATGCAAAGAAGCTGTATACCTGCAATAAAAACAATTATACATATCATTGATGGCCAGCCTGAGGTTGGATCACCAAATATAAGTGTTCTAACTATGATAAATATAATAAATACAAACGCAACTAATGTAAAAATAACACCCATTATTGATGAAATAACAAGTGGCGCTGTCGAGAAAGCAACCATTCCATCAATTGCATATATAAATAATGACCAGAAAGACCATTTTGTCTCTCCAGCAGATCTTTCAACATTCTCGTATTCAAGCCATTTTTTCTTATAACCAACCCAGCCAAATATGCCCTTTGAAAAACGGTTATACTCCTTCATGGACAAGATAGCATCTACTACCTTTCTGTCCATAAGCTGAAAGTCTCTTGCTCCATCTACAACTTCTGTCTTTGATATCTTGTTCATTATTCTATAGAACATTCTTGCAAAGAAAGATCTGATAGGTGGCTCTCCAGCTCTTGTAACTCGACGAGATCCCACACAATTATAATCCTCTTCTGTTACAATTCTAAGCATTTCTGGAAGTAATGATGGTGGATCCTGAAGGTCAGCATCTAGTATGGCAACATAGTCTCCCTTAGCATTTTCAAGACCTGCATAAATAGCAGCTTCTTTGCCAAAGTTTCTTGAAAATGAAACATAATGCACTCTTTCATCCTTTTCATGAAGCTGACGCAAAACCTCAAGCGTTTTGTCCTTTGAACCATCATCTACAAATAAAAGCTCTAGCTCTACAGATGAAAGCATAGGCTCTACTCTTAAGATTTCATCATAAAATATCGGTAGTGCTTCCTCTTCATTATATGCTGGAACTATTAATGATAATAATTTCTTTTCTTCCATTAAAACATCCTCGTTTTAAAACTAATATTTCCTCACTAGAATCTAAAACATTTCCATCATTGACTTCGACAACATATCAAGCTTTTGCTGACTGTCCTCAAGTGAAGTTCCCTTCACTCCAAAATAAAACTTAATCTTTGGCTCTGTTCCAGATGGTCTAACGCAACACCAGGCATTGTCCTCCAGCTCATAATATAATACGTTAGATGAAGGCAGATTCGTCTTCTCCTCTGCTCCTGTAATAACATCTACTCTAAGGTCTTTACTGTAATCTCTAAATGCAAGCACCTTGAAATCTCCAACATGCGTTGGAATATTGTTTCTTGCATTTTCCATCATTGTCTTTATCTGGTTTGCACCGTCAAGACCCTTTAGTGTCTTTGTCTCAAGTCCCTCTTTAAAGTAGCCATACTTTTCATACATATCAAGCATAGCATCCCAAAGAGTCTTGCCCTGTTTTTTATAATAAGCTGCCACTTCGCAAAGCATCATAACAGCCACACAGGCATCCTTATCTCTAGCATAGGTACCGGCCAAACAGCCATAGCTTTCCTCTAGGCCAAATACATAATCATAAGTGTTTTGCTCTTCAAAAAACTTAATCTGCTCACCAATATATTTAAATCCAGTAAGCACCTCTATCAACTTAACATTATAGCTTTTTGCTATTACTTTTGCCATATCAGTAGTAACTATCGTCTCTACTAAGGCTGGATTTTTTGGCATTGTATTTGTTGCCATACGCTCTTTTAAAATATACTCTGCAATAAGCATTCCTGACATATTTCCTGTAAATGAAATATATTCCTTGGTCTTCTCATCCTTGCAGTATACACCTAATCTGTCAGCATCAGGATCAGTCGCTAAAACAATGTCTGCGTCCTTTTCCTTTGCAAGCTTAAGTGCCAGCTCAAATGCCTTTTCCGATTCTGGATTTGGGTAAGCCACAGTTGGGAAATTACCATCAGGTAATTCCTGCTCCTTTACGACGAATACATTTGTAAAGCCAAGCTCACTTAATACTCTTCTAACAGGAAGATTACCTGTTCCATGAAGAGGGGTATATACAATCTTAAAATCCTCTGCCAATTCTTTAATAATCTCTGGATGAATAGACTGCTTTTTTAACTCTTCCATATAAGCATCATCTATTTCCTTGCCTATAATATTATATAGACCCTTTGACTTTGCTTCTTCCTTTGGCATAGTCAAAACTGCCTCATAGGAAGGAACTGCAGCAACCTCTGCCAAAATATTCTTGTCGTGAGGTGGTGTAATCTGTGCTCCATCCTCCCAATAAACCTTATAGCCATTATATTCTCTTGGATTATGGCTTGCAGTAATTACGATTCCTGCAATAGCACCCAGCTTTCTTACCGCAAATGAAAGCTCTGGTGTAGGTCTTAAGCTTTCAAATCTATATGTCTTAATGCCATTTGCATTTAATACACTAGCTGCAGTATCTGCAAATTCTTCTGACATAATTCTGCTATCATAAGCAATAGCTACACCCTTACTCTGACCATTTTGCATTTTTACGTAATTTGCAAGGCCCTGTGTAGCTTTTCCAACCGTATATACATTCATACGATTAGTGCCTGCTCCTATCACACCTCTAAGGCCACCTGTTCCAAACTCTAATTCTCTATAGAATCTGTCTTCTATTTCCTTTTCATCAGTAATAGCTTTGAGCTCTGCCTTTGTCTTGTCATCAAACAAATCACTACTGCACCAAAATTCGTATTCTTTTCTGTAATCCATAATCAACCCTTCACACCTTTTGAACGATAATTAATAATTATAATAGCTCATCTCTTTTATCTTCCTTAAGCTTGTCAACTACAAGCTTTACATCCTGAGCCCTGTCCTTATCGCAAACTAATATTGCATCATCGGTCTCTACAATTATAACATTTGACAATCCTATTGTAGCAACCGTCTTATTCTTTGAGTAGATAATACAGTCCTTAGTATCAATACTTATTGTATCAGCAGCCTTTACGTTTCCTGCCTCATCTTCATCATATAGTACTCCCAGATTATCCCAGCTTCCTACATCGTTCCAGCCCATTTCAGCAGAAATCACCTTAACATCCTTTGATTTTTCCATAATACCGTAGTCGATAGAAATACTAGGAATTGTTGGATAAATCCTTGATATTGTTTCTGCTTCTTTATCTGTACCCATAGCATCAGAAATCTCCATTAAAGGAGCATATACATCTGGTAGTAATTCTTCAAACTTTGAAAGAATAGTTGATGCCTTCCAGACAAACATTCCTGAATTCCATGCATATTCATTACTTTCTACGTATGCCTTTGCTGTATCATAATCAGGCTTTTCCTTGAATTCTATTACCTGCTTTGCTATTGCTTCATCAGCCTTATCATACTTTATATAACCATATCCTGTACTTGGATAAGTAGGAGTAATTCCCAGTGTAATCAGCTTATCCTCTTCTATAGCCACATTAACAGCTTCATTTAATATACGGGTAAACTCTTTTTCATTTTTAATATAATGATCTGATGGAAAAATACACATTATGCCATCACCATATTTTTTTACGATTTCTGCAGCAGCGTAACCTATGCAGGCTGCTGTATTTCTCGCAGATGGCTCTGACAGAATATGACTATTATCTATTCTTCCCTCAACGGCTTCTACCATCCCTGGTACCTGAGCCTGGTTTGTAACAATAAAAATATTCTTCTTATCTGCAACAGTTGAAATTCTATCAATTGTTTCATTTATCATTCTGTCTTTGCCGCTTAAATTTAAAAGCTGCTTTGGCATTTTTTGTCTTGAAAGTGGCCAGAATCTGGTGCCACCGCCACCTGCCATTATTACTCCGTATACCTTCATTTTCATACCTCATCAATCATTCATCTATAGTTGATTTTTCAATCACTTATATTCTGGTTGCCACAAAAGAACATTGTCCTTCTATATGAACTACCTTTCGGCCAGCGCTAATAAATACACTATCTCCTGCTTCTACAATAAGCTTTTCCTTTTTAGTGCTTATAATTGCATTTCCTTCTAACATTACAATAGATACAAAGGATGAATCCTCTACTATTATAGTTTCTTCTCCATCTACTTTATATTTTTCTGTAATAAAATACTTGCACTGGCTAAGTACCTGACACACATTGTTGCCATGTTTTTCTTCATTTGAAAAACCTGATACATCCGGCATATATGCTTTTTCTGACACAACATCAAGCGCCTTTTTTACATGCAGCTCTCTTGGATTTCCATTCTTGTCAAGTCTTCCGTAATCGTAAACTCTATATGTGGAATTTGAGTTTTGTTGAATCTCACATACTAAAATTCCGCCACCAATTGCATGAATAGTTCCTGCTGGCACATAAATAACATCACCTGTTTTTACTGAAATCTTATTCAGGTACTCTGTTATAGTATCATTTTCAATTGCTTCTTTTATTGTAGCTTTGTCTGTATCTTTCTTCAGACCACAATATAAAAATGCATCCTCTGCCGCATCCAAAATGAGCCACATCTCATTTTTTCCAAATTCACCCTCATTTACAAAGGCATAATCATCAAATGGATGTATCTGTATAGATAATGGATTCTTTGCATCAATAAATTTTATTAAGATTGGAAATCTATCGAAAGTATTGCATTTCCATCCACAAATAGCATTTTTGTGTTCTGTCACAAAATCGCCAAATAAAACACCATCAAAAGGACCACCACTTATTTTACTTTGTCCATCCTTATGAGCTGATAATTCCCACGATTCTGCTGTTATCTCATATGGTGAATCCTTCTTAAACTGGGTTACAAGCCTGTTTCCACCCCACAGGTAATCTTTAAATGCTGGTTTTAGTAAATACAATGATGGAAGCTTCTTGGTTTCAACATCCTTGTGAACCATATCGCTTTCTTCTATCTCTTCACCAGTATCTACCTCTATTAAAACCACATCCAAGTCTGTATTATTATATAATCTATGCCATACATTAGCCTTTATATTAACGGTATCGCCTGGGCCATACTCAATTGCTTCATCTTCATATTCTACTGATAATACTCCATTTACTATAGAATAATCTTCATTTCGTCTGGCATGACTATGATAAGTCAAAGTAGCTCCTGGGAATATAACAATTTTTCTAACACGATATCCTGGTGCAGAATGGATTATTTTTTTTGTTCCCCAAGGTCTATACTCTAATGTTCCTTCATCAAAGTAATTTGTATACTGCTTATAGTTATTTTCTATAATATCCTTAATGTCATTAACCTTTTCTTTGCTGGTAATATATATTGCATCATCTGTGTTAACAACAAGAACATCCTTTAATCCATTTGCTACTACAAGCTGATCCTCTGTTGTATTTATTACAGATGTATTCGAACAATCGTCAATATATACTCCTTCTTTATTATTCAGCTCAACGTTTGACAAATAGCTCTCAAAATCACTGACATCACTCCAATTACATTTAAGTGGCACCATATAAAGCTTTTGTGTACACTCAAGTACTGCTGACTCAATGGACTTCTTTGGAAGTATATTAAGACTTTCCTTTTTATGAATTATTACATTCTTTTCTAAGTAAATTGCCTTTGATGCTGCTTCCTTAGCTTTTTCATTTATACCAGAAATACCGGCTTCCATCTCTGTAACAAGAACTGATTTTTTAGACAAAATCATTCCTGCGTTCCACATAATATCATCATCAGCAAATATCTTTTCAGCAAGAGCCTTTGATGGTTTTTCTATAAATCGAGTAGCATTATATCCATTATATCTAATGTATCCATATGCTGTAGTTGGATTTTCTGCTCTTGTTCCAAATACAACTATTCCCTCTTTTGCGAATTTCTTTGCCTCATAAATAGCATCTGAATAGCCCTCGCCCTTTACCAGCAAATCTGATGGCAGTATAAGAATGTCCTCATCATCCTCTATATACTCCATACAAATAGAAATCGCAGCAAGCGTTCCTCTTCTGCTTTCTTCTAAAATCAACCTATATCTCAGTCCTTGAAAAACCTTGAGCTGACCTTCTATTACAGACTGATATTTTTCTGAAGCAATGACAATAAACTCATCGACAAAAGGCATGTTTCTAATAATTGTCTCTTGAAATAATGAGTTCTGATCATTAATCTTTAAAAACTGTTTAGGATAATTTTTTCTTGATAATGGCCAAAGTCTGTCTCCAGAGCCTCCGGCAAGTACTATACACTTCATAGCTTTCCTTTTTCTACTCTTACAAATAATTCCTTTAAAAGCTTTAAGCCCTGTCCTGCTAATACAAGAAACATTGGCATAAAACAGTACAAATATCTTGAATTAGTTTCAAAAATTGTAACGAATAGTATTGAGCCCAGTACACTAATTCCTAGTACACTCAAAACATCGTCATCACTTTTCAACACTTTCACACTGCCAATAAACGACAATATTAAAATTGCCATCCATATAAACTGGAATATTGTTGCAAATGCAAAGAAGTATTTTCCTCCACCTGCAAAATTAATTAGCGTATACTTAATTCCTTTTACGTAATAAAAATTCTTTAATATTCCTGCTAATCCTCCAGATTTTGCCCAAATATCTCCTGCATCTACTGCTGCAAAATTAATCTCCTTGCCCCAGCCTAAAATACCATTATTAAAGTTCATTAATGTCTTGTTTTTAAGGTGAGTAAAAAAGCCGTCTACACCCATTTCTTCCAGGCGTTCTTTTGATCTTTTAAGATTAGCTGTTTCTTTTTCCTTTATTCCATATATATTGGATGTATAGTCGTCATCTAAAAATGTATAACCTCCAATTGACTCTGTATTTAATCCCATCATCAAATAGTGTGTCATTGGCTTTTCAATTCTTTCGTCTCTGATATATCCTGCGTATTTTTCAAAGCCTTTGTTTATACCAGTTGCTAATAATGCTGATAAAATCAATGCCATCAGAGCAGCTATCACCTCAACACGTGTTGGCTTTTTAAGTCTTAATATTTCTACAGCTATAATTGCTATTATCGGAACACAGCTTATAGGCTTTAAATGATAGCCAATCATTGCAAGTAATAAAATGCAAAAAAGCTTTTTGCCTTTTATAGCCAGTAATTTTTTATCATCCCATTTTTCAAAAGATATCTCATCTTTTAGACTTTTATATTCCAGGATAATGCATATAGGTATTATCATGGCAAAACAGTCAGAATATGGTACGCTAATCCATGGCGACAGCCCAACAAACAATATCGCTACTGCAAAAACTGCATACGCAATTTTCGCATTGCCAATTATCCTATATGCTGCAATACCTGTTATAAATACGCTTATTGCAACAACAACAATTGCAGCTGCTACCAAAAAGAAATATCCATTTATTCCAAATAGCTTTCCTGCTGAAAATGCCAGCTTGTTATAGCAATACATCCAAATATTATTTGGATTTACCTGCAAATATGGATCATAAAATGAGTCATACTCTGTTCCAAGAACTGCCTTTGATGCAAGTCCTCTTAATGTCTGCAAATCCCATCCTACATAAAAGAAAATCCTTCTTACTATGATAAGCTGCGCTACAAATAGACAGGCAGTAACGATTCCCATATTTCG
This sequence comes from Lachnospiraceae bacterium, assembly GCA_045628025.1. Lineage (GTDB taxonomy): Bacteria > Bacillota > Clostridia > Lachnospirales > Lachnospiraceae > Pseudobutyrivibrio. The sequence continues at coordinate 13,572 of JAZQOU010000006.1, read as the reverse complement.
TATTACGATTGAATCCTTTGGTTGCTTCAGCTCGTAGGCACCTGCCAAGCTACTCTTCCTTCTGCCAGACTTTACTATATATACTCCTATAGCAAAAAGCACTGCCAGTATTATAAGTACTATCCAGTAGTTATCAATTGGAACGTCATAGTAATATAAAAGCTTTTCCTTGCGATCAAACACTATGTCTACAACTAAAATATATAGTAGCGATATAACCAATATTGAATTGATGATCTTTCTAAATACCTTCATCTTAATTACTTTAAGCTTTTTTTAATGCCTTCACGCCAATCTTAAACTTGTTCCATAAGATAGTAACTGCCGAAATAAACACTATCTGTAATATTGCCTGAATAAAGAAAGGTATATGCATACATATGCTATCCCAATCAATAAATCTTACAATCACATTATTAATACACATAAATAATAATGTGTTAAGACCGCAAAACTTTATAAATGATTTAACAACAGGAATATAATCTATTAGCTTACATAGCTTTATCACAACATAGCTTCCGCATACTGCCGAGATAAAGCATAGTGGAAATCTGTCATAGCCTCGTAATGCCAACACAAAGAATATATCCATCTTAAACACTGCTGTTAGCCAAAATATTAGGCAAAGCAAAAATGCGACTACCGTTGTCTTTTTATCTATAGAAGTCTCCCTATGCTTATACTCATAGCCCACAGCAAAGAAGAATACTGTGATAAATCCCAGGTCAAGATACCATGGCACCCAGGTGTAATACATAGGTATTATTCTTCCTATTGTTGTAAATATAAGAACAAGCCCCCATCTGATATAAACATTATCTCTGGCTGCCCGCTGAATTATTGCAAAAAACATCGTGGATAAATATAGCATTAAAAGAAAATATAATACCCATATATTTCTTCCTATCAGCAAATCTACAAAGCCTGTCTTATAGTCCTGTATAAAAACTGATAGTCCCCTTTTTAATACTAATAAGTCTTTTATTGCACCAACCGTTATTGCAAATATTTGATAATAAACATATGGCAATAGCAGTCTCTTTGTCCTCGATATAAATGTATCCTTTAAGGGTGCATCCTTAAAACAATAGCCTGATATAATTACAAACATTGGCATGTAAAAGGAATTGATAAGCATTCTCCAGTCAGATAAACCCCCAGCAACATTTATATGATCAAATATTACAAGTATAATGCCTACGCCTCTGGCATAATCAATTGCTACATTTCTCTTTTTTATCTGAGACATCAATTACTCTCCCCTATCATTTGATCAGCCTCGCTTTAAAAACTAAAAAATAGTTCTAACGAAAAGCTTTATCGCATCCATAATAGCAAGTGAAACATCAGAAATATACCAGTCTGAAAATGGCATAAATATCATTGGATATGCTATTAATAAATATGGTATGGCAAGCTTTTTCTTTACAGCCTCCGTTGTTCCCCTCATGGCATCAATTACTTTTTGATCCTTTAATGCAATCAATACCAGCACAATTGCTATATAGTAAAAGAACGTAAAATGAGCATATCTACCATAATCAACCTTTAGTATTAAGTCTGGCACCATAGTAAGTGGTCCAATAACAACAAATAAATATGCTACAAATTCTTTTCCTTTTACCTTAGAAAGTAATCTTTTGAAAAATGAGAAAGCTATAAGAATATATGGAAAAAATAAAGCTAAAAACACCGGTGTTTCCTGATAATTGCATATATGATATGCCCTCTCGCTCTCAAAGACATCCATGCCTAAAAGCTCGTGATTAATAATTGTCTCGTTATATTTTTTCCCACTTCTTGATAACAGCTTTGCATTTCTAATGATTTGTTCCACTTCTGTTGTTGTTCCATCAAATTTGCTCAAAAACTCGAAGTATACAAATAGAACGCTCACTATTGCAAAGCATATCAAAAACAAACTCATGTATTTTTTATTTATCTTTTCTCCATCTGTCAGCGCTTTGTAAAAAAGCAACACGAGTATGATATTTGCTGAAGTGAAGGTAAAGCCTTCATGTATACACATGCAAACTATAATAATTGGAACTATCAGCCATTCCGCCTTATTATTTATAATTAGCATTAATGAAACATATATTAATATAAAAAAGTAGATATCTATTCTTCCAAAATTCTCAGAAGTAATAAACATCGGAAACGTAAATACTCCAAAGAATACCATTAATAATCTTGATGTATGCTGACTGTCTTTATCTGTCTTTTTCAAAACAGATATAAAAAACAAAAATGTAAATATATAAAACAGAAAAGTACCTATCTGGCTAAACAGGTATATTCCGTTATAATTCATCAAATCAAATGGCACGATAGCATTTACAAGCTGAAAAATGCTTCCCATAAAGGCTCTTGGTATAAAGCCATAATCATACGAAAACGCATACAGAGTAGAATTGAAATATGTCATGTTATCATCGACAAAATACAGGTAACACAAAAAGGCCATGCCTATCATAGCCAGTATAAAAACCTTATTTTCTTTTGATAACATTTTTTCTTTCATCTACTAATCGTGTTCCTGCCTATATCATTATCCATCACTTATGGTCCTTTTAACACCATTGGCGTTTTACGCATTAATATTTTAACCACTGCCCATCAGCTCATAGTCATATCTACCATGGGTCCTGCCATAAATGGAACAACCACTTATTCAAGTCTCCACCCATATGTGCAGACACCCTGCAAATATTTACATCCCAAAATGGTGTAAACAAAATTGGAAGAGCAAACAAAACTGCCAAATATGGCTTTGACTTTAAATCCTTACCTATGACTGTAAGCTCTCTTTCAGCTCCTTCATCACCCATTACAAGCAGCGCTATTATTGTCAGCACATAATAGGTCATTATCGCAAACACCCATCTGGCATAATCGCACTTTAATAGCATATTAGGCAATATTGTAAGCGAGCCTGCTGCAAGCAGCATGTACTTATATCTATCTATCTTTTCCTTAGAATTCGAAATCAGTCCCTTAAACAAACGTACCACAATCAAAATATATGGACTAAAAAACAAAACAAATATTGGAAACTCTACCCTGTTTTTTAATCTATATTCCAGCTCTGAATCTGCTGGATCAATTCCTAATATTTCATGCTGAATCAATCCCTCATGATAGCCCTCATCCTCATGACCTAGCAGCAATGCTTTTTCTACAACTTCATCATAATGAGCCTGACCATTTGAATGTGAGAATAATTCAAAATACAAAAAGAACACTGATCCAACAACAAAGCTTAAAACTAATATTATTAAGTACTTTTTGAACTTTATATTATCTGTCTCATCATTCTTTGAATTCTTTGCATAAGTCATAGCCCTGTACAAAAGCAAGGCCAAAGTCACATTAAAATACATGAACACATAGCCCTGATGAAACATTACCGCTATAGCCGATAAAGGAATACAAAGCCATACGCACTTTTCCTCAATAATCAATAAAGCTGACAACATAGCTATAGCACACATACATATGTCGACTCGTCCAAAATTGTGTGAGCAGGAAAAGAAAGTAACTAAAAAAACAAGATAAAATAATATAATAAGCTGCTGTATCTTTGGACCTTTTTTCAAGCACTTATTTGCAAAATAAATAAAAAATGCAAAAAAACAAATTGTAAAAAGCAAAAAGAACAGCTTAAGATTTGAATATGTCATTAAATCAAACGGCAAGATACTATCAAGCAACAGATATATAGAACCAAACAGGCCTCTTGATATAAATCCATATTTGTATGACAAGGCCATAAGGCTCGAATTATACGAAATAACAAGCCCATCATAGGTTCTGAAAAACAGCACAAAAGATATAGCTATCATCAGAATTATAAATCTTATTCTGTTGTTCTTTTCTAATCTGTTTTCCATACTATCAAAAACCATTATTAATATTTAATCTATCTTTTTCAAATATACAAAGCACCTTGTAGTCTGATTTATAATCAATACTGTCAATCTAATTAATATTAAACAAAATTAAAAACTTATCTATTGTATTAAATATTACGACATCCTGACATGGCAAAAATAAAAGTGGATATGCCAATAGTAAGCCAAAATATGGCTTGTTTTTTATTACTTCTCTTTGCTGATTAGCTGCATAGATAACAGCCTTATCTTTCATAACTATTAAAGCCATTATTACTACATAGTAATAAACCATCACAGCCATTACCCATCGTCCATAATCGATTTTCATCATAAAATCTGGAATCATAGTCGCAGCTCCAATAGCTATCAGAGAGTACATTGCCTTATCTATTTTGTTGTCACATGCCTTAACCACTTTAGCAAAAAATCCTGCTATAAAAGCTATGTATGGTGCAAAGAAAATAGCTGTCCATATAAGTTGCTTTCTTTCAAAAGCAAAATATTTTCTTTCCTCTTCGGTCAGATCTACGCCTAATATCTCTGCTCTTACTAAATCCTCGTGTGGATCTGCTTCATATGATACAGCTGTGGCATTTGTTATAACCTCGTCAAAAATCTCCATATCACCAGAATGAGACTTTAGCTGAAACCATAAAAATAAAACAGATACTGTAACAATAGCAGCTACTAGTAGTGCTCTATAAAACTTTTGCTTTTTTTCTGATTTAAAAGCCTTGTAAAAGAGTAATGCAAGAGGAATATTGGCATACATAAAAACATAGCCCTGGTGAAACATTACACCAAGCGCCATAAGTGGCAAAACTAATACAAGAGCTTTTTCTTCCATTATAAGTATCATGGCAAAAAGGCTCATTATAATCATATATAAGTCAATTCTGCCAAAATTGTACTTTGAAGCAAAAGATGCTGACAACATTATGACTAAGAGCAAACAAACAAAAAAAATGCTTCTTTGCATGTCTGGACTCGATTTCTTCAAAAGATAATAGACACTAAGAAGTATTATCAATAAAAATACTACTGTCACTACCTCAGTAAATCGCATGGCCATGGCATATGTCATCATATCTACTGGTAAAATGCTGTCTATGCTCTGATAAATCGTTCCTATAAGACCTCTTGAAATAAAGCCATACTTATATGAAAAAGCAAGTAATGTCGTATTATAATTTGTGCAAATACAGTCGTAGAATCTAAGAAATGTAACGATTGCTACGACTGTAATGATGCACATGTATTTTTTTATCTGATTATTTATTTTAACCTCAGACATATATTATTTATTAAGTGCCTTCTGCTGCTTTGCTAACTCGTGATCATGCTCAGCCATGATTCTAACCAAATCCTCATAGCTTGTTTTCTGTGGGTTCCAGCCAAGCTTTGTCTTAGCCTTTGTAGGATCACCCCAAAGATCAACTACATCTGTAGGTCTGTAGAAATCTGGGCTAACAGCAACAACGACCTGACCGTTTGCCTTATTAATACCCTTTTCATCTACACCTGTTCCCTGCCATTCAACATCTATTCCTACATGCTTGAATGCAAGCTCTGCAAACTCTCTAACTGTATGCTGAACACCTGTTGCAATAACGTAATCATCTGGCTCATCCTGCTGTAAAATCAACCACATGCACTCAACATAGTCCTTTGCATATCCCCAGTCACGCTTAGAATCAAGGTTTCCAAGATATAAGCAATCCTGAAGACCCTCTGCAATACGACCTGCTGCAAGAGTAATCTTTCTAGTAACAAATGTCTCTCCTCTTCGCTCAGACTCGTGATTGAAAAGAATACCATTTGCTGCAAACTGTCCGTAAGCATCTCTGTATTCTCTCATCATCCAAAAACCGTACTGCTTTGCAACAGCATAAGGGCTAAATGGGTGGAAAGGTGTATTTTCGTTCTGAGGAACTTCTTCTACCTGACCATAAAGCTCAGAAGTTGATGCCTGATATATTCTACATGTCTTATCCATGCCAAGTGTATGCACTGCGTCAAGTATTCTAAGAACGCCAAGCGCATCTACATCACCTGAATAAATAGGTGCATCAAAGCTGACACCTACATGTGACTGTGCTGCCAAATTATATATTTCATCAGGCTTAATCTCACCTATCAATCTGATAAGACCATTTGCATCTGTCATATCACCATCGTGAAGCTTTATTGAGTTAGCTGCAATAAGATGATCAATTCTTGCTGTGTTAGAAATTGAAGCTCTTCTAACGATACCGTGTACCTCATAGCCCTTCTCTAAAAGAAACTCTGCAAGGTAGCTTCCGTCCTGTCCTGTAATACCAGTGATAAGCGCTGTTTTACTCATTATTCTCTCCTTTAAAATAAAAATATTATTAAAAAAATGTATTCTATTAATCCTACAGAGCACAAAACTCCATAATCCTTGAGATTATACCACAAATCCTTATATAAAAAAACAGAACATACTGTATTTATGCTCTGTTTCATGTCATTTATTTTATTTCTACTACAGGTTAAACCAATCCAGAAAACAATCTTTCTAAATCATCAATGCTTTCCACTTCATTTATCCTGCCCCTTAGCTTACTCGCTCCATGATAGCCTGCTGTATACCAGGCTGCATGTTTTCTCATCTCGCGTATCCCCGTGTACTCACCCTTGAACTCTATCTGCATCCTGGCGTGCCTTAGCATAACAGGTATCATTTCCTCAAGCGATGGTTTCCCAATCAGTTCGCCCGTTTCAAAATAGGTAAGTATTTGATTGAAAATCCACGGATTTCCCTGGGCACCTCTTCCTATCATGAATCCATCACAGCCGGTTTGTTCTTTCATTGCAATAACATCTTTTGCATCAAGTATATCTCCGTTTCCAATAACAGGAATCGTTAAAGCGTCCTTCACTTGCCTTATGATGTCCCAGTCTGCTTTTCCAGCGTAGTACTGTTCCCTTGTTCTGCCATGGACCGCCACAGCTGCCGCTCCAGACTCCTGTGCAATATGTGCTATCTCAACAGCATTTACATGCTCGTCATCAAAGCCTTTTCGAATCTTCACCGTCACTGGCTTTTTTATTGCACCTGACACCGCCTCAACTATTTCTCCAACAAGTGTCGGATTTTTCATCAATGCAGAGCCTTCACCATTATTAACAACCTTTGGCACAGGACAACCCATATTAATATCAAGTATATCAAAATTTCTATGCTCGATCTTTTTTGCCATCTCACTCATAATATATGGATCTGAACCAAATAGCTGCAAAGAAACCGGTCTTTCTCTCTCGTCTACTGTAAGAAGCTGCTCTGTATTTTTATTGTTATAATAAATACCCTTTGCACTAACCATTTCCATACAGCAAAGAGCTGCACCCTGTTCCTTACATAACAAACGAAATGGCAGGTCGCATACGCCTGCCATCGGTGCTAGTATTAAATTATTTTCAAGGGCCACATCCCCTATCAAAAGCTTTTCTATCACTATATTATCCTGAATAGTTTTCTATTTTTTATACTAACAATTCTTTTCGTATATATATTTCATGCCCTTCAACGTAAGATTTGGATCATATATATCTATCATGTCTGTTTCATTTGATATAAGCTTACCAAGGCCGCCTGTTGCAACAACCTTTACTCTATCGGCCTTACTTTCACTGATCATATTTTTAATAATGTACTCTGTCTGGCCTATCTGACCATAAATAAGACCAGCCTGCATAGACGATATAGTTTCTCTTGCAAGAATACTCTTTGGCTTTATAATCTCTATCTCAGGAAGCTTTGCAGCATCCTCCCAAAGAGCCCTCGCACTTATTCTGATTCCCGGAGCTGTTACACCATACAAAAATGCGCCTTCAGCATCTACAAAATCATATGTAGTAGCTGTTCCAAAATCAATAACAATAACAGGTCCACCATAAAGCTCATAAGCTCCAACTGCATCAACTATTCTGTCAGCACCTACCTGCTTTGGGTTTTCTACAGCTATTCTGATTCCTGTTTTTATTCCTGCACCTACAATAATTGGTGTACATGAAAAATATTTTATAACAGCATTTGTCAATGAATGCATAGTAGCAGGAACAACTGATGCAATAATACAGTCATCGATATCCGTTGTCTTTACTCCGTTATAATTTAATATTTCAGCAATCGCTACACCGAATTCATCCGATGTACGATTAATCTTTGTAGTAACACGAAATGGTCCTACCATTTCATCCCCGTCAAATACACCTATTGTAATATTAGTGTTTCCAACATCAAGCGTAAGTAACATATCTTCTCCTTGCAAGCGCTTTTCTCGAATAATCCTTTACTCTTCAAAGTCTTCTCCAAGATAAAACACCTTATAAAACATTTCTAAAGATTCAAACAAATCTGTTTTTTCTCTTTGCATCTGCTTTACCTTTAAGGCTGAGCCAATTTCGTCAAATAATATGTCATCCTCTTTGGCGTCAACTTCTATTCTAAGCTCTCCATCATCATTATAAATCAGCTGAATAGTGCCTCCTACATCCTCTGTGTAAAGTACACACATTATTTTTAACTCATCCTTTATAGCCTGTGGAAGTCCCTGAAAATCTTCATTCAAGAAAAATTTTTTTGTATAACAGCTAGCTCCACAAAGCGTTACATCCTCTTCAAACATACAGTCCCCTACTTTTCATTCCCTATTGTAGCGTACATAATGGCCTTTATTGAATGCATTCTGTTCTCTGCCTCGTCAAACACAATGGAATGCTTACTTTCAAATACTTCATCTGTAACTTCCATACATTCAAGGCCAAACTTATCATGTATCTGACGTCCTATTACAGTTTTAAGATCATGGAATGCTGGCAAACAATGCATGAACAGTACATCATCTTTTGCGTAAGAAAGAGCCTTCATATTGACCTGATATGGCATCAAATCATTAATTCTCTTCTCCCACACTTCATCAGGCTCTCCCATAGAAACCCATACATCAGTGTATATTACATCTGCATCCTTACAGCCTTCTTCAACAGACTCTGTAAGTGTAATGCTTGCGCCTGTTTCCTTAGCAACGCTCATTGCATAATCTACGAGCTTTTGCTCTGGGAAATACTCTTTATTTGTGCATGCGACAAAATCCATTCCAAGCTTTGCGCATGTAATCATCAAAGAATTGCCCATATTGTATCTGGCATCACCCATATATACAAACTTGACGCCTTTTAATCTGCCAAGATGCTCTTTAATAGTCAGCATGTCTGCTATCATCTGAGTAGGATGGAATTCATTGGTAAGTCCATTCCACACAGGTACACCTGCATATTCAGCAAGCTCCTCTACTATTTCCTGTCCATAGCCTCTATACTCTATACCATCAAACATTCTTCCGAGAACCCTTGCTGTATCAGCAATAGATTCCTTTTTTCCTATCTGGCTTCCTGATGGGTCAAGGTATGTCACCTGTGCCCCCATATCATAGCAAGCCACCTCAAAGGAACAACGAGTTCTTGTCGATGTTTTTTCAAAAATCAATGCAACATTTTTTCCTGCCATGTACGATTTTTGACTAATCCCTTTTTTCTTTTCTTCTTTTAATTGTGCTGACAAATCAATCAGATAATTAATCTCTTCTGGTGTGTAATCCATCAGCTTTAAAAAGTTTCTTCCTTTAAGGTCCATCGTATCTGCTCCCATTTTAAATATTTTCAATAAATATATTTATGTCATTCTGCCTAAATATATGTTTTTAATAAGTATCTATAATATCAGGCTCATCATCCATAACAATTGCCGCTACAAAATACGCAAGCACTCCTGTACCAGCAGCAAACAAAAGTGCAACCCAGATTAATCTAATAATAGTTGGATCTATATCGAAATAATCTGCTAGGCCTCCGCATACACCACAAATCTTTCTGTCTGTTCTACTTTTATATAGCTTTTTCTTCATAATCAGAACCTCCCTGTGACTTATTGCTTATCATAAGTATAATCTAAAATGTTCTCCCAATAATTATCTATACCCATCTATAATATCATATATTAGGTCATATATGCTTATATTTCTTTTTATCAGTAAAAATATGCAACAATCATATAATCACAAAGAGACGACATAAATGTCGCCTCTTAATATACTCTCTACAATACGTATTAAAATTCTAACTACATAAACCGCTGCATAAACTCAATTATCATATCATCTAGTAGAACACATGATTACCAATAACAAGTCCGCCGTGTCCGCTTCTTATGGTAATGAAGTGAGTTGCTCCACCAGTATTATCTACACCATTAAATGCTTCCTGTGCTGCCTGAAGACAAGATGGCTTTACACCATTTGCAGCAACGCTTGCAACTCTTTTAGCTGTAGCTGGGAACTGACCCTTTGCATAAATAACATCGGCAATATTTCCACCATATCTGCCTGAGCGTAATCTGTTCATACATACAGCACCAACAGCTACCTGTCCTTCGTAGCACTCATGACCTGACTCTAGCTGAATCAATGCTCCTAATATAGTAACATCGTCATATGTTGCCGTTACAGCTGCCTTTTGCTCTGTTGTAATCTGTGTGGTCTGCTTTGCCATAGCCTTAGCTTCTTCTAAGGCCTTCTTTTCCTCTTCTACAGTGATTCCTTCGCCCAGGTCTAAGCCAACCTTTACGAATTCTTCCTTTACATAACCGGTTTTACCTGCATACTTTACTGCAACCCAACCGTCTACATCATTTTCTTCTACATCAACCTCTATGCGATCGCCCTTGCCCATAGTCTTATATACAGCAGATTCTGTGTCTGCTTCACTTCTGACTCTAAGACCTTTTTCTAAACTAGTCGCATAGATTGTACAATTCTCATGTGCATAGGCAAGTGCTTCATCACCTACCACACTATAATCAGCTGACACATATCCCTCTAAATTTCCTGAAGAAATCTGATACCAGTCACCTGTTTCATCCATGACTACTGCGACATCACCCTTGCGGAGCTTCCCTAAAACCTTACCATCCTTAGATGGTTCGCTTCTCACATATAAGTATTCATTAACATCTGCCATAAGTCTGGTTTCCCAGGTAGCCAGTTCTTTTTCTAATTCCGCCTGAGCCTCTTCGGCCTTTTGTGCAGCCTCAAGCTCTTCAGAAACCTGCTGTATATCAGCCTCAGTAACAACTACATTCTCATAAGCATCTGTCTCAATTGTATATACTGCAGAAACAACACCTGCAGTACGATATCCCATAATCTCAGGCTCATACTTTGCCATCTTCTGCGTATTTGTAATATAAGCCGCACATGAAATAACTACGAGCGCCAAAGCAACAATTGAACTTTCAATAGTTCTCTTATTGATCGCTATTCTCATAAAACTCCTCCGGTTTACCAATTTATGCGCAAATTGTTACGCATAATTAAAATAAGTTACGAATTTGTTACAACCCGGTTATTATAGCGTCTTATTTAGATTTTGTCAAATTTTACTAATTTTTACTTTCTTCTCTTAATCAATTTGCCAATGAACATAACATTTCAACAATAGTATCAACTGCATTTGTTTGCAGGCTGGACGCCATTGCTGCTATATATTTATCTCTATCTGCTGATAACGTTTCAATATTTTCTATTAAAAGATCTTTTGTAAGAGTCTCTTCCTCAAGTACTATTGAATAACCCTGAGCCTCAAAAGATTTTGCGTTCAATATCTGATCACCACGACTGGCTGCTGCAGATAATGGAATAAGAATATTTGGTATATTCAAAGCAAGTATTTCACAAATACTATTTGCTCCTGCTCTTGAAATCATCATATCACAGCAGGCAAACAGATCTTTTAATTCATCACCAATGTATTCATACTGCTTATATCCTGGCTTTTCATATAGATTTTCATCCAAATTACCTTTGCCACAAAGATGTACTACATAATACTTTTCAAGCAACGTATCCAGTGCTTCCCTTACCGCATTATTTATAAATACAGAGCCAATGCTTCCACCCATTATTAAAATAATAGGCTTATTTTCATCTAATCCCAGGAACTCTAGGCCCTTTAGCTTATCTCCCTTTAAAAGCTCAGCCCTAATTGGTGAGCCTGTAAGAACCGCTTTATCCTCTGGAAGATACTTCACCGTTTCTGGAAAATTACAGCATATCTTACTAGCTCCCTGAAAGGCAATCTTGTTAGCCAGTCCTGGTGTCATATCTGACTCGTGTATAATTACAGGAATTCCTGTTGCCTTAGCAGCAAGAACAACTGGTACAGAAACAAATCCACCCTTTGAAAATACTACATCTGGCTTTATTTTTTTCATCAGACCTATTGCCTGCACAAAGCCATGATTTACTCTAAAAGGATCCGAAAAGTTTTTTATATCAAAATATCTTCTGAGCTTACCAGACGATATGCCGTGATATACTATGCCCTGCTCCTCTATAAGCCTCTTTTCAATTCCATTGTAAGAGCCAATGTATTCAATATCAAAGCCTGCTTCCTTTAATTTAGGAAGCAGGGCTATGTTTGGTGTAACGTGTCCAGCTGTGCCACCACCTGTAAGAATAATTTTTTTCACTTGATTACTCCTGTTTTTTATTTCTCAAGCTTTAAAATATCACCTGGCTCACATTCTAAAGCCTCACATATTCCTTCAAGAGTTGAAAAACGAATAGCATTTACTTTGTTATTCTTTATTTTTGAAAGATTAACATTTGTTATTCCAACCTTGTCTGCCAGGTCATTTAAAGAAATATGTCTCTTTGCCATCATTACATCTAATTCTAATAATATTTTTGCCATATGTCCACCTATACCAATCCGTCAATGTCATTTTGTAATTCCATACCATATGCAAAGTACTGTGATAATGCGATTACTACTAAACCAACAAATACATTCTGCATTCCAACGCTTGCCTCAATATAATCGAAAGGAATTACTATTCTGGCAATTATTGACATTATTAACTGAATAACAGGAATGAAAATAAAGAAAATGCCGATTTCTCTTACCATTCTAATATTATCTGGCTGGAAAGGTGTATTGCCCTGTGAAAACCATGTTTTTCCAGCTGTAGTCTTAAAGATAAGATTAACATTTCTGCAAATCATTCCAACTAAAAGAAATGTTAAAAGCATTGTTACACTAAAGATAACATATGTTGCTGAAACATGATTGCCTGCTGCATCTGTAACCCCGATTGAAAAACCTCCCATTGTGAGCTCCTTTGTTGTAGAGTCAACTGACGCAACATACTTTAGTAAATCTATTCTTCCAATTGACGATAAGACTATCATTACAATACTAAGAATTGCTCCTACCCACATAAAAACCTCGCAGATTCCTGATATAACTATTACAGCTTTTTCTAATTTTTTCATTTTTATAATCCTCCAATGATTTATTATTTATTGTTGTTTTTGTGCGGCCAACACGTTTATCGTTTGTCGATAATTGAATATTAATACATTATTTTTCGTTTGTCAACACATTTTTATCGAAAAATGATAAATATTTATTATTATTTGAAAATAACAATTGAGAAACAATTAAGGGGCGATGAAATGTAATCCGAGATTCCCGTTTGTAACGCGAGAATCCTATTTTGTAAATGAAGTGCACATTTTGTAACCAGAAATCCCATTTTGTAAATGAACGTCCTGTTTTGTAAGCGACTTTCCATAGTTTACGAACTTTA
>JAZQOU010000005.1:0-44041 GCA_045628025.1 Lachnospiraceae bacterium | reverse complement strand
CTGACCTGTTGGATCTGGAATATTAACAACCTCAATCTGGCTGTACGGAAAGAAGATTTCTGGATGATCATTGAAAAACAAAAGCCCAACATTCAGTGGTTTGTAATATTCAGAAGGTCCATCTGCTATCCTCAAATTCCTTGCTAACTGTTCTGTATCCAAATTATCTATTTCATTAAGTAAGCTACTTCCCACATTCTGAAGGTAATTTTTTATAATCGGATATTTTAAGTCTTTCATCTCAGCCTTTGGGTTTATCCTGTCATCAAAAGGAATATTATGGGTCAACGACATCAATTCTTTTACATCTATATCGGTAGCTTCAATCGTACTAGATAATTTTCTAATATAATATATTTTTTCACTATTTTTTGAGTCAGGAGCTTTTGGACAAGCATATGGTCTTTCATATCCCCCTGGACACCATACCAATAGAAGCATTTTCCCATCAAAAAATACTGGTTCCGTCTGTGGAAGATAAACTGGTTTTAAATATTTACAATATCTAAGCAACTCCTTTTGTATCTTATCAGCAGAATTAGGATCAATACCTTTTACCGGTCTAACTACTTTACCATCTTTTTCTTCAGCACCAATAACAATGTATCCACCACCCCAATTATCAATATCATTGGCAAATGCACTAATTGTTTTTAGTGTGGTTTCAGGATTCCATCCTTCTTTAAATTCAATTCTCGCCCATTCTACAATATTTTCATTCAATAGCTTATCTATGGTGATTGGAATTGCCATAATATGCCTCCATAACTTCTTACGATTTACTTACGACTTTGCTTACGACTTTATTATAATGTCGTAAGCAAACAACGTCAATTATATTATTTCTCTTTTTTAATTTAATAATCTAAAAGGGGTATGAATATTACAAAGGCTACAACAAAGTACCTTCAGCTAACCGCTGTGCCTGCTGGGCACATATCAGACGCTACTGGTTACGTGCTATACCTAAAGGTCATGAAAAGGATTTTACACATCCTGCTGTTCAAGGACTTCTATACTGCGATAAGCTGTTTGAGTATGAACGAAAGTACATTGAAAAAGGACTTTCAATCAAACAGACCTATAAGCGTCGTCTCAAGGATCAAGAGCCTGTGATAGATGCCTTTTTTGGCGTGGCTTGATGGCTTATCTCCTAAAACAGGAGACTCAATCATTAAAGCTATAAACTATACAAATGGCTGCCGACCATACTTGAAGAACTATCTTAAAGATGGAGCCTGTAGCTTAAGCAATAACTTAAGCGAAAACACAATCCGACCTATAGTAGTAGGTCGAAAAAACTGGCTTTTCTCTGATAGTCAGGATGGAGCTGATGCAAGCATGAAGATTTATTCTCTTGTAGAGTCAGCTAAAGCCAATGATATAGATCCTTTGAAATACCTTACGTATTTACTTGATAATCGTCCGAGTGCTGATATGTCAGATGATGACTTTGAGCGTCTTGCTCCTTGGAGCAATGAAACTCGAAAAGCATGCGAACTATAATACGGAGTGAAATGCTCCATTATCTGGCATCCTTACGGATGCCATTTTTAATTTAGGCAGCGCGGAATATTAAGCGCTTACGTTCCAGATACTATTTCAGCAAAAATAAGCTTAGATAAAGACCGCTTCCGATCCAAAATGGACCAGAAGCGATCTCTGTTAATTGTACTTTATGAAGTTATGGTCCAGTGGACCACTGGTACTCATTGCAAAATTAATTTCAATATTATGTAAACTACGCATCCTAAACAATGCAATCTACTTTTTACACACAGATATGCTGATAATATTGTAAGATTTATATGTTCGCAAATCTTCTATGTTGCACAGCATACTATCATTTAGGTAATTCGAATTTACAATCAACTAACATTCAACTCCAAATACTAATATATGAATCATAGCTTTATTAGTTACATCTCATCCATGTTATCTACACATTTCACTTGATTATCCTTAACATATAATACCATCGAGATACAAGCTTTTGTCTTGTATGATTTAATTTTATATCCATCAGCATTTGTTTTGATTAAAATATTTCTGTTTTCTTGCTCGTCTGACAATTTATCTAGGTAATCTCTCACCTTTTTTTGTGAAAGTGTTCCTTTAACTTCCATCATCAACATATCCATTTTTGCACATATTTGTGACACAGAAAACTCACGAAGTTCAAATTCACCTAATAAATAGAGGATATTGTTAAGTAGTGGATTACTATTGATATTCTCAAGAAAATATCCGTTGACTACAGAATATTCTCCTACCATTCTTTCAAATATCCATTTTAATTCTGCGTTATATACAATTTCACTTGACGCAACTATTTCAGATTCATTTCTATCAAAATGCGAAATGGCTATATCATAACATAATTCATTAACCGCTTGAGGCAAGCCTCCCGTAAGCTTATAGATTTCATTTGCTAATTCGTTCATTGTAGTTGAGGAAAATCCACATTCGATTAATCCCTTTCTAACAAACTCAACCGTTTCCGAGTCAGTAAATCCCTTGATTGGAACGGTTCTAACTCTATTAGCAATTGTTTGATAATTGGGCATCGTTTGAAAATATTTAACTACATCTCGCAATGCTCCTATTATCAAAAATTTAGGATTATATTCTATCATTCTAGGATCATCTGCAAGTGTTATTAAACAACTTATATCCTCCAATACTTTCTGCTTTCCTATAATACTTTCAAAATTATCTAAAACTATAATACGATTTTTATTTGATTTTATAAAATCCCATAAAAAATCATTATTAATTTGATATGTTGATGTCACGCCTCCTGCTCCTGATATGAACGAAATATTAGCTCCTGCTTCCATAGATGATGTTTCTTCTGTCTTGATCTCAGGCTTAGTCTTTTTTAAGTATTCTATCAAACTACCTGCCAATCCAACCTCTGCTAAATTAATATAATCATTCTTCCCCCTCGTACTAGACAAATAGTAATCTGCCAACCATGTCTTACCACTACCACTTTCACCTGTTATAAAAACATATCTATATCTATCGATTGCTCTTTTTAATTCAACTTCATATCTATCACGAGGAATATATCGTTTTTGATCATATTCTTCTCTATTTGCAAAAATGATATTTATCGCATCTTCCATATTCTTATTCTTATTCATTTTATCTTATGTGTATAATAATCTTTCTATTACTACATTTCCCTTCCATTTTTTATCGCACTAATAGCTCCAATATCTGCAGGCAACCAATCCACACTATCTAGTTCAGACTTTTTAAACCACTTAGCAGCTTCATGCTCCTTGAGCGCCAAATCGCCTCTCACAATTTTACACCAGAAGCAGTCCATTGACAAATGGAATGTCGGATAATCATATTCTACAGTATCTATCAATTCACCTACTGAAATTTCTGTGTCTAATCCTCCCATAATCTCACGTTTCAACGCTTCCTGTGGCGTTTCATCTTCTTCAATTTTTACACCATGAAACTCCCAACCTTCATTTAATATTTCTACAGAGAAAATACAATCTAAAGGCTGCTTCATCTTCATTCATTGCCAAACGTTCAAAGGCATCCTGCCTCACCTGCTCAGATGCACTACCATTAAGCGCGATTGTTCTATACATTTTTCCAGTCGCAAGATTTGTTATCTGATTGAATTTAGCAGATAACTCTTCTGTTTCTTTTATACTGCTACAGAAAATTAACCCTTTTACCTTATCTCCACTATATCCATAATAGTCCGCTTGCGTAATAATATGATTTACACGCTCATCACTTGTAAGCATTGAAAAATCACGGTTTGCTTCCTCGTCATCTCCGATAATAGCCAAATCTATAATGCCAAAGTAATGGAATGGGCAGAGCAAATTCTCTTCCATTGCCTGCTGCAAACGAATCTCATATGCTATCTGATAATTAAAGAGCTCATACACATTTCGACCTTCCACATTATCATCTCTCTTATCAGGTGTAGCAGTCATTCCAATCCATAGCTTAGGTGTAAAGTGCTTCATTATCTTCTGATATGTATCAGCTGGAACATGGTGTGCTTCATCAGCATATGTCAAGATAGGTCTAACAATTTTTTCTACCATTTTTTCGATGGCAGAGCATTATCTTGTCCCAATATCTGATTACATATTTTCATTTCTTGGTATTTCATCCGGAATAAAGTTTTCAATTTCTCTCTCCTTCCAAACCATATGATAAAAGTACTCCTCATCATGTCGTCCACACATCCTAAAACCTGGCATTCCTACAGCATGAATAATCACAAAACCAAATCTATTATACCTAACCGTTGACCAATACATAGCTATCTCAAAATCCATTTTAGCTTTTATTTCTTCTAAGAATCTTTCATCGTTGTATTGGTTGAAATATTCTATGTCATTTTCATATTTTTCAATAATGCCAATATAATTACTATATACTGAGATGTCATAGTACTCTGGATCGCACCAGTGGTATCCACAACCACACAATTCCATTATTTGTACCTTAGTCTGATAATTTCCATCCTGTTCAATAATAAGAATATTCATTTTAGGATTCCCACAGAGATGACATTTAGCGGGATTTCTTAATAATTTAAGATCAGTTTTTGAAAGTTCTCTTAATGCAATAAATTCTTGTAAATAATTATAAACAAGTTGAGGTTCATCACAAATATTCAAGTCTTCTATATTTCTCAATTCAGCATTTATTGTCCAATTGTAAGAGCCAAATAAACACCTCACCTCATCTATAACACAAAATTTATGATGCATCGTTCCGCTTGTATTAATCATAATAACTCTTGCGCCTAAGCAAATTAGACTATCAATCTGACACTTATACCGAGCATTATTACTATCATTATTTACAATAATCTGAACACTAACTCCACGTGAGAGCAGTTCAGAGAATATAGGGTAATATACTTCAAAATTAATCCAAGCAACTGCTATGCACACATTTTTTTGTGCCATTCTCAACTCTGAAATAGTAATTGCTTGAAGATTAGAAAAATAGCATTTTGTCAAAAGTACACCTCCTCAGCTTTTATCCAGAATCATTTTTTTGTTTTTTGTTTATATAGTTACTCATTTTACGTTTCATGCCAAATCAACGAAACATCAAGGAAGTTATTAAAAATACTATACAGTTTCAAATAATCAACACTAATCTCGTACTTATTCAAAAATTCAATAATATTTCCAAAGAGTAAATGCCAATACCCTATATATGTTTTATCAGGACATCTTGCTGTAAATGCTAGCATAGGAATGTAAGTTTTATACATTTCAATGTTGACATTTACATCATATTCATCTCATTTTGCATTTTTGTGTACCTCGTCTAAAATTTTTAGAGCCAAAATGGAGCCACTATAATTCTTCTAATATTGTTGAAACCTTTTTCTTTCTGCTTATTTTTCTATCATCATATTTTTCTACAATCTGTATTGCAAATTCAATTTGATTTTGAAACCATTCTAAATGTTCAAGCAATTCATCTGGCTCAAGTACCTCAAGAACTTCATCGAATGTTGCATTCAACCTCATTGAACTTCTTTTTTGATTTTTATTCATCATATGTTTTTCCATTTTTTGGGGCTATGTAACAATGTAATTGTAAATGATACTATTTAAATGTACAAAAGGAAGCGCGCATTACTAAACTTCTGGGCTACCTTCTCGAAAACCTTCATTCATTTTAGTAATATTCTTTCCTTCCTGAGTTTTTTCTATAATCATATCTCTTTCAAACTCAGCAAATGCCTGCATAACATTATGAATAAGTCTTTCTGTTGGTGTATTATCCATCATCCCCATTTTTAAATAATGCTTGTATTAGTTCCATCCCCTGATTAGCAGATCTTACAACGCGATCTAACTTCGTAACCACTATGATATCTCCACTAGATAACATAGACAATAATTCATCTAACTGAGGCCTATAGGTTCTAGTTTCTGTAAAAACATCGGAATATATAACTGTAGTTACTGCATCTTTTAGCGCCGTTTCCTGTGCCACTAATGAATTACCATCTTTAGCTTGTCCCTTTGTACTCACTCTTACATAACCATAAATCATTTTTTCTGTCCCTCCTTTAATTTTAAACATAAAAAAGGGATTTCTACCTTCAAATTACTCTTATCACTGAATATATGTTTTGACGCCGTTCAAATCCTTTATATATCGTATTAAGCCAAATGTTATCATAACTTAAAAGTTTTGGGTAAAAAAAAGAGAAGGTATATCTCAACCTTCTCCTACCATGCTTATTTCTGCTTCATGTTTTTCTATGTATTTACTGTAATCAATCTCATACTTTAAGGCCGTAAATTTATCATACACTAGTGAAAAAAGACTTTTTTCTTTATTATATATCTTCTTTAAATCATATTTATCCAAAACAATAATATATCTTTTTTCACCGAGTGCTATCTTTTTTATCAAGCCCAAAGAATCGCTCCATTTACTTCTGCCAGTCACACCATCCCAAGAAACCATTACACCAAATTCTGTGTTCGTAACAGCCATAAGAGAACTGAATTTTCCAACATAAGTAACTCCAACCTTACCCTTATAATTTTTGCATTCACACAAAAATGATTCATTAAAACAAGGAAAAGCTCCACTTATTCCAGAAAGTCTTGCCGCTTCAGTCCATCTAATAAGCAAGTCAATTTCATTTGTACTAGTTCGACAATTATTATATACCTCAAAAAGATTTTCTACGCTTTTTTTAAATAATAACGTCGATAATTCTTCTAGTTTTTTCCCTTTTTCTCCCTTTGTTAATCCGCCATTTTCAATAGCATCATAAAGATCTCTATATTTAGAAATATCAACATTGCTCATCATCAGCAATGTTGAATTATATCTACTAGACGCATTTAGCAAATCAGTCAATGTGTACCCTGACTGTTGTATAGCTTGCTCAGCTTCTTTAAAACGCTTTTCTTCTGAATCCAATTATAGCACCTTATATATTATAATTGCATGCTGTAACGGATTAGCGATTTCAGTATCACAATGTACACAATTGACAAATTCTGGAATCTCTAAAGCTGTTTTATATATGTTGCCAGTAAATCTTTGACAAGTTGGACAATAGATATTCAAATACTGTTCAACAATATTATTGTCTACACACATCTCCAATATTTCATAAACAACCTTTAAATCCATTCCTAGTTCTCTATGAATCGCATCTGGATAAATCCAATCATTAGAATGGTACTGCTTCATAAATTCTAAGAATGCATCTAAATCAATATTAAATTGTTTCTCCCTTAACAAAGGAGCCACTGTTTGAAAGATATTCGATTGCATCATTCATTCGCCCCATTCCTAAATCATTACATTTTCCTGTTATATGCTGTAGCAAAGTATATTTTCCATTAAAATAATCAAATGTAATCTTTACTATATAACTTTGCGTCTCAACTGGTTTTACCCATTTAACGTATATATACGGATAACTAGCTGTTGCTTCTTTTTCATTTAAATACTGTAACAAGATTTTTTTAACTTCATCTGCTTCATTAAACAATTCTTCGTTTTCATCTATTAATTCTCGCAATTCGCCTATAAATGGTAGGACATAGTCTGCACCTTCTGATGCTGTCAATTCAGCTGAACCACCATCACTAAGTTCCATCATCTGCTTATACATACGAACGTCTGTATTTTGAGTATCATTAATGATTTTTATTGTATCAGTATGTTTACAACAAAATAACTTAGCAGTAATATTACATTTAATCCAATCTATGCAAGCAGTAACAATTTTAGAATAAGCGTCTCTGTCTATCTGCTCGCCAAAACTATACCTCAATGAATCATAACGTATTTCCAAAACATTGATAGCTGGATTAATAACTATGACAATCGGATACCTATAACCAATCTGCTCATATGACTCTGGCTGAACATATGCTTTTTGTAGTACAAACTTTATAAAATACTTACCATCAACCTTTAAAGCCATTGGTTTAGCTTCTTTTAAGGATTTATCTATCACATAATCCGTTGTGAACTTCTCTTTATCAAAGAAAACAATTCCCTTTTCGACCAATATATCGTCAATAGTTCTTTCATTCTCAAGTTCAAAGAAAAATGGTACTGAATATTTATATAATTTTTTAAATTCCAGTTCTTCATAAAAATCTACAAACGACATAGAAACAGCGGTTTTAGAAATTATGCCCTTATAATCCCTCTTTGATTCAAAAAACATTGTATCTGATTTGTCGTCAATATTAACTTGCTCTTCAAATGTAATTCTATGCTCTGCTTCTAGTTTTTTGCACACAAATAATTGCAAATTATTAGAACCACA
The DNA here is from genome assembly GCA_045628025.1 of Lachnospiraceae bacterium. GTDB lineage: Bacteria > Bacillota > Clostridia > Lachnospirales > Lachnospiraceae > Pseudobutyrivibrio. The sequence continues at coordinate 35,715 of JAZQOU010000005.1, read as the reverse complement.
TAGTATTGTATTTTTATAAAAATCTAAAAATGTCTGTTCATCCATAGGTGAACGCATAACATCACCAACTTTCTTTAGATATAGATATCTTATTTTACTATAACCATTCTCTTTTTTCCACTTCTTTCTTGACTTTTTTCATCAATAGTGATATAAGAACTTAATCATTATATTTACAACAAAAATCATACCGAGTTATTTCTCTAAAAAAACGTGTGGTAAAGTGTGTGGTAAAGTGTGTAGTAGAGCACTATTTTCACCTAAGAATGGCTTATTTTTAGGCTTAATAGGAGCTTCTAGCGATATTGCCGTGTCATAAAAACAGCTCCTTCCTCACCGCTATCTCTCTACTCCTTCTCCCTCTCATCCCTTCGCCTTCTTGCATACCCCACCTCAAACACAACGTACTGTGCTACTTCAACAAGGCTTGTTATAAGCAAGCAGATCAAGGATATTATCCTAGCCACATCACCATTCACTTGTCTTTCGGCCATAACAAGTATTATCAAAAATCCTACTGAAAAAACAAGCATCAACGTATTGCCCCAGTATATATACTTCTTTTCATCGGTTTTGAATCTTATTTTAATAAAAGAAAAAAGCAAAAGTAATCCAGACATAGCAGCGACAATAAAATCTATTACTACGTCCATTCCTGCGACACTCACATTAGCGTACAAATAAATGCAAGACCCCAGTTCTACAATAAAAAATACTATTGGCGCTATTATGCTACATACATCCAAGATGTATAACCTACTTCTGCTTTTCTGCTTCTTATTCTTTTTTGAATTTTGATTATGACTATTTGCCATCATCCACTCACGCCCCATATATCCCAGCCTCAACCAGTTCCTTTTCACTAGGTGCAGTAATGAGTACAGCCTTTAATCTGCCGTAGTATACAAACATACTGCCGCCGGCTGCTGCATGAGCATGTCCATTTTCAAGTACATCCTTGAGATCTGATATTCCACCTGCTCCACCACACGCTGCTACAGGAATATCAACAGCCTCAGCAACGGACTTTACTAATTCTATATCGTAGCCGTCCATCATGCCATCTCTATCGATAGAATTAATAATTATCTCACCTACTCCAAGCTCCATAGCTCTTTTAGCAAGTTCCACTGGTGATATATCATGAATATGCCTTCCATCATGAGTAACTACCTTATATTCTACTCGTCCCTCATTGTTAACTTTGTTTACATCGATGCCTATTTTGTTCACAGCCTTACTCGACTTGTTTCCGTGTCCTTGGCTCTTTATCGCATCAATAGAGGCCACTATACTTTGGCTGCCAAAGAGTTCAACAGCCTCCTTTACAAGGCTTTCATTTTCTATCAATGAAGTATTGAGAACCACCTTTTCGTAGCCAATTGCCAAAAGCTTTCTCACCTGCTCGATGTTTGTAACTCCACCACCGTAGCTAAGTGGCATAAAGGCCTCGCTAGCTATATCTGAGAGCAGCTCAAAGTCAGGTTCTCTACCATTTTTTGTTGCTCCAATATCCAATATGGAAAGCTCGTCTATTCCCTTTCTGTTGAATATCTTTACAGCATTAACAGGATCACCCAAATATGTTCTATCTTTAAAATTTATTGTTTTTATCAAATCCCTGTCATCTATCAATAAAACCGGGATAATTCTTGGTCTTGTAAACATGACATTTTACCTATATTTCTACAAAGTTTTTCAAAATTCTCATTCCAAAGTCATGACTTTTCTCAGGATGAAACTGAACGCCCATGACATTGTCCTTATGCACAGCACAAGCAAATTCATAGCCATAATCGCAGGTCATCAGCACATTATCTTCATTCTTACAAACAGCATGATAGCTATGCACAAAATAGTACCTTTGCTGTCCTTCAATCCCCTTTAGCAACGGATGATTTTCATTTGCAAATTCAACCACATCCCAGCCCATATGCGGCACTTTTAGTAATGGCTTTATACTCTCATCCACATTTGAAAAATCAAATCTCTTACACTCAAAATCAATAAGCGAAAGACCTGGTAGCTGGCCTTCTTCACTACCATTTCCAAGAAGCTGCATTCCAAGACAGATTCCAAGGATTGACTTTCCAGCTGCGGCCTCTTCTTTTATGAGCTCATTAAGTCCGGTATCATTAAGCTTACTCATGCCAGCATCAAAAGCTCCTACTCCTGGCAAAAGAATTCTATCTGCCTCTTTAATTGCTTTTTCATCAGCCGTAATCACACTCTTTTCGCCAATCACTTTAAACATATTTGCAATTGAGCCAAGATTACCCAAGCCATAATTTATAATTGCAACCATAAATTAGTTTCCTTTTATATTTCCTTTATCTTTTCTTTATCTTTTCTTAATATATTCTTTATAGACTTTCTTCAAATCCCAAGTTTCTACATATTTTCATAGCATTCAATCAAAGCTCATTTTTACACTCTGATATTTCTGCTCTCAATTCCTAAAAGCTTGCACAAGTTTACTGCCAGCCTTATCATCCACATACTGTTTTTGTAATCGTCTGGAGTCTTGTTTTCTCCCTCGATTATCTCTTCAAATTCTTCAGTAGAAATACCCAGCTTTTTAGCTATATATTCCTTATCCTGCTGCATCTGATCCTCGTCATAAGGATTTGTCTTTAAAAGCTCTAAAGCTTCGTCTCTAGTCATTGTTCCTGCCAATATCTGAGTCGAGCACACATTCTTTCTTGTATCAAATCCAAACTTGTGAGGAAGATAATATCCCTCGAAGAATCTGGTGAACACATTCTCGTAATGCTTGTTTTCATACTTTGTCCAACCATACTGCTCATGCAAAAACTTCTCAGCCTCAGCCTTGTCGTATATTACATAATCAAGCGGATAAAATCTGGTCTGTCCCAGGAAATAATGATAGAAAATTCTGTGTTTAAACATTGAGCAAAATGGATATGTCTTTAGCTGTCTCTTACCGAATTTTTTATGAATATCCTTGTACATTCGCACATCATTCATGTAAATCCATTCAACAGGTGGACGAACAAACTCTGTTGAATTATTTGAACCAGTTAATATATATTTGATTCCATGCTTTGCGGCATAATTATACATAGATGCAAATATTGCCTGATCCTGAGGAGCATCCTGAGAAGAAATACCAGACTTAAACATTGCCAGCTGTAGGTCTGCCATTTCCTTCCAGTTAATGACATCTGTGTACATATCAAGGTCTAGGCCTTTCACAATTTTTTCTATATTTTCAACGGCCACATTTAGGTTCCAGCCAGTATCCACAACATAGCAAAGTGGTCTTAGATGCATTATTTCCTTTGCTACATAAGCAAGATAAGAGCTATCTGCGCCACCAGAAAGACCTAAAATGCAGTCATAATCTTTGCCTGCTCCTGCCTTTCTAATCTTTGCAGCCACTTCCTCGAGCTCATCAAGTCTTTCTACATTTGCATTCCATGTAGGCTTGATAGTTCTCTCAAAATTTCTGCAGTGGTCGCACACACCCTGCTCATCAAATATTATTTTCGAATCAGTCGTATCCATAACACACTGAGTGCAAATCTGATACGGTCTAGTTTCCTTCTTTGTTTTCATACAAATCCTTATAAATATTAAAGTATTCCTCAACCATTCGTTCCTTCGAGTAAACAGATATAGCTTCTTGACTAATATGTTCCTTTGTTTCATCCTCTAAACAAATCACTCGTCTTATTTCATTTTCAAGCATTTCTATATCTGCATATTCAACAAAACTACTATATTTTTTTATCGCTATTGTTTCTGGTGCACCCGCTTTAAATCCAACCACTTTCGTTCCACAACAGAGAGCCTCTACTGTTGTCATAGAATATGTTTCCCTCTCGCTACATAATAAAAAGATGTCAGCCATTGAATAATATTGAGCAAGTTCATGCGGATTATGCACCACACCTATGTTAATAATATTTTGATTCCTATTTTCTGGAACATTGTCGCCCACCATTGCAAACATTATATCAGGCATCTTATTAGCAAGTTCTAGAACAAATTTTCCGCCTTTTCTTTTGTCGGAAAAATCAGGTGCCACAGCAAGAATAACCTTTTTATTTTTCAGCCCAAGATTATCTCGTAATTCATTAGCTTCTTTCTCCTTGTAATGAAAAATACTAGTATCTACTCCGTTAAATACAACAAATCTTTTCTTATTCTTTAAAAATGATCTACTAACCCTTTCATCTAGCCAAGGAGAAGGAGTAACAATTCTAACATCATCCCAATTAGAAAACGCCTTTTTTTTGGCTAAAAACATTTTCTTGGTTCTATCAAAAAAGTATGTTTTAGGGTAATCTTTTAAAGCTGGACAATTGCCACATTCAGTTTCCCATTTTATACAATCATATGCATAACCACATTTACCTGTATACATAAATTCACAATGTTGCGTCCAAACAGACTTTATATCATTCTTTTTTAAATAATCTACTAATGGCAGAATATTCACATAATAGCCATGCATCTCGTGCAAATGAACAATGTCTGGCTTAAATTCCTCAATAAACTTTATTAATCGCTTAGTCGATATTGGAGAAAAATATCCTGTATATCCTGTTATTCTAGTCATTAATGCATGAAAATATACTTCCATTTTAGGTGCATGTCGTATTATATTCTTCTCATCTAATAAAGGGCCTCTGCCATATCCTATAGCAACCTCGTTTTCACCATCATTTAAGACCTTGTATATATCATATACAATTCTCCCTGTTGATGTATATTTACAGCAAACATCTAATAACAATATTTTCATTCACCTTACCCCAATCTATTATCCTATCAGCTGCTTGCAAACAAGACTTGGCGTATACTCGCCATACATCTTCTTTACATCTTCAAAGCAAAATGCATTATCCACTTTCATGTCGATAAGCTTTATGATTTCTTCTGCACATTGTTCCTTTGATAACTGATTTACGTTTAAAGTCAATGCATAAGGATATTTTTCTAAAAACTTTGCATTAATATCATCTTCTTTAAAATAGAAATATACTATCCTCTTGCAGCTTGAAATACATTCAAAATTCTTGCCTGCAATATGTCCGCCACTTTTAGTGCTAAGAATCACCAAAATATCAGCACTTTTTTGTGTTTCATCTACTATGCTGCTTGGAGCTGACCCATGATTTATTATTATGTCGGGATTTGCTTTAGCCTGATTTTCAATATGGCTATCACAGTTTCCCATGTGAAAAATGTCAAATCTTAGCTTACAATGCTTTGAAGCTTCTAGCATCGCATCCAGCATCAGTCTTGGATCTCGTTCCTCAAAGTTCAAGGTTCCAGCATACAAAAACCTTGTACCGTCCTGCCCCAAAGTCTGTTTAACATCTGCATCGTTCTGCTCACCATATTGCATATTTTCTGTCTTAGTAGAATTTGTTCTGTCTACCAGAAGTGGCATATATATTCTTTCAATATTTGCAGTAGTCTTATCAAAATACATTTCCTCTGAATCATATACAGCAGACTGCATATATATCTTCATTTGGCTTGCAATTTCATTTTGCAAAGCAATCCTATTCTTACTCTGTTTTTCGTTTAACCAGTCTGGCAGACGATTATCTCTTTCCTTTATCCAAAAATCTGCTTGATAGCAAATACATTCTATTTCGTCATGTTTTTTAGCAAATTCAAAGCTTGCCATCTGAAACTCAAACGGAGCTGATATAGCTATTAATTCATCAATAGGATTTTTCTTGTTAATCTCTTCAAGAGTCCTAAGTAATGCCCCAATTGCATTTGTATTTACTCCATATTTATTGAGATTTCTTTGTCCAGACGAAGCCACTCTCTTTAATATATGAAGAAACCGATACCATTTATTCTTTAGTCCAGTTGAATTTTTTGTTTTCGATAAAAGCTGGTTTTCCCAATATACGTAATGATACATTACATATTTGACTTTATCGTTATCAATCTCATCTGGCTTGTTTTTATATGAAATAATTGTGGTTTGGCAGTTAAATTCTTTTTCAAGACAATCTGATATGTTCTTAGCAATTCGTCCACTCATAGTCATGTTTGGATACCATGAGTCTGCCATTATAACAATATGCTTTTTTTTATCAAATCTACTCATCATTTATCTCACAACAATCTTCATATATACACTACTCGCCATACAGTGAAGCCTTCTAATAAGCACTGACAATCCCACCATAAATGAATTAAGTCCCAGCTCATTCCTGTATTTTTCAAGTAGTCTTTTATGCTCATCTACATAAATAGCTGTTTTTTCTTTGTCATTTCCAAATACATTTCCTGTATTTGAATCGCTTCTTACCATAAAAAAATTCAGCTTTTCTCTAATAATATAGACCTTACCCTTTATTGCCAGGTTCATGAAAAAATCGTAATCAATAATATATGAAAACCTATCATCAAATCCACCCATTTCAATTGCCTGCTCTCTCCTAAAAGTATTAGCAAGAGGAGCACCAAAGAAATCTTTTATAAAAAAGCCTGTCTTTGCGATTTTTTTGCCATCCACCAGACCAGACTTAAAGTATCTATTATAGGCTCCGCAGGGTTTTCCATCCTTGTCAACAAAGCCTGTGTCAGAGCTGGCCATCATTGCATCAGGGTGTACCCTTAGCGCCGTCACTTCCTTTTCTATACATGTTGGATCTAATGTATCGTCAGCGCAAATCAGCTTTACATACTGACCATTGCATTTTTTCAAGCACTCATTCCAATTCCCTGACATACCTAGATTATGAGAATTTTCATATATTAAAAATGACAATTGCCGCGCTTCACCTTCTGATTCAGCAACCTTCACCTGAACATTTTGCATATATACTTTTACAATGTCTACCGTATCATCACGACTACAGTCATCCACAACAATGATTTCAAGCGGTCTATAGGTCTGGGCTATAATAGAATCCAGTGTCTTTTCAATTGTATTTGCTGAGTTATACGCAGGAATGCATACACTAACTAGTTCATCAGCCATATAACCACCCTAATTTAAAGATATTAAATACATTTAAAGATATTAATTACATATGTTGCTGGTCTACATTACCATGCTTCGCCCGGCTCTTTGATTGCATAGTCAAACCTGCGCCTGCTAAGATTCCTATTATAATAAGGATCTCCAGCCTCGAGAACACCTTTCCATTTTTCTTCAAAAAGGGCTGTTTCCCGAGCCAGTCTTTCCTGTTTTGCAGCATCTTTTTCATCATAGCCTCTTGATACCGACTCCAGATGATACCATTCTGAAAAAGGATTAAATACATTGAGCTTTCCATCTTCACGCAGCTTCAAGCAGAAATCCACATCATTAAATGCCACGGCTAAGCTTTCATCAAATCCACCTACGGCTTCATAGTCAGCTTTGCTCACCATAAGGCAAGCTCCTGTAACTGCTGACATATCCTGGGTGCATACACTTCTATAGAAATATCCAACCTGATCTCTGCCATCACCTAAAAAGGCTGAATTTGCAACTCCACCCAAGCCCAGCACAAGACCCGCATGCTGAACGGAATTATTTGCATAATATAATCTGGCTCCAACTGCGCCTACATCTGGTCTTCTGGCATAGCCAAGTAGCTCCTCTATTCCATTTTCATAAATCATACGCGTGTCGTTATTTAGCAGCAGGATGTATTCGCCTGACGCTTCTTCAACACCTTTGTTTACTATAGCAGAGAAATTGAAATCTCCTTCGTATGTAATTACCTTATATGTATATCTGAGTTTCTTCTTTTTTTCTCTTTCAGTATCTACATTATTACTTTGATCACTTCCATTATCATCAGACTTGACACTATTTCCATTTTCGTCTTGAGACATTTCAGCAGCTATTTCTAAATTCTTATAATACTCAAAAATCTCCTCGCTCTGGCTATTATTCTCTACTATCACAAACTCAATATTAGGGTATGTATTCTTTTCTACAATAGAGTCTATGCATGCCTTCAAATCATCTACATGATCCTTATTCGGTATTACAATAGAAACAAGTGGTTGGCCTTCCCATTCAAAATGTGTTCTATAATAGCCCAGGTGAGTGTCAAGCTCTACCTTGGCCGGTATATTTATGCGCTTATAGTGGTCTTCAACTGCTCTTCGTCCACTATCATATGCATACATCTTTGCCTCAGGTGCTGCAGCTGTAGACTCCTCATGACATCTCCAATGATAGAGTACCTTTGGAATGTGATAGATTTTATCAGTCAGTTCTACACATCTAAAAATCATATCATGATCCTGTGCGCCATCATATTCGCTATGAACACCGCCAACTTGCCTTACAATTTCTGATTTGCAGACAAAAAGATGTGTAATGTAATTATGTGAGCAAAGCAAATCTATATTAAAATCAGACTTAAAATGTGGAAGGAAATATTTACCAGTTTCCATACCCATTTTATCTTCGTCAGAATAAATAATGTCAGGCCTGTCTACACTATTTAATGCCTTTACGACTTCAAACAGCGCATCTTTTGTCAGCACATCATCATGATCACAAAAAGCTATATATTCTCCATCTGCCATTTCTATTGCAGCATTTGTATTGCCTGAAATACCCTTATTTTCATTTAAAAACTTATATTTTACACGTGTATCATTATTAGAATACTTGCTAACAGCTTCAGCCAGGTCTGGTTTATCCCCTGGGCTTCCATCCGCCAGGCAAAGCTGCCAATTATCATAGCTTTGACCTGTAACTGACTCAATCAATTCCTTTAAAAACTGCTCCTTCGTATTATATAAAGGAATCACAATGCTAATAATCGGTCTATAATCAAACTGCTCTGATTCGTCTGACTGTAGTCTCAAATTTTCCTCGGTCAGCTTATGTTCCTTCAAATACAGCTGATATGCATAATGCTCCTGATCCTTGCCCGCAAGCTTATATGAAACCTTCTTTACAGTTTCCTTTAATCCGTGCCTTTTGAGATAGCTAATCGTCTTTTCAATATTATTTTTTGGTGCTTTATAATCCTGAATTTCCATACTAAATATACTAAGCCAAAAAAAGGCTTTAGGCAACCTTGATTTTGCCTAAAGCCATATAATCATAAAACAAATTATCTTAACATGTCATTACGATTTTCTAATGTTATTTCAAGCTTTTCTTCTGCGTATTTACTATCAGACTTTGCAACAACTACTTCTATTGTCTCACCAGCCTTGATATATTTTAGTATGTTATTTAGGCCATTCATTGACTGAACGCTTCGTCCATTTACGCTTCTAATAACATCCTTATTTTCAATTCCAGCCTTTTCAGCTGGGCTTCCCTTTACAACTCTTGTTACATAAATTCCTGTTGGAACATTATTTGCCGCAGCTACCTTACTATTTACATCTTCGCCGGCAATTCCCATATAAGGCATATCTGCGTCGTCAACTACATCATTATTAATCATTTGCTCAATAATGCCATTTGCTGTGCTTATTGGAATAGCATATCCCATTCCTTCTACCGAAGCGTTCTTGTATTTTGCAGAAACAATTCCAATTACTTCACCGTCCATATCCAAAAGTGCGCCACCACTGTTTCCAGGGTTTACTGCTGCATCTGTCTGAATACATATATTTGTAAAATTGTTTCCATAATTATCCTGCAGATATATTTCTCTATCTAGTGCCGAAATAACACCTGTTGAAACTGACTGACCATAACCAAGTGCGTTTCCAATTACAATTGCACCTGCACCCACCTTTGTTTTTGTTGAATCACCTACTGTAGCCACTTTTATTGTAGATATTGTAGATGGATCAATGTCAGAAAGCTTTACCGCTACAACTGCCAAATCAGCTGAAGAATCAGTACCCTTTATCGTTCCTTCTACTGCTGTATCATCGCAAAATGTTATTGTCAGCTGTTCAGAATTCTCCACCACATGATTGTTAGTAGCAATATAAATATTATCGCTGTCCTGGCTTATTATTATTCCACTTCCAGCAGATTTACCCTCATATGAAACACTCTGTCCATACCAGGTTCTATACTCTGTGATAGTAATGTTTGTAACAGCAACAATTGCAGGCATTACGCTTTCAACAACTCCAGAAACATCTGAAAGTGTCTGGGCTGTTGTGCTTTTAGTCAATTTTACCGATGCATCCTTTGCAGTTGAATCCTGACCTTCCTCCTGCTTTTCGTTTATTGTTTCGTTGGCGACATTTTTATTTTTAAATATATAGGTATCTCCCGCATATCTCACGCCTTCAAAAACAGTGCCAAAAACCAGTCCAAAAACTGCTGCAATTACCACTACTTTAAATAACTTTTTAATAAATGGTGTTTTATTCATGTCGTTATAATTATTCATATAATTGTCCTCCTTCGTATGATGGAGTTATTATATCGCCTTTATGTGAATACTATGTGAAGACTTTAAAAAATTTATTCTTTCAACAAATATGATCCATTTTTTAGCGATAAATTAGGGCTATAATAAGGATCTCCCTCTGTTAATATTTCATTCCAATGATTCTCAAGATACTCAATTTCTCTATTAAATCGCTCTCGTTTTTCTATAGTATTCTCCATGCCTCTTGATGCTGATTCATAGTGATAGAACATCGCAAAAGGATTATACACTATTAAATATCCAGCCTTTCTTAGCTTAAGACAAAAATCCACATCATTAAATGCAACAGACAAATCCTCTGTAAGTCCATTCACTTCTTCAAAAGCCTTTTTCTTTACCATAAGTGCTGCAGCTGTGCATGCTGAAACATTGTTTGGAAGTGCCAGCCTAAACATATATCCTGGTTCGCCACGCTTAAATGTCACAAAACTATGACCTGCGATTCCTCCAACGCCCATTATTATTCCACCATGCTGAACTGTATCATCAGGATAGAAAAGCTCTGCACCTACAGCTCCAATATCTTCTCTTCTGCAAACATCTACCATTTGCTTTATAGCATCAGAATTAATCACCGTAATATCATTATTTAGCAATAATAAATAATCGCCAGTTGAATGCTGTGCTCCAAGGTTGTTAATTGCAGAGTAATTGAATGTACCCTGGTAGTTGACTATTAAAACTTCTCCGAATGCTTTTTTTGAAGACTCTATTAATGAATTATTTATTTCGTTATTCGTCTCACTATAAGGCTTACTGCAAGTGTCTCTACAGACTAATTTGTCTTTGTCATAGTTTCCATGTAACAGGGAACTATAGTATTCAAACGTTTCACTTTCAGTACTATTATTCTCAACTATTATGATTTCATAATTCCGATACGCGTTGTTTTTTTGAATAGAGTCAATGCAGGCCGATAACACTTTTACATTGTCCTTGTTTGGTATAATAATTGATACCTTTGTCTCATCAGTCCAATTATAATTTGTCTTATATGTTCCAAGGAATTCATATGGTTCTGCCACGGCAGGCACACCAATTCTTTTAAAATGATCCGTTACTGCCTTTGCACCATTTTCATAAGCATACATTTTGCTTGATGCTGCCATAGCTGTAGAATCGTTGTGTGCTCGCCAGTGATATAAAATCTTTGGTATATGCTCTATGTGCTTTGCGTTTTCAGCGCATCTAAGCACAAAATCATGGTCCTGTGCACCGTCGTAGGCTGCATCAAATGCGTGGCAATTCTTTTCGACGGTAGTTGCTTCAGCATCACTACATGCACAGCAAGTCTCGTTATTCTCTGCCTGCCTTTGCTCTGATACTGTTAACACCAATTGTTTTGAAACTACCAGTAAATGGCAAATATAATTTACAGAACACAGATAATCTATTGAAAAATCAGGCTTAAATGCTGGATCAAAGTATTCTTTTCCATCCATTGTCACCTTATCTTCGTCAGAATAGATCATATCTGTATCAGTATTAAGCGTAATAATCTTTGCATTTTGATATAGTGCCTCTGGTGCAAGCAAATCATCATGGTCTGCAAACACTAAATATTCACCAGCTGCCATGGCTACTGCTGCATTTGTATTTTCTGCAATGCCTTTGTTTTCGAAGAGATGAAGGTATTTTACGGTTTGTGTCTTGAAAGTCATCTCATCTTTTAGGTTATCGCTTAAATCATTTTCCAAAGTACCCTTATGATTATTTTTGTTGTCTTCAGATAATTCTGTATCAAGTGATTCTATGTCTGGTATAATCCTCTCATCATCAATTTTAACATAATTTATCTTCAGTTCTTTGCAGACGCTTGATATCAAAGCTTCGTTATTACTTTCACTACCATCTGCCAGGCAAAGCTCCCAGTTAGAATATGTCTGGTCTACTATAGATTTGATTAAAGCCCTCAAGTATTCAGGCTTTGTATTATACATAGGAACAACTATAGAAAAGCTAACATCAGATAAACTATTATCCTTTCGCTGCAGTTCTAGTTCTTCAGTTTTAGTTCCAAAGGCTTCCAGAAAGTCAGCATAAGTATATGGATTCTCTACGCCTTTTAATTTTGTAAAGACTCTCTTTATGGCAGCTTTAGTGCCATTCATATATATGTAATTTTGAATTCTATCTTTATATGATAATTTATGGCTAAATGGGCCGCCTGAGTTGACTACAGATGCATCAAGCTTTTCGGCGAATAATAGAATTTCACCGCTTACATTTTCTGGTATAGTAGCTTTTTCAAATGCTTTATTAGCTTTTTCTAATGCTTCATTGCTACTTAATTCAGTTTCTGTTACACATTTATCTGTACATTTAATTGTACATTCACTAGCATTGTCAACTAAATTTCTATAAACTTCGATTTTTAAATTCTCATATTCTTTATTATCTATCGCTATCTCAAAGCCAGTTTTTCCATCATACTCGGGGTAAAAGCCCTTAACGTCCTCACGATAAGACCATTTAATATTAGAATCAATAATCTGATCTGTCTCTTTTACAACCAGTTGAACTGAACATGGGCAAACGCACCAACCCATAATTCTAATTTTATCGCCGTCCTTTGCTGCACCTTCCATATGAAGCTTTACATTATTATTCGATTCAGGCAGCATTTCAGCTAGTTTTTTGCCAGACAACTTATACGATAGTGATCTTTCACCTGTAGATATACTTTCTGTGTATATTTCAATTGTCTTTACTGATTCGCCTTCAAAGTGTACCTCACCTACATACTCTTTAGAAATATTCTTTTCCATGGACATGTAGCGTCTGCGAACTTCGTTGCCTTCATTGATTGTCAAGGTAACATGCACTTCTTTTTTGTTTATAAAACACGAAATGCTTTTACCCTCATCACTAGAATGAGGGTAAAAGCCATAAAACACGTAAGTATTCGATTTGTACAAATGTTTCCTAAATATTAGGATTTTGAATGTGTTATTCATAGTATATATACACTAGTGCTAAGTCTTATTTTTCTTCTTGATATAACGCAGTCCTCAGTTCATCCCACAGTTCACCATATTGCTTGCTTGCAGGAGTAACTGGCTTTTCTAAAGGATTCTTCTTATCCACCTCAATAACTCCGCCACTAGATAATACCATGATTCTAGTACCTAAAACAATTGCCTCTTGTATATTATGAGTAATAAAAATTATCGTACACTCCTCACTATCAGAAATTCTCTGCATTTCCTTCTGCAAATTTGTTCTAGTCATTGCATCTAAGGCAGCAAATGGTTCATCCATCAATATAATCCTTGACTTAAGCGCCAACGCCTTAGCTATAGCCACTCTTTGCTTCATACCTCCCGACAATTGATGAGGATAATATGAACCATAACCACTCAAATGAACTTTTTCCAAAACCGAGTCAACTATCTTCTTTTGTTCTTGTTTATCTTTTATACCCTGTTTTTTTAATGGCAGAATAATATTCTTTTCAACTGTCAACCAAGGAAATAGCTGGTTAAAATCCTGAAAAACCATTATTCTATCTGTTCCAGGATTACTTTCTATTTTTCCATCTACTTTAATCTGACCTTCATACTTTTCAAATCCTGCAATACATCTAAGTAGAGTTGACTTTCCACAGCCTGATGGTCCTAAAATACAAAGAAACTCTCTTTCTTCAACAGACAAAGACATACCATCAATAACTGCTCTACCCTCAACATCATCTTCATATCGCTTTACGAGATTTTCTATTTCTAATATATTTGACATTATTTTGTCATCCCCCATTTTTGAACAGTCATTTTTTCTATCGGTATCAAAATGCCATACTGCACAATAACTCCAATAATCACAATTACAATAAGAGTTGCGTACATTTCAGCATTATTCATATTAGTTCTCATCTGATTTATAAAAAGACCTATACCAGGACAACTTGCTATGCCAAAAATCATTTCGGCGCTTATAAGTCCACGCCAAGCTCTTGCCCATCCAGTCTTCAGACCTGACAGTATATGCGTCATTGCAGCTGGAAAATATACATTTCCTAATAGTGACAAGCCAGTTAAACCCATATTCTTTCCAGATTCTATATAAATTCTTGGCACTGACTTAAAACCATCCAAAACGCTTCTGGACATTGGCCAAAGAACTGCATGCACTACCAAGAACACAATAACTCCTGGCTTAATTCCAAATATTATAATTACAACTGGCAGCAATGCTACTCCTGGTAGCAAATCACAAACAGAAACTAATAAGTTATATATTGCATAAACTGTTTTACTTGCCATTGATAATCCAGAAAAAGCAAATGCTAAAACTATTCCTATCAATAGTCCTTCAAGCAAAAGCTTCATCGAATTTCCTATATATGTCCACAGTGAAACGCCTGCATATCCGTTAACAAAATTATGAACAAACGCTTTTGCTATTACCTCTAAAGGCGGAAATATCAATTCTGAATTACTGCCAAAAACATTTGCTTTTGATACAAATTCCCATATCAACATTATTATAGCGACAAATACCACCTTAACCAAACATAGATATAACTTTTCATTTTTCGTTTTCATAGCAACTCCAAATTGAATTAATTTCCTTTTACATTATCAAAGACAAGCTCACTATAATCTTTAATTTCTTTATCAATAAAACTATTCTTATACATAAATTGCGCTAATTCAAAAATTCCAATTGTCTCAGCTGAATATGTTCCATAGTTCAAATATTTAATCTCATCTTCAACTGAATTTGAATCGTATTCACTCGTAACCTTTGCTGTTTCTTCTTTATTTTCATTAACAAAATCAATTGATTTTGAAATGGCATCACATACTGCATTGTATAAGTCTGAATCAGCTGCAATATCTGTAGAAGCAACTCCTACTATAAATGAGTTGCTTGAATCCCAACTATTTGCTATTTCTGGTATCTCTGCAAAATCTCCACTTTCTCTTTCTAAGTAGATGTATGGATTTGATGTAAGGTTGCACGCCAGGCTTCCGCTCTGTAAAGCTGCCATTCCGTCTGGGTACTTCATTCCCACAATATTGGCATCAAGAGCATGTGCATCAAAGCCATTGTCTTCAAGAGCTTTTCCTAATATTATATGCGGCATTGAGCCAATATTTACTAGTGCAATCTGCGAATCAGAACCCACTAAATCACTTAAAGCCTTAATAGTCTTATCATTTGTCATCATACCATTTTCTTGACCAGATATTCCAGTAAATATCTTATAACCAACATTTTTTGACACACCGGTTATAGCCGGAGCAATGCCCATAAATCCAAATTGAATATCTCCAGATGCTATACCTGTATTAATATCAGCACCTGAGCTCATCTGTGTCCATGTAACATTCACTTTTTTTCCAGTCGACTCTTCATAGCTTTTTTCAATCATATTGTTATGCTGGCATATAACAACAGGCGCATATG
Source organism: Lachnospiraceae bacterium (assembly GCA_045628025.1). Taxonomy (GTDB): domain Bacteria; phylum Bacillota; class Clostridia; order Lachnospirales; family Lachnospiraceae; genus Pseudobutyrivibrio. The sequence goes on along the minus strand of JAZQOU010000005.1, from coordinate 19,945 downwards.
CTAATCCATATTGATATGCTATGTTTATAGTAACTTCTTCACCACTCTTATCACTTGCACTTTCTTTTTGTGAACCACATCCAATTAATGATACAATCATTCCAATTGCAATAATGCTAGCAAATACCTTTTTCATCAACAATCTCCTTTAATACTTCTTTCATCAATAAATTACTTTTAGATAAATATCTATTATTAGACCATGCTAAATATACATTTCTTTCAAATGAACTGTCTTCAAGTCTGTAAACACAAAGTTTATCTTTCATTTCACCAATATGATCTAACAAGCTTTCCTCTGCAAAACAAATGCCTAGTCCTTCACTCACAAGTCTCACTGCGCTTACTACCTGATCAACTATTATCGAATTTTTAACTTTTATTTCCATTTTTTTCAAATAATCATTTACAATTATCTGAAGGGGCTGTTTTTCTTCAAGCATAATAAAATCTTGGTTGTTTAAAATTGAAAGATTTGTAATTACACCTTTTTCATTCAATTTATCATTTATGCTATTGCTCTTTGGGACACAAAGCACGACACTATCCTGCATCAAAATCTCGCTCTCAAAGCCAGCTGGCAGCTCGCTTGTCGTACTAATGATCATGTCAACTTCTTGTTTTTCTATGCTTTCTATTAGTTTGCTCAAGCTCCCCACTTTGGTAGAAACACTATAATCTTTTCCGCCAGCTTCGCATTTTTTAATTGCATCAATTATAAGACTATAGAAATAAGCTTCAGGTGCACCAATTCTTACTTGAGTCATTCCCGATGAGTCATAATCTTTAATTTTGGCAATACACTCATTTTCAAGCTTTCTACATTCTTTAATATATTCTAAATAGAAAGATCCTTTAGGTGTAATACAAATAGGTGAGCTCTTTCTATTTATAATCTCATATCCTAATTTTGACTCTAATTTTGTCAACCATGCACTTAAAGCTGGTTGAGAAATCCCAAGGCTTTTTGCTGCTTTGGTCATACTTTTTTCTTTTTCTATAGCATTTAAATAATCATATTCATAAGTCATTATTTATACCTCATAAGCAACATCTTATAGTGCATTTGTATTTTTGTCAACAAAATACCTTGTGAAAAATAATTTCACAAGGTACTATAATTAATGCTTTTTTGTTTTTACCTATAAACGCTTTCATAATAATTATTAGCATCAATCTGCCTATAATTATCTTCTTTTACTCCAGCAGGAACATTCTTTTTACCAAAGAATCCCAGATTTTCACAATATGGTGTAACAACCATTTTTTCTTCATTTTTTCCAAGGTACATTGCCCACCAAGAAAAAGTACTGTTTGCAGTAATAAAGTGCTTGCACGATGACATCATAGTAAGTTTTGCTCCGGGGCTGTCGCTATCATCTTCAAAAAAAGTAGGGTAATCAAAATACAGATTCTCTCTACACCAATTTATATCATCAGAAAACACAAATACTTTTGTATTTGAGCCTGATAAATTCAATGAATTAACTGCATCCATATAATAATCTGCAGATAGATTTTTTCTATTTTCATCGATTACACTATCTGCATATCGCCTCACTGATACGCAAATAGCCTCAGAATTGTTTATCTGTTCATAAAATTCCTTGTTACGAATTGATGAATCATCTTTTAAATTAAATTCTTCAAGTAAAATATCTCTTATATCATCAAAATTCCTTGAATCTTCAAAGTATCCTTCTATTAAGAGATTATTCTTACCTAATTGTTCTTCAACTACAGGATTATCATCAGTGAATGCTCCCGGCATTCTGCTATTTAGTACATTTTCATTTTTTGTCAAAAGTCCAATTTTATACTTCACTCTATCTGCTAGGCTATACTCTATCTTTTCATATGGATATGTTTTAAATTCATCCATAACAAGTGTTGTATTTTTATATTCACTATTCCCCACTTGTAGACTAGCAACATTGATTTTAAGCTTTTCACCGAGCTTTTTTCTTTTTTCAATTAATGCCCTAGCATAAGCATATTGTGTAAGCTGGTTGCCACCACGGCCCATAATTATTAGTTTAATCACTTATCATATCACCATATATCGTTACAAGATTTTCATCATCAGTAATATAATGTGAATAATTCATATTACTATATATTTCATATTCACATTTCAAATAATCTAAGTAGTTATCATTTTTCAATTGAAAATTACCATCACTAAAGCTTTTTAACATATAACTATTTATTTGTGAAACATAATGATGTGGATCTATATAATTATCTAGATTAGTTGTAATATCCTCACAACAATTAAAAGAATATATTTCTACATTATCATATTTAAGTAGCTCTTCTATTATAATTCTTTCTGCTGTTAGTTGTTTATTCAACATACCACGTGAATTAATGTCTCCCCACCAAATTGCACTATATGGTGGTATAAAAATGATAAAACTTGTATTCTTATTATTCTCTATATTTTCAATAAAGTCAGAATAAATCTTATCCTCTATTATTTGTTGTTCTGTTGCAGACAATTGCGCTTCTGTTTCAGGTCTTATTAGCTTCATTCCTTGATTATATGCAGACGGAATTACATAACCTGCTCCCTTAATACCTTCCCATTTAGATATTGGATATTCTAGTGAATACTCTTCTATTAATCTTAAATTATGTAAACTCAAAATTGTTTTTAACAATATTTCCTTTGAGCACACATAAGAACAATCATCATAGTATTTATCATTCCATAAATATTGCCATGTGTCAGGCTCAGGTTCTCCCCCGCCCTTAAATCCACTGCAGTAATAGTCCATATCCAAAGATTGAATGACATATTTTATTTGATTATTTTGACTAAATACCTCTTTTAATAGATTACTTACTGTTTTGCTTGAAGCACCTAATAAAGGAACTTTTATCGAATTCACGTCAAATAATATATCCATCTCATAAGTTGAGAAATTACTAGTCATTGATGTGCCACATATAATTGCATCATAATCTATATTTCTCGTTAGGCCTATTCCCCAACAATATACTTCAGTTGCTTCCAAGTCATATTTTATGTGTTCCCATGGCCTGTGGTATTGCATATATGGGTCAATAATAATTATTAATCCTGAAATCAATACTAATATGGTTCCATATAAATAGACTACTTTTTTTGTCCATAAATGATATTTGTTTTTTCGACTATTTTTCATCGTACTTCCCACGATTTCTAATCTTCCACGCCCTATAATAAATCTCAGGTCTATTAGCAAACAGATGCAATTTTTTGTTCTTCTTAAGTTCTGGTGTGTAATTTACCAAAGACTTTATTTCAGGCATTAACTCTATCACTTTTTTATAAATATCCAACTGCTGTTGTTTTTTATAATTCAATAAGCAATATGCAAAAAGAACTATCTCGATATATCTCACATAATTGATTATCGCCATATCATCAAGCTCTTTTTGTACAAGTAGCTTTGCTAATCGTTTATAAAGTTTCGCTTCGCCTTCAATCATTGCATCCAGCTTTCTTACATCCGAAAAAGCATTACTGGTACACAAACTTCCAGAACGAATTCTATACATATAAAGCGGCGAATCAACAAATGCCACCTTTTTGCTCATAAGCATAGATTCAACACAATATTGAATGTCTTCGCAATATAAAATATCCTCAGGAAATTCCAGTGTCTGTGCAATTCTCTTAGAATACAATCGTTGCCACACAGCATTTGTCAGTCTATATTTATCACCATAAAAATATTGACGTAAAAATGTAATTGGCTCTTCTATTATTTCATCATTAGAAAACTGATAATCATCATGTAGATTTTCATCCTCGTATGCCTGTATATGAGTACACATAGCCACTTCAACTTCATCAGACATAAATGAAGCTAGCTTTTCATACATATCAGGTGCCACATAATCATCAGAGTCAACAAATCCTATGTAATCGCCTTTCGCAAAAGGCATTCCAGCATTTCGCGCCGATGACAAGCCACCATTTTGCTTGTGCACCGCTATTATATTTTCATATTTTGCAGCCCACTCATCACACATTTCACCTGTAGAATCCGTCGCTCCATCATCAACAAGTATTATTTCAATATTGTCATATGTTTGATCTAGTAAGCTTTGTACGCATTCGTCTAAATACTTTTCCACATTGTAGCAGGGTACAATTATAGATATTAGTTGTCTTTTAACCATAGCATTCCTTTATTCTATACGGTTTATCATATTTATTATCTTCTTTATAATTGGATTTTCTATCTTGTAAAAAATCAACCTTACAAAAACACATATAAATATATTAAATATTAAATGTATTAACCTATTATCTATGTATCTGCATAATACACTATCCCCTATCAAATACCACACCATTTGTGTTAAAAAATATTATATGAAGCTCTTCCTATTAATGACAACACCTTAAAAATACATTTTTTTATTTTTCTATTAAACAAAACTACAAATGGTATGGTATAGCATACATACAAGAAATAAAGCATGTACTAACCCAGTACTGAACTACTATTGGCTTATATCCCAAGTATGTTGTACTTAATATGAAACTCATTCCCGTTAAAATATAATAAACAAGCTGTACACAGCATGTTTATGAATTACATATGAGGTAGCCATCCAAGAGCCAACGGATATCACTAAAATATATCTAAAAATAAGTAACCTATAATAATATGGATCCATGGCGTATGCCCACACATGTAGTTAATATAATGCATTTATTAATCCACAAATATAATTGTCTCAAAAGACGGTTTTGCTACTCCAATTCTAAACTAATTAGCCCATTCTACCGCAAAGGCAAATATAAATGGAACTGTATATTGAATTATTTTCTTCAAAACCAATTTAACAGAATACGCCTCTGAAAGGTCTATGTTATTTTTATTAAATGATAACGCATTCACGTATCCAGATAATATCATAAAAATAGGAACAACCATCTCAATTACAAATGGAAACAGTATGTTAAGTCTTTCCTCATCTGACCAATTAAAATGAGTGATTATTATCAATATTACGCAAATACCTTTTAAAAAATCTATTTGCGAATCTCTATTTTTAATTATTTCTGTTTTGCTATTTTGCACGCAATCTTTCCTCGTTTTCTATACTTTTAGTTATACTCCAAAGACTATATTTTCTCTCGCCCTTATGGTTTTTTAATCCATAGTCACTTTCTGCCAAATAATAGCATAGATGATCTGTTACAATTCTCGCACCATATCCATTTAAATGAACACCATCTAAAAAAGAGCTATCAGGACTAATTCCTATATCCTCAGATATCGTCTCATAATCCATGAATGGTATTTCTTCATCTTTAATTAATGCATAAAAGTTCAAATTGTAACTTTCTTCCTCCACACACACTGGTGTTCTAACTAAAATAATATCACTATTATTTTTTTTAGTTAATTTTATAATTTTTTTTAAATATAAATAATCTACATTTTCATTAATACTATTATTTATAGTATATAATTCGTTCATATAATCTTCTTCAAATTCAGTTATATAATAATTATTACAATTACTTCCAAACCCCTCTTCAGCATATATATATTGAGGGACAAGTAATAACTTTAATGTATTATCCAATGTATATTTTCTATTTGAATCATTTCTAAACTGAAAGAAACTATATGCATCGTAAAATCTCATATTTCTTGTATATTCTGTATCATTATTCCTTATATCAAAAAAAGCACATATTTTATTGTATGATATGTCAGGAATACAAGAAATTCCCGATGTATAATATAGCTTTTCTGTGTTTATATCATTAATGTCATGCAAAAGCGGACTTATTTCTAATACCACAACTTTAGGAGATTGTCTTAAATATGCTTCTCTCAACAGCCAATATGTGTTTTGAAAAGACTGATTAGATGTTGCTAACGAAGCACTAGTAATGCCACTACTATCAAAAATACGTTTTGAATCAAATGCTACCATCGCTCTTGAATTACCACATATTAAAACATCTACCGTTTTTCTTGGCAACTCAAAAAACAATCTATTTAACCTATCACGATTATTATAGTCAGTACCGCAACACATTATCAACATTGACATTTTGTTATATAACATTAATAATATCAAAATGAATACTATAGTTTTTATCAAATGTGTTTTTAATATTTTTTCAATAAAAGTATTCTTTTTTATACTCATTTTTACTCCAGCCCATATTTCACTATATTATAGTTAAAATATGGATCTTCCTTTAATAAATCTTCTTCATTATAGCTAGCGCTATATATTTTTTCTTTGTAATCTCTCAAATCACCTCTGACAATTGCATTATTTGTCCAAATGCATTCCAAATCCATTTTTGTAGAATACAGAGATGATTTTACAATTTGATTGACACCCATATCATTGATATCAGAATGTCCTTCTTCCGTCGCCTTAGCAGCCTCAAGTAATCTGACATATTCCTTATTGTCAATTATAGCGCATATTCCAGTGATACCTGATACCCTTCTGGTATGAAGCATCATATCCTCATAACCGCCATATTCTGATGTTTTTCCCTCACATCTAAGCTGTAGTCTTGGAAGCAAATTATCATCGCAAATGACACCACCGCTCATGACTGCATTATCAGAATATATTATTTTTGCCTCTGCACATGCCACTTTTTCGTGTCTTACACACGCCATCAATTCCTGTGAGATACTACTTGTTATTGGTTCTATGCCTGATTTAATCAGCCAAGTATAGTTTGTTGTGGCATCCTTAATAAAACTTTCAAGTGCACAAGCATCTATTTCTGATACCGCATTTATCCTTGAACTACTATCATTTAAGACTATTTTGCTATCAAAAGATATATTAGAATCGTCTTTTGATTCAGATACCAGCCTAACTTCGAATGGCAATAGCTCCTTTGCTGCTATTATATCTGCAGCTATGCCCTTTCTTCCCATAACAGCCACATCAAAGTCATATGTTTCATCTGTTTGAGACGACTCATTTATGTCTTTAACCGCCCATTCATATGTGCGGATGAGCTCTTTAATACTCTTCACATCCCAAAATACCAGACTAATCTTTTCACCAATCAAACCTGAGTTATACCTATATCTTGGTATAGAATTGTATGTGCTTCGAACAGTTACATTATCTCCTATTCTCTGCAGTTGTTCATTGACAGCTTTGATTCCAGAAATAGTCGCATATGGTTTGGCATCTATGGATATTGCTACTGAATTCTCATGAACTCTCCAATAATATAATACCTTTCTTATATGAACTATTTTCTTAGCCTTTTCAGTCAGTCGCAAAACAACATCATGATCCTGGCTACCATCAAATTCGCTTCTATATCCACCTATTTCATCTAATAAAGATTTTTTAAACGCGTTAAAATGGCATATATAATTATGACATCTTAACTCCTCTGCTGAAAAATCTGGCTTATAATAAGGTCTTTCAATTATTTTAGCCTTTGGATTCTTTGCATTTGTCTTAAACTTTGTTTCATCTGTATATATGAAATCTGCCCCTTCTTCATCTATCGCTTTAGCCACATAAAAACAAGCCAATGGATGAAGCACATCATCATGGTCTAAAAGCGCAATATATTCGCCTGTCGCCAATTTTATACAAGTATTTGTATTTTTTGCGATTCCATTATTCTCATAATCGCGTCTATATTTTATTCTGGAATCAAATCTTGCATATCTTCTAACGAGCTTTTCGACCGTTTTATTGTCCTTATCTGAAAAATCTACAAGGCAAATTTCTATATTTTTATATACTTGGGCTTTAAAAGACTCTAATAATTCCTTTAAATATCCCTCAGGTGTATTAAATAAAGGTGTAATAATACTAATTTTAGCCTTTGTCTTAAATGTATATCTTTTAGCCAACCTGATTTCATTTCGATCAGCACTTATGCCAAAGTCGAACGGAATTTTCCTTATTCTTTTGTGCACAAGTGTTAATACAGCTCCAATTCCTTCGCTCTTGCATTTTTTTGCAAGTTTTGTTGCATTTCTTAAAGGCTTTGTTGCTTTCCATGAATGTGATGAAAAGGTAATATTTAGTTCATTTTGCAATTCACTATTCTGCTTTTCTAATTCTTTGCACTTTTTTACTAAATAATTATTCTCATCAGACAATTCAGATATCGATTTTCTCTTTTTACTAATTCGACTAAGGAATTTTTCATATGCATTATCACCATAGACTAGGCAGATAAAGCTTCGCTCCATACTCGAAAAAATATTAATCTCATCATTTGTAATGTCAAAGCATTCTACAAAATCATAAAAATCTATATATGATGAAATAACATCAAAGTATTTGTCATATATTCTAGACAATATTCGATAAACAATATAGTTTTCAGGAACTGTTATATCAAAAGTCCATTCATAATCAAAGCCAACCGCTTCGTTATTCTCATTTATAATAATATTGTCAAATATAACATCTAAATTTGCTGGCTTTATGCACTTCAATCCAGCACAATCAACTTTACCAAATATTTTTTCAAACTCTGTATCTAAAGCAAAATCCGAATATATTTCTTCATTAACAGAATAAAATTCATTTAATAGCTCTTTAATTTTTACAACAAGCTTGTCCTTATCGTATACTAGACTTGCAATTTCATCATCAAGTGTATGTCCACATATATATGGAAAATACACTTTATTTTCAATATAATCGCATTTTTCAAATTTTATACTCTTGTATATACCTTTTGTCAGTTCATACTTGTCTACTAACGAAACCAAATGAGACTCACTTTTATTATCTAAAGCCTGCTTATAGGTAAGAATTTTTTCTTCGCCTGCTTCATCTTTTGTCTTTTTCAAAATAGTTTTTGTTTGAAAAGATTCATTTCTAGACTGATTATATTTTGCATGAATTATTCTATTTTCAACTATGGCCTCTTCATTTTTGTCATCTGCACATTTACTAGCTACAAACAAAAATGAATTAGCAAACTCTTGATATAATTCATCCTTACAAAGCTTATCAACAAATGCCATCTCGTCTATGGAAGCATATCCACAATCATTATAAACCTGGCTTTCACATCTAATATCTCCTTCTTTTGGAAGAAAATCTTGAGAGAATACACTTATTGGAAAAATATGATCTGGAACCGGATAATACTCATATATATTTGTATATCCAGCTTTGTGCAAAGCTTTTAATGCATCTTTTTTACTATAGTTATTCATATAATTATTATCTGACACCCCAGAAATCACCGTATTAGGTTGCCCTGTAATATCATCACTTCCACCAGTAATGTACTTTGACCCCAGTCTATTGTATAAAGCAGCAAGCAACTTACCATCTGTCTTTAAACAATGCATTACTTCTTCAAGCACTGTATCTGATAATGGATCAAAAAATTCATCCATGCCACTATCAAATATAAAACAATAGTCATATTTTTCTAATGATTTATTATTAATTGTATCAACGACAAAAAGCTTATCCTTTAGATAAGCTTCTACAGATGATCCAACATTTCCGATAAGACACATAGTCTCATCAGGCTTGAAATCATACCACGATATTATATTTGTACGGATGTTTGACTCGTTGTATTCTACTACAAAGTCTTTGGATAATACGTTCATCTACACCCCATACATCTTTAGCACATCATCTTCTATTGCTCGCCACTCTCGCTCTGCAACAGTATTACCTGAACCTTCTAATAATCTAGTTCTTAATTCATCATCATTAACAATCTTATTAATGGCAGCTATACCTGCCTCAGTATCACCATATTCGTAAATCAAACAGTTAGCATCATTTACAAGGTATTCTGAGTTTCCATCATTTTGGACTGCAACAACAAATCCGCCTGTAGCCATCATTTCAAGCGGAGGATATGAAAAGCTTTCTAATGTTGACGACTTTAATAGTATATGACACTCGCCATAGACACTTCCCACCTCTTCATATGGTATTCTATGAAGGAATTTATCTACTCTATACCAATCTTTAGGTGCTTCGTTATATGACATATACCATATTTCAAATCTATCTTTATCAAGCGCATTTGCTATTCTAAAGCTGTCGTCAACCCCCTTATATGCAACAGCACAATCACCTTCAATTAAAATTCTGATTTTACCACTGTTAAAGTCACGTTTCTTCAGTGCAAAATATGATAAATCAATACCATTCCTTACATACTTTGCATCTTTATGATATGTATCTTTCAGCCATCTCTGACACCATTTTGATATCGTCACATAGTTCACCTGCGGCATTAGGCTATATGACCTGTTTGCCATAGGTCTAAGCCATACATTCGGCTCGTAAAAATCTGTTTCAAAATTCTGCACCAGATAAAATCTCTTCGCAAATCTAGGGTATGCTTCAATAAATTCAGCTGTATTCCACATAGTCGCAATCGCTATATCAAATCTGGCTTTCAGCTCATTTTCCTGATATGTAACAACTGGAAAAAGACATCCATCATACTCCATCCATTGTTTTGATGGATTCATTGCTAAAATGGTTACATTAACACCATTTTTTTGCATTATTGCTGCATGCTTTAAAGCAACCATTATACCACCACTAATCTCAGTCGATGGCAAAAATACTACAGCTGTTGTTTTTTCTTTATGCAAAACATAGTCTCGAATTGCTACACCTGTATACATTGTTAGGCAATTTGTCTTTGCGTATTTATATGCATTAGTTGCCAGCTCGTTTCGTCTATCCTTGCTTTCAATTAATTCTGTAAGATTACGTTCCCAGTCTTCAAGTGAATCACAAAGCAATCCTGTTTTTCTATGTTCAATCATCTGCTTAAATGCGCCGACATTGCTTGCCACTGTAGGTACTCTAACAAGAGCAGCCTCAACCCATTTATTTTCAGATTTTGCCTCATTAAATATGGTATCTTCAATTGGAGCAATATTTATGTCGCATGATGCAATATGACCTGGTAACTCCTGCCAATCTCCAAATGGCAATCTTATTACCCTATCAGAATATGCACTAATTGCCTCTGGTAAATCCAGTTCTCCAACAACACAAAGACGCAAATTCTGGTACTTATCCATTAATTGTGTCAAAACAGGACATATATAAATAAAATCATCATTATGTGTTAATGATCCACTGAAATAACCTATTCTAATCTCATCTTTAGCACTAGCATTTTCGATAGCATTTGCATCAAACGCCTTATCATTTTTTTCAATTAACTTCGAGTCTAGCGTTTGATTATCCTTTTCAAGTTTTTCCTCATATGCAATCTCTGAAAGCTCGTACATCCTCTCACTAGCGGTATTTCTATTTATGAATACTTCAGGAACATACGATGAAAGCTCTATTGCAAGTCTCTCTGTTGTAGTTATTGCTGCCTGACACATTGATAGCGTTCTTCCCATACGATTCACACCATCATCGTACATCTCTTTTTCCACCTTATTAAAAGCCTGCACGTATTTAATTGTATCTGTGTATTTAGTATCAATAACCAAATCATCCACATCAAAGATGACTGTTTTATTGAGACGTTTTGCTGTACTTATAAATTCTTCGATTTCTTTTGTTACAGGGCATCTAAAGAATATAAATACATTTGCAAATTTCACCTGATATGGCTTCAACTCAGCATAAAAAACCTGATCGGTTGAAATACCGTTTACCTCAAGTTGTTCTCTTTGATGTGTCACTCTATATCTACTAGGATGAGGTACTACTTCACCGCATCCATCTATAAAAAGCACATCAGCAAAAGGAAGACCACAATGTGTGCCCTCCTCTTTTTCTTTCGCTTCTCTGGCTTCGTCGTCAGCATTATATCTAACTATTTTAACCTTAAAAGCCTTTTTCAATATGTATTTGACTGTTCTTTTACAAAACCCGCCCAGTCCTTCATTCTTTAAGGACATGGACATTTTGCTTGCTAGTCCTGACATTTTTTCTAACCACTAATTACAAAACTACTAAAAAACTTCTTTACCCCAGATACGCCAACCCTTCCAAGCCATTCTGTAAAGAATGAGAAAACAAATGTAATAACTAAATATTCAATTACCGGCACACATGTACCATTAGGTTGAATGTATCCGCATATTGCAGCCATCACAAACATATGATTTACATACACAGAGTATGTTACGTTATTTAGCTTCTTTATTGGTTTGTAATCTAATTTCATATGGTCAGTGTGTATAAATGACAAAAGTACTCCAACCGCTATCAGCATTATTATCCACACATCTTCTTTCCCTTTATAGTCATATGTTATATATATGACTGCCGTAAATACCAATAGTTCCAAAATAGATGTAGCAACAAAAAATGATTTTTTATATTTTTTTTCAGAAAGCTTTATTATTAATATATATATCAAGCAACCAATCGACATATCAGCAAATGCTCGCATAAATGGATCCCAATATCTGAACATATCACAATTAACATTTACACAAGTATGTGCCACATAATAATGCGTAAAGACAATATATATAGCAATCGGTGCAATAAAGTTTAAATATATTTTTTTACAATTAGTATATAAATAATACACTACTATGCTTGTTGCAAATAAAGCAGCAATATACCATAATGTAAAATTCCATGGTACTCCACCAACAAAATGTCTATTATCATTCCAATAAAAAACAAAAGGTATGAGCTCACATAAATGATATACTACATTTTCTCTTAAATATTCCCAGCCCTCTACCCTAATATAAAGCAAGCACATAAATAAGAATTGAATAATTGGAGCAGGCCACAATCTTTCCACTCTCCCCATCATATATGATAATGTAGACTCTTTTTTCTTTTCACACCCCTTGCACATAAGCACTGCACTAACTATAAAAAAGTAGTCCACGCCTAAATACCATGAGCTTGCCCCCATTTGTGGCAAATAAAAAGCATGCAATAAGGCAATTAATATTGTAAACACTATTCTCCATATATAATTGGTGTTATTGTTAAAACTAATTTTCATATCTTGTCTATTTATCACTCTTTTCCATCTCATCAATTTTTTATTCCACACTCACAACCGAGTTCGTGTCAAAAAAACCAACCGTATTCTTATCTGATATTACTGTGATGCTCACCACATCATACAATCTGTGATATGCACTAAACTCGCCATTAATAAATCCAGTACAGCTTATTGACAAGAGATACTCGCCACCCTGCAAATCCATTTTCTGTGTGAATGACGCCACGCGTTCTTCACCTGCTTTGCAAAGGCCAGTATCAACCTTTTCAAACATTGTATTAGTTCCAGTGACATCTATACCCTTTATAGTCTTCAGAGTCATTGTAAAAATCGGATCCATTATATTCTCATTAAAGCGAACCTTGGATTTTACTGTAAATTCTGTGCCCTTTACAATTGTATTGGTATATACACCATTTTCATCTATTATCGCAAAATCAACAATCTCTGCTTTTCCAGTTCCGTACTCATCGAGAGTTGGGTTTATCGTATAGTTTGATTTCCACTGTTTTGAAACATCAGAGTCCTCTTTGTCTAATTCAGGTGCATCTATAGCAGGCTCCTGTCCAACAAGAATTCTCTTATACAAAGAAATCATTTCCTTCGGTGTGCCTTCTGCCACCTTATCACCCTTATTGATTAATACAGCTCTATCACAATATTTACTGATAGCGCCCAGGTCATGACTTACAAATAGAATCGTCTTTCCAGCCGCTTTAAATTCTTCAAATTTCTTATAACATTTTGCCTGAAAGAAAACATCTCCTACAGAAAGAGCCTCATCAACAATAAGTATCTCTGGGTCAATATTTATTGCCACAGCAAATGCAAGACGAACAAACATACCGCTTGAATATGTTTTTACAGGCTGAAATACAAAATCTCCAATGTCAGCAAAAGATAGTATATCGTCTAATCTTTCATCTATCTCCTGCTTTGAATATCCCATCATCGTGCCATTAAGATAGATATTTTCTATGCCTGTGTACTCTTGATTAAATCCAGCTCCCAGCTCTAATAAAGCTGAAATGCGGCCCTCTACCTCCACTGTTCCAGAGCTAGGGCTCAATACACCTGTGATTATTTTTAACATAGTTGACTTACCCGAACCATTGGTTCCTATAAGTCCAACACACTCGCCTTTTTTGACCTGAAAACTGATTCCCTTAAGTGCATAGTGCTCTTTATAAAGCTTTTTTCTCGTCAATCCAAGCGTATCTATTACTCGAGCCTTGTTACTATCGAATAGTTTATATACTTTATTTACTTCGTTAACATTTATTACGTAATCAGACATCTTTAATCTTTACAAATTGTTTTTTTACTACATCTCTTATATTTATAAACAAATATAAGACAATGACATCTAATATGATTCTTTTTATAATCATATATATCAATGTTTCTGATTGGTAGATATTTGTAAACACTAGATTAGTATCTAAGTAGTGTATACACAATAGATACACAGAATTCTTTCCTATAAATTCTAGTATTTTAGTATATTTTACCTTTTCTAATACTTTAGAAACTAGAATAACAAAACAGCTGCCAAAAACACCTAACAACACAGACAGAACGCCCATAGGATACTTTCTTGTATGTATATCAAAACTATATTGCATGAATAATTGACAAAAGAACCATATTATTGCCATTACTCCCATCACAATATATAAAACATTGCCTTTTCTTAATTTACATTCTATATTTTTTAATAAATAACCACATTCAAACAAAAATGAAACAACTAGCACAATATCAAGTCCTTGTATTACATGATAATGACTTCCTACCAGTACTCCAATAATACACAATACGAATGTAACTACTAATCTAAAATAATCATTATTAATAAAATGTTGTAATAATCTATAAAATAATTTTGAATAAAACAAAACTACCAAAAACCACATAGCTCCCAATTGATAGTTGTATATTCCCTCTGGACAATAGTCTCCCAAGCCAAATACTAAGCCAACCAATCTATTTGTAATTTTTTCCTTAAGCAACATCTTTTTTATTGCGTTTAGTTCTATAACACTTAATCCGGAAAACTCACTCCCATGTAAATATGGTAATATTGTCATATAATAATGAGTCAATATATCTAATCCAATTGTAACTAATAAAGGAATTACTATCCTTTTAGCATCTAGCTTTGTCTTTTCTAAAAATGTCTCCCCCCATGATTTATTCCCGATTTTTTTAAATGTATATCCTGTGAGAATAAAGAATAACGGCATATGGAAAGAGTTAATCCATGTACTAGATATAGTGTGACCAATAATCACACATATTATACCTATGCACTTCGCAATATCAATCCATCGTTTTCTTTCCATTTATATGATACCATTTGTCATTCTTTAGTTGATTTATCTATAATTATTATATCTTACCTAAATCCCTGAAAACTAAATGCTTCACTATTTTCAATGACTGTAGCTCCAGAATAATAAAGAAATACAACAGCATCAGGCTGAACATTTGCAAAAAAGTCAGGTGTAATCTCATTGCTTAACAAATTATACATATAACCTGGCTCTTTAAAATCCAAAATCATAAACGGACCAACAGCCCTATAAAATGAGTCTGTTATGAATACTATTTTTGCATCATTATTGCAATCATTATTTGTATAATTATCAGTTATATTTTCAAGAACGCCATCATATGCAGACACATTTTCTCTTCGCTTGTCTAAAAACTCCCATCTGTATGCTACATCCTGCATGTTTCCACTTAATTCACCATATGTAATATTGCTATCAAACTTCGGTATAAACAAATCAAAGTCATCAGAACCGGCAAATCCCACGCTAGTTCTGAGGCCACGAACGCCTAAATGCCATTTAGGATATTTTCTAATCTCGTAATTATTAATATCCATCACACGCTCATCCACTTGACAGCCCAGACGGTTCACCAGATATTCTTCTATCTTACCAGCTGCATAGAACCCTGCCTCAGTTGTCCAATGTGTATCTGTCTTATACATCATAGAATATTGATCTATTCCATCATCATGCATCACCTGACGCATATCCATAGTATCCACACCATCTTCCTGAAGATAAGCAATAAATCTATCAATATTGTCGTTGCCATAATCTTCTATTCCTATAGGAAGCTGTGGATCATATTTACTTGTTGTATATGGAGCCATTACAAATAGCGATGGCACATTATATTCTGCCAAATAGTCACTTACTGCAGCCACACTATCTGCATAATCTTTCAGCACACTATCATCTATATAATCGAATCTATCAGAAAGATATCCATTATTCAGTTTTATAATATGGTTCATTTCATGCTGACCAGTAACATTTCTCATAAGACCATTCAATTTAACAAATCCCATCTTATAAAAGAAATTTGATATTTGATCAGTTTCCAATCTGCTCAAAGTAGAATTTGCTGTATTATTATTTACTGCAGTATCTTTCACATAATAATCAGCAAGCTTAAACAAGCTCAGTACTGACAATAAAACTACCAATATGCTAAACAGCAAAATATATATTTTTCGCATAAAGTCTGTCATGCTATATCTCATTTACTAATTACTTCTTTAAACTCAAAAATATATCTACAGCACATCCGCAAACTGGCTCTTCAGTTTGCCAAACACTCTGCTTCCAACTACTAACATCACTATTGCAAAGGTCCAAAAATACAGACTCTGCAATGGATGCTCCCAAAACCATCTGCCATAAATAAGGCTTTCTCTATAGCCCTGCACAATGTAAAACATTGGATTCAGCTTTAATATAACAGAAAGCCAGCCTGGCATTTTGTCCGCCACAGTTTCAAAATTCCACATAATAGGTGTGGCCCATATACCCACCTGCAGCACTATATTTATTAGCTGCGACAGGTCTCTGAAGAAGACCACCATAGCACTGCTGGCGTATATTAGACCAATGGTTAAAACCATCATTGCAAACGAGTAGTAAATAAACTGGACCATGCTAAGACCCGGCACAAATCCATATGCTATGCACAGAATAAATGCAAAAGCTACAAAAAATAAATGGACAAATATTGACGAAACAGCCTTTACTATAGGTAGCACATCAATATTAAAAACCACTTTTTTTACTAGGTAATTGTACTCAATAAGCACATTTGTGCCAGCCGAGATAACCTCAGAAAAATAAAACCAGGGAACTATTCCACACGTCAGCCATAATACAAAAGGAGCTGCTATGCCCTCTTTTGTTCCCTGTGTGCCAGCATTTAAAGCCTTGTCGAATACAATCCAGTAAACAAGAATTGTAATAACTGGCTGTACAAAGGCCCATACTATTCCAAAGTTTGATCCAGCAAATTTTTGCTTAAAGTCATTCTTTGCCAGACTCCATATTAAATTTCGATTGTTTTTAATATTCTTTATCAACCGTAATTCTCTAATCTATCTATTTTCGCAGATAAAACCTACGTTTATGTTTTTCTACACTTCCTTGCGCCAAACCATTCTGTCTACCACTCCAGTATATGACTGAATTAGTCTTACTACCTTTGTGCTTACATTTTCATCCACATAATCAGGTACAGGTATACCAAAGCTTCCCTCTGCAATTAGTTCTACAGCAGTGTCTACTGCCTGAAGCAAGCTCTTTGTGTCGATTCCTGCAAGCACAAAGCAAGCCTTATCAAGGGCTTCTGGTCTCTCTGTTGACGTTCTAATGCATACAGCGGGGAACGGATGACCCACTGATGTAAAGAAGCTTGATTCCTCTGGCAAAGTACCAGAATCAGAAACCACTGCAAAAGCATTCATCTGCAAATTATTATAGTCATGGAAGCCCATTGGTTCATGAGCAATTACTCTCTCATCAAGCTTAAAGCCTGTCTGCTCAATTCTCTTTCTGCTTCTTGGATGGCACGAATAAATAATAGGCATGTCATACTTATTTGCCATCTCATTAATAGCATTAAATAATGATAAAAAGTTCTTTTCTGTATCGATATTCTCTTCTCTATGAGCTGAAAGCAAAATATATTTTCCCTTTTCTAGCCCAAGCTTATTTAAAATATCCGAAGCCTCAATCTGCTCTAGGTTCTTATGAAGCACCTCTGCCATAGGCGAGCCTGTAACATAGGTTCTCTCCTTTGGAAGACCTGTATCCGCAAGATACTTTCTTGCATGCTCAGAATATGCAAGATTTACATCAGATATTACATCAACGATTCTTCTATTTGTCTCCTCTGGAAGACACTCATCCTTACATCTGTTTCCAGCTTCCATATGGAAAATTGGAATATGTAATCTCTTAGCTGCAATAGCTGAAAGACATGAATTGGTATCTCCTAAAATAAGAAGTGCATCTGGCTTGATTTCCACCATTAATTGATATGATTTTGCAATAATATTTCCGATTGTCTCGCCCAGATCATTTCCTACAGCTTCCATATAAACCTCTGGATCGTCCAGTCCCAGGTCCTTAAAGAATACTCCATTTAGATTGTAGTCATAGTTTTGTCCGGTATGAGCAAGAATTGTATCAAAATGCTTTCTGCAGGCAGTAATTGTTGCCGAAAGACGTATTATCTCTGGACGAGTACCTACAATTATCAAAAGCTTTAATTTTCCGTTATTTTTAAACTGAGCCATATCTTCTCTTTTCCTATTACCAAATATTTATATCAAACTATACCATCAGCCATCTAACATGCAAATCAACCGCTGCTTTAGCACACATTATATATCTTTATTGTCTTTTCATCTGTGATACATCGCAGCACCCTTATACTACTGTCTCTGAATAAGTCTCTGCATGCTCTGGATCAAAAATCTCATTAGCATACATCACTGTAACCAGGTCCTCTGTATCTGAAAGATTTATAAGATTATGTGTATATCCTGGCAACATATGCACAGCCTGCATTCTCTCACCTGATACCTCAAATTCAATAACTGGATACTCATTACCGTTTTCATCCAGCCCAATTTTTCTTTCCTGTATCAGACCATGTCCAGAAACTACAATAAATATTTCCCATTTTGTATGGTGCCAGTGCTGTCCCTTTACCTTTCCAGGCTTATTGACATTTATAGAAATCTGCCCACCATCAGCAAACTTAAAGACCTCAGAGAAAAGCCCTCTTACATCCTCAGCTCCTGGTATATCATAGGCCATCTTTTCCTTTGGCAAATATGATAAGTATGTAGCGTAAAGCTTCTTTTCAAATGAGCCCTCTGGCTGTATTGGCATCAGGCCTGTATTTGGAGCAGCCTTAAATTCATCCAACAAATCCACTATCTGGCCAAGAGTCTTTTCATGACTAACAGGCACATATGCGTATCTGCCTGACTCATCCGGTACCAGATTAGCACCTTCAAAGCTGCATCTGTGCTCTTTGCCCACAAGCGCTGCTATCATTTCATCTACAAGGTCATCTATATAGACAAGCTCTAACAGAGTATTTCTATCATTCACCTGTATTGGCAGATCATTTGCCACATTATTGCAAAATGTCGCTACTGCAGAATTATAGTTTGGTCTGCACCACTTTCCAAAAAGATTTGGGAAACGGTACACAAGAACCTTGGCCCCAGTATCTTTACTGTAATCAAAAAATAATTCTTCTCCTGCGAGCTTGCTTTTACCATAATCAGAGCCTGCGTATCTGCCCAGCAATGTAGCCTGGATAGATGAAGAAAGCATTACAGGACAGGTATTTTTATGCTTTTTTAGCGTATCAAGAAGTGTACTGGCAAAACCAAAATTACCTGCCATAAACTCTGCGTTATCCTTGGGTCTGTTTACGCCTGCCAGATTGAACAAGTCGGATCGTAGCCATGTCGTTCTGTGAGCCAAGGAGTTGGATTGACCTGTTGTCTTCTAAGACCGCTTGGCCTCCGACTTATGCTTTTTCAGCGTATCAAGAAGTGTACTGGCAAAACCAAAATTACCTGCCATAAACTCTGCGTTATCCTTGGGTCTGTTTACGCCTGCCAGATTGAAC
>JAZQOU010000004.1:0-9932 GCA_045628025.1 Lachnospiraceae bacterium | reverse complement strand
CAAATTCATTGAAGCTGTAATGGATAAGGAACAGTCCTACTATGCTTTTGAAATGCTTTATTGGACAGGAATCAGATTAGGTGAGTTGTTAGCTTTAACACCAGCTGACTTTGATTTTGAAACTAAGACATTAACTATAAGTAAATCGTATCAGAAGATTAAAGGACGAGATGTATTAACGCCACCTAAGACAGCAAAAAGTAATCGAGCAATTAAAATGCCTGACTTCTTATGCTTCGAGATGCAGGACTACTTCAGCATGATATATGGACTGGAAGAGACGGACAGAATTTTTACCATTACTAAGAGTTATCTCCACCATGAAATGGATCGAGGAGCTACTAAGGCAGGGGTAAAGAGAATAAGAATCCATGACATACGCCATAGTCATGTAAGTCTTCTTATCGATATGGGTTTTTCTCCAGTTGCAATAGCAGATCGTGTAGGGCATGAAAGCATAGATATCACTTATAAATATGCTCATCTTTTTCCTACAGTTCAGGATGAGATGGTTAAGAAACTAAATGGTTGTAAGGGGGCCTAATTATGTCTCAGAAGAATTTGGATCAGCACGGTAGATTTAGAAGTAAGACAGTAGCTTTCAGAGTATCACCAGAAGAAGCAGATGAGCTTAACAGAGCAGTTAGTATGTCTGGTCTTACTAAGCAAGACTACTGCATCTCCAGATGTATGAAGCGAGATATTGTCGTTAAGTCCAATCCAAGAGTATATGGAGCTCTCAGAAAAGAACTAAGAAGTATTGTAGAAGAACTTAAGCCTCTTATTAAGAATAGGAAAAATATATCACCTGAGCTTAAGCAGACTGTGGAACTTCTAATTAACACGTTTGACGGAATGAAAGGAGAACAGGTAAGTGAATGAAGACAAAAAAATAACTGCCCAGAATGTTGTTGGCGCAACGAAAGGACAGTCAAAATCATGTAACACTGACATTATAACGAAAGAATCAGATAGTCGCAATAAGAAGGTGAAGGGATCATCTCGTATGATCTCTGAAGCCATCATTAGTAGTGGCAGGTTCTTAAAGCTTTCGGATAAGTCCAAAGCACTCTATATGTATCTGATGGTAAGAACTGATGATGAGGGAGCTGTGGAAGCGTATCCGGCAATGATGTTAGTAAGAGCAACAGACGAAAATCTTAATGAACTAATTGATAAGGGTTTTGTAATTAGGCTTAACGATGATGATGTTGTCTTAATCAAAGACTTCTTTGAACAGAATACCTTGAGAAGTGATAGGGTTAAACCTTCAAGGTTTCATAGACTAATTGCGGACATTTGTCAGACAAGTGCTGTCAAATGACGCCCTAAGTCAAGTTAAGTTAACGTAAGTTAAAGTTTTTTACCAGCTAAAAAGAGAAAGAATAGGGGAGGGGTTAAGTTCAGTTTCTACCCTAAGCTGGAGGCTTAATCCTAACCATTCTTTCTTTGGCAAGTAAATAGTTTTCTTACTAACTATTAGTGTACTGCTCTATCTATAGCAGGCTACGCTTTTCGATATCGAAAAGCATTCTTTTAGGGAGTATCCCTAAGACCCAAGTAACGCCCTTATAGGGCAAATTATTAAATATACGAGGTTATAAATTCATGAAAGATAGAAGAAATAAAGCCGTTGTTATTCGTTTTACAGAAGACGAATGGAAGGCATTAAATGAGAAGGTTAGAAAGGCAAAGATGCCAAGAGAGACTTTTATTAGAGAAATACTAATGGGAGCAAAGGTAAATGCACCACCAGATGCAGACTATATTTCTCTTATTAGCGAGGTAAGAAGAATAGGAATTAACATTAACCAGCTAACAAAAGAAGCGCACTGTGGAAATATTAATTTTGATTGGCTAAGTCTTGAGCAGTCACTAGAAGAAAACCATAGAGTTAGTGAACTGCTTTGTGAGACATTTAAGAAGGTAGAAAAGTGATATGGCAGTAACGAACTTATGGGCAATTAAGGGGAAGGTTACAAATGTCATTAGATATATTACCAACCCAAGTAAAACAACAAAGGAAGTAGAAAAGGTTCTTAACTATATTGAGAACAGTGATAAGACAGAACAGCTTATGTATGTCACAGGAATTAACTGTGAACCTGAGATAGCAGCAACTCAGTTTATGCAGACAAAGAAGCTTTGGAATAAGGAAGGTGGAAGGGTATGTTATCACGGATATCAGTCCTTCAGAGAAGGTGAAGTAGATGCTGATACAGCTCATAAGATAGGTGTTGAATTAGCTAAGAGATTATGGGGAGACAGATTTGAAGTAGTAGTTGCTACGCATCTTAATACTGGTCATTATCATAATCACTTTTGCCTGAATTCAGTTTCTTATTTGGATGGTTATAAATACCACGATACGAAGGCTGATATAAAGCGAATGAGAGATATTTCTGATGAGCTATGCAGAGAGTATGGATTATCTATTGAGAGCCAGAGCAAAGGGGACCAGAACAAGCGAAGAAACTATCGTGAGTATCAGGACGATAAAAGTGGAGCAGTTACTTTAAGAAGCTCAATAAGAGCTGATATAGATGCTGCGATTTCTGCCAGCTTCACATTGAATCAGTTTGTCTCATATATGAAGGATATGGGTTATAGATATGTTCTTTATACAAATGCAGGTAATGAATTAAAGTATCCTAAGCTACAGCTTCCTGGCTCAGATAAATGTGTAAGACTTAAGTCATTAGGTAGTGGTTATAGCCTTGATGATTGTCGTTTGAGAGTTATTCGTAACAGTATAGGTACTATGTCAGATAGCTCGTTCAGAGAGCTTGAAAGTGTTAAGGATCAGGAGACAATTAAGAGGTATCAGGAAAGGCTTGAACGTGCTGGATATAGAGTAATCTTCACCTTCTATGGTATACAGCTTAGTTCCTGCAAAAGAAGACGTAAATACCGTGAGTACTCACCTGAACTTAGGGCAGAAATTAGAAAGATTGATAGGGTAATTGCTCTTCAGAAATTTTGCAGAAAGAACCTACTTGATAATCCAGAAAAGGTTGAAGCATTCAGACAGAGAAGACAGACTGAAATTGATAAACTTTCACAAGAGCGTAAGGATTGTCGTAAGGAGCAGAAGCATTGGGAACAAGAGGGGGTATCTGTTTATGCTGATATCTGGAAGCAAGCTGCTGAGGAAAAGACTAAAGCAATAAAGCCGTTATACAGAGATCTTCGCATGTGTGATGAGGTTTTAAGTAAAGCGCCAGTAGCTCGTGAGCAGGCCTTAAAGCTAGTTAGTCAGCGTTCTCAGGAAGAATATATTAGACAGGTGCAGGAAGTTCAGAAGAAGCGAAGTAACAAAAATAGAGCATAAGATGTAAGTGGTACTTTCGCAATCAGATTTTGTTTTTACGAATGATTTACAGCAAAGTCTAGTAAGATGACATTGAAATATGACCACCTAAATTTTGTGCAACTTTAGGTGGTCACTTCATTGTCCAGTAAAGAGGGTACATATCAACTTGGCGTGCTTTTGTTTTACTCGCATTTTACATAAACTCTACACTAGTTTTTACATAGCAAGATTACCCTTTACTCATAAAGGAGTAATGTACTATGCATAAACTATGGTCAGTTGTAAATAATATGAAGATGGGAAGCAGCGATAAGAACAATCTGTTTGTTCTTACACTTTTTACTATATGTGGTATTTTGGGAGCTCTCGTTTGGTTAGCAATAGGTAGAGTTAAATTACCTGACATTACTTGGCTTTTCTGTTTTGCTGGATATCCAGCTGTTTTTGGTTTCTTCGGAGGATGCTTTTACCTGTATAACCATGAGTTCTAATAGGTTTTACTGCGTTTTTACTTTTCTTGAATTATAGATTTTACATTTGAGATATAGATTTAGCTTGTATTCGAAAAGACGTCTTTAAATTCAAGAAATGGAGAATAAAGAAATGAAAAAGAAACTTATTGCGGCTTTACTCGCAGGTAGTATTATGGCCACACTTTTTACAGGTTGTAGCAGCAAAGAAGCTGAAGGAACAGTATCACTTGCAGGATCAACTTCAATGGAGAAGCTTTGTGAGGCAATGGTAGAAAGCTACATGGAAGCAAATCCAAACGTAACAGTTACAGTTGAATATACTGGTTCAGGCGCGGGTCTCGAGTCACTAGCATCAGGTTCAGTTGATATTGGTAATGCTTCTAGATCATTAAAGTCAGAAGAAGCATCTCAGGGCTTGGTAGAGAATGTTGTTGCAATCGATGGTATTGCAGTAATCACTGATAGTTCAAATGTAGTTACAGATATTTCGTCTGAAGATTTGGCAAGAATCTATACTGGTGAGATTACAAACTGGAGCGAATTGGGTGGCGATGATCAGGCTATCGTAGTTATCGGTAGAGAGTCTGGTTCCGGTACACGTGATGCTTTCGAGGAGATTCTTGGTGTTAAGGATGAGTGCAATTATGCACAGGAGCTTGATTCTACAGGTGGTGTTCTCGCTAAGGTTGCTTCCACACCAGGTGCAATTGGTTACGTATCACTTGACGTTGTAGATAGCTCAGTAATCGCTCTTAAGATTAATGGCGTAGAAGCTACAGAGGCTGAGATTCTTGCTGGTAACTACCTCATGCAGAGGCCATTTGTAATGGCTACACGTGGACCAATCAGTGAGCAGAGTGAAGCAGTTCAGGATTGGTTTAATTACATTAATTCTGATGAGGGAAGAGCAGTAATTAGAAGCGTTGGACTCATCGTTCCACAGTAAAGGTATTCTATGAATAATAAAGCTTTTATAGAAAAAGTAGCAAAGACAATATTTGTAGTTTGTGCAGTAGTTGCTATCTTTGCTGTTGTCGCTATTACGCTATATATGTTCATAAAAGGTATCCCGGCTCTATATAGAATCGGGATATCAGAATTGCTCTTCGGTACTACCTGGAAGCCTACAGCAGATAGTCCGTCATATGGAATTGCTTTCATTATTTTGTCCTCTATTTTTGGAACTGCATTATCCGTTTTGATTGGTGTACCAGTAGCACTTCTGACAGCAGTTTATTTGTCAGAGATGGCAGGCAAAAATCTGCGAAGAGTAGTAAGTAGCGCAGTTGAGTTATTAGCCGCAATACCATCTGTAATTTATGGTCTAATCGGAATGATGGTTCTTAACCCACTGATGTATAAGCTGGAATTGATAATCTTTAAGAATGACAGCAATCACCAGTTTACAGGCGGAGCGAACTTCATATCAGCCGTTATAGTTTTGGCCATTATGATTCTGCCTACAGTAATTAATGTTAGTAACTCTTCACTTAGAGCAGTTGCTCAGAATTTAAGAGCGGCATCTCTGGCACTTGGAGCTACAAAAGAGCAGACGATATTTAAAGTAGTAATTCCAGCTGCAAAGTCCGGTATCTTAACAGGTGTAGTTCTCGGTATTGGTAGAGCACTTGGCGAAGCGATGGCTATAAACATGGTTGCTGGTGGAGCTGTTAACATTCCACTTCCATTTAATTCTGTCAGAACTCTTACTACACAAATCGTGAGTGAGATGGGATATGCACAAGGCCTTCATAGACAGGTACTGTTCACAGTAGGACTAGTACTTTTCCTCTTCATTATGATTGTAAATTTCATACTCCTTAATGTGCGTAAAAGAGAGGTGTCAAAATGTTAATATCCACCAGAAAACTTAAGGATTTTATAGTGCGCATGGCAATTTATCTGTGTGCAGCAATATCAGTTTTGCTAATAGCTGGCATCATCATTTACGTCTTCGCAAAGGGTATATCAGCGGTTAACTGGTCTTTTCTGACATCAGTAACAAGTGTGCTTAAAGGAACAGTGGGAATAGCAGGAAATATTGTAAACACGCTTATCATTATTTTCCTTACGATGCTTATTGCTACTCCAATCGGAGTAGGTAGTGCGATATATCTTAACGAATATGCGAAGCCAGGAAAAATCGTTACTCTTATTGAATATGCTACAGAGACTTTGGCAGGTATTCCTTCTATTATTTTTGGTCTCTTCGGAATGATGTTCTTTGGTGAACAATTGGGATTAGGATATTCAATTTTGACAGGTTCACTGACACTCATTCTTATGGTACTTCCACTTATTACTAGAAATACGCAGGAAGCTTTGAAGACGGTGCCAGACACCTATCGTAACGGCGCTATCGGTCTTGGAAGTGGCAAATGGCACATGATTAGAACCATTCTCGTGCCAAGTAGTATGCCAGGTATTATTACGGGATCTATCCTTGCGATAGGAAGAATCGTAGGAGAATCTGCAGCACTTCTTTTTACAGCAGGCAGTGCGAAATTGCTTCCAAAGGGCCTGATGGGACTTCTTAATAAGCCTACTCAGTCTGGCGGAACACTAACTATTCAGATGTATTTGTCTGCGACCTCAGAAGGTGATTTCCACACAGCATTTGGTATCGCAGTAGTTCTTATTATTCTTGTACTCGGAATCAATATAGCAACAAAGCTTATCACTTCACGAGTAGACAACAGTAGAAAGGATTGATTATGGATAATACAAAGATATCAGTAAAAAATCTGAATCTCTATTATGGTGAGAACCATGCTCTTAAAGATGTAAATATGGAGATCAAAGAGAAGGCTATTACAGCTTTTATTGGACCTTCTGGTTGTGGTAAGTCTACATTTCTTAAGACACTTAATAGAATGAATGACCTTATCGAGAACGTGAAAATAACAGGTGACGTCTTGATCGATGGTGAGAATATTTATTCTAAGGATATTGATACTACACTTCTTCGCAAGCGAGTTGGTATGGTATTCCAGCAACCAAATCCGTTCCCTATGAGTATTTACGACAACATAGCTTATGGTCCTAGACTTCACGGAACAAAGGACAAGAAAACTTTGGACAGAATTGTGGAGGAGAGCTTAAAGGGTGCTGCCATCTGGGATGAAGTAAAGGACAGACTTAAGAAATCTGCACTTGGATTATCCGGTGGTCAGCAGCAGAGAATTTGCATAGCAAGAGCCTTGGCAGTAGAGCCGGAAGTTCTTCTCATGGATGAGCCAACATCTGCATTGGATCCAATCTCGACTACAAAAATCGAGGATCTTATGGAGACACTCAAGAAGAAATACACAGTAGTTGTAGTTACTCACAATATGCAGCAGGCAGTAAGAGTATCTGATTATACTGCGTTCTTCCTTGTTGGAAACATGGTCGAGTTTGGTGAGACTAAGCAGATTTTTTCATATCCTAAGGATAAGCGTACAGAGGACTATATTACTGGACGATTTGGTTAAAGTAAGGTGAGAAAAATGAGAAATAAATTTGATGAACAGTTAAATGAGCTTAATGATGCAATGATTGAGATGGGAAATATAATTATTGTTTCTATTTCAAGAGCCATCGAAGCACTTAAGACAAAGGACAGTGCCCTTGCCACAAAAATCATGGAAGAAGATCTCGAAGTTGACAGACTTCAGAAGAGAATCGAGAGCATTTGCTTTAATCTTCTAATTCAGCAGCAGCCTGTTGCGAAGGATTTAAGAACAGTAACTGCAGCACTTAAGATGGTTACTGATATGGAGCGAATTGGAGACCACGCAGCTGACATCTCTGAGATGACAATGATGATGGGTCTAGATAGCCACATTGATAAGTTTGAAAACATCAATAAAATGGCTTCTGAGACATTAATTATGCTTAACCACAGTATTGAGTCTTATGTCGAGAAGGACAAGGAAAAGGCGCAGTCAGTTATCACTTTCGACGACATTATTGATGACCTTTTCTTAAAATCTAGAAAGGATATTCTCGAACTCATTATTAAAAATCCAGTTGATGGTGAAGAGGCAATGGATCTTCTCATGGTAGCCAAATATTTTGAGCGAATTGGAGATCATGCTACTAATATAGCGGAGTGGGTTATCTATTCGCTTACTGGTGAAGTTTCATAAGCTGCCAATCAGTTGATTTTACATAGATTTTACATAGAAGTTCTATAGATTTTACCTGATATTTTTATTCTTAAGTTCAAATGGATATTTTAAATAGAGGTATAATCTATGGACATTTTTAATGTGCTCGATTTAATAGGCGGTTTGGCCTTGTTTCTATATGGAATGAACGTTATGGGTAATGGGCTTTCCAAGATGGCTGGTGGTAAGCTCGAGAGTGTTCTTCAGAAAGTTACTACAAACAGATTTTATGGAGTTTTACTAGGTGCTGCTGTTACTGCTGTAATTCAGTCTTCTTCTGCTACAACCGTAATGGTGGTAGGTTTTGTTAATTCCGGAATAATGGAATTGTCGCAGGCAGTTGGCGTAATTATGGGTGCCAACATAGGAACAACTATCACGTCCTGGATGCTGTCACTTACAGGAATAAGCGGCGACAGTCTGTGGATAAAACTATTAAAGCCGACCTCATTTTCTCCAATAATTGCAGCTATAGGTATTATTTGTATCTTAACAAGTAAGGGTGAATCCAAGAAGAAAGATGTCGGAGGAATCTCATTAGGCTTTGCTATCCTGATGTTTGGAATGCATGCCATGAGCTCTGCTGTTTCAGGTCTTTCTGATGTACCATCATTCACAAGCCTGATGACCAAGATCATTCATCGTATTAATGAATTGGGTGTTGGCGCAAATCTTACCGCTATTATTCAGAGCTCATCTGCATCAGTTGGTATTTTGCAGGCACTGTGTATTACAGGAAGTGTAAACTATGCAACTGCACTTCCAATCATTATGGGACAAAACATTGGTACATGTGTGACATCGATTATCTCTTCTGTCGGTGCCAATAAAAACGCCAGAAGATCTGCAATGGTGCATCTGTACTTTAACCTTATTGGTACAGTGATTTTTATGGTAGCGTTCTACGCTATTAATAAATTTGTTGATTTTGCATTCCTTTCACATGCTGCAAATGCTTCTGGAATTGCTGTCATTCACTCACTTTTTAACGTTGGTGCCACAGTGCTTCTTTTCCCTTTCTCACAGGTTCTTGTTAAACTGGCGAAAATCACCATCCCTGATGACAAGAACGAAGACAACGTTGAAGAAAAACTTGTCACAATTGATGAGAGATTTCTTGGTAGACCAGCCTTTGCCATGGAACTTTGTCGTGAGAAGGTTAGGGAGATGGCGCTGCTTTCCCGTGACGCTATAAAGCTTGCCCTCGAGGTGCTGGATTCTTATGATGAAGATAAAGCGAGCAGAGTAATAAAGATGGAAGATACTGCAGACAGATATGAGGATGTCATAGGTTCGTATCTTGTTAAGTTGTCGAGTAAAAATATATCTACTACCGATAGCCAGAGCATGTCCATTATTCTTCATAGTATTAGTGACTTTGAGAGAATTTCGGACCACGCGATGGATATCGTTAAATCTGCGCAGGAATTACATGAGAAAGGCTTATCTTTTACTGACAGTGCTAAAGCGGAAATCAACACACTATGCAGGGCCGTTATGGACATCTGTGATTTAACTACCAAGTGTTTTTGCGCAGGCGACGACAAAAAGGCAATGCACGTAGAGCCTTTGGAGGAAGTTATTGATGCACTTTCCAAGAAGATAAAAGAGAATCACATCGTGAGACTTCAGAAGGGTCTTTGCACTATCGAGATGGGTTTTATTCTGGAAGATGTGCTGACAGGACTTGAAAGAATATCAGATCACTGCTCAAATGTTGCAATAGAGATGATTACAATCTTTGATAACGACTATAATACACATGAATACTTTAAGACTTTCTCACCTCAGAAGAGAGCTTCATTTAATGAGGAGTATGAAGAGTTGTTAAATAATTATCAGTTAGGATAAATTGGAGATATAAATGGCACTTATATATATTGTTGAAGATGATGAGAGCATTAGAGAAGTTGAAGAACTTGCATTATTAAGTGCTGGTCATAAGGTAGTGGGTTTTGGAGCTGCTCAGGAATTCTATGAGGGTCTTGCGAATAG
>JAZQOU010000003.1:0-74561 GCA_045628025.1 Lachnospiraceae bacterium | reverse complement strand
GAAATCAAACCTATTTATATGGGTGGTTTCCCGAGTGGCCAAAGGGGACAGACTGTAAATCTGCTGCACATTGCTTCGGTGGTTCGAATCCACCACCACCCAATTATTAATAACGCGGGGTGGAGCAGTCTGGAAGCTCGCCGGGCTCATAACCCGGAGGTCATAGGTTCAAATCCTATTCCCGCAACTAATTATAATAAGCCCAGATAGCTCAGTTGGTAGAGCAGAGGACTGAAAATCCTCGTGTCGCTGGTTCGATTCCGGCTCTGGGCACATTAAAGAAAGAATCACTGAATAGTGGTTCTTTTTTTTTAAATATGTTAATCTAGAAAACGCTTATATAATAATACATATTTGCTTATATTTATTATTTTTAGATAATTACATGAAAGAGGAAAAAATAGTATGAAAATAGTTTTTTTAGATAGAAAAACAATAGGTGATGATCTAAATCTTGAAAAGTTTAATCAACTTGGAGAGGTTGTTGAATATAATTTTTCAAATTCTAGTGAAATTCTAGATAGAGTGAAGGATGCTGATATAATTATAACTAATAAATGTCAAATTAATGAAAACACAATTTCGTCTGCTAATAATTTAAAACTTGTTTGCGTTACTGCTACAGGAACTAATAATCTAGATAAAGAATATTTATTAGAAAGAAATATAAAATGGAGAAACGTAGCAAATTATTCTACTGATTCAGTTGCACAGCATACATTTGCTATGACATTATTTTTATTAGAAAAGCTATCTTATTATGATAAATATGTGAAGGATGAACATTATATAAATGATGTATGTTTTACACATTTTGCAGAGACATTTAGCGAAATAGCTGGTAAAACCTGGGGAATAATTGGACTTGGGAATATAGGTAAAAAAGTTACAGATATAGCAGAGACTTTTGGAGCTAAAGTGATATATTATTCTACTTCTGGTAATAATCATAATAATAATTATAACGAAGTTGATTTTGATACAATCATTTCACAATCAGATATTTTGAGTATACATGCACCATTAACTAATCAAACTGAGGGTTTAATTAATTATTCAGTATTATCAAAAATGAAACCTTCATCAATACTTATAAATGTTGGTAGAGGGCCTATTGTTAACGAGACTGATTTGGTGAAAGCTTTAAATGAAAATTTAATTGCTGGTGCTGGATTAGATGTTTTAAAAATTGAACCTATGTCACAAAACAATCCTTTAGCAAGTATTAAAGATTCCAAAAAGCTATTAATTACACCTCATATTGCTTGGGCTTCAGTTGAAGCAAGAAATAGACTGATGGATACTATATATCAACAAATAAAAGAATTCTTATTATGTGAAGGATAAAAAATGGAAGTTAATGCTATAATGTGGGATATTGATGGAACTATTCTTGATTTTTTAAAAGCTGAAGAAGCAGCCATTAATAGTTTGTTTGAAAAATTTGAATTTGGTACATGCACAGATGAGATGTTACACCGATATTCTATAATTAATAAAAAATATTGGGAACGACTTGAAAGAAATGAGATAACAAAAGACGAGGTTTTGGTTGGAAGATTTGAAGAATTTTTTTCTAATGAAAAACTCGATGTGTCAAAAGCTAGAGAGTTTAATAAAGAATACCAAATTGCTTTAGGTGATACGATAGTATTTCGAGATCAGTGTAAAGATTTATTATTATCACTAAAAGGAAAAGTATTTCAATTTGCAGTAACTAATGGAACAAAAATTGCTCAAGATAAAAAATTAAAGAATTCAGGACTTGATATAATATTTGATGAGATATTTATATCAGAAGAAGTAGGATATGAAAAACCAAATATAGAATTTTTTAATGAAGTATTTAATACAATAGAAATGCGAGGATATAGTATCTCTAAAGATAAAATAATACTAATAGGAGATTCTCTTACAAGTGATATGAAAGGCGCAAATAACGCTAATATTACAAATGTTTGGTATAATCCAAAACATTCTATAAATAATTCAGACTCAAAGATAGATTATGAAGTAGATAATATATGGAAAATAAGAGAAATATTTGATTTATAAAAAACAAATTCTTTGTATTGCGAGTTTAGTTGAAACGCGTTACAATATAAAAGCGTTCGCGCAATAGGAGTTTGTAATGATAATAGGACGAAAAGAAGAGATTGCAAAACTAAATAGTTTTTATGAAAGTGATAAAGCTGGATTTGCTGTTGTAACAGGATCATATGGTATAGGAAAAACAAGTCTGTTACGTGAATTTGCTGAAGATAAAGAAGCATATATATATGACGCATATGAAACAACAGGAAAACATCAGTTGGAATTGTTTTCACAAACTTTTGGAATAGAGACTGGTGCAAATATTGATAAGATATGTTCTAGAATAACTGAATTAGCCAAAAAGAACAAAATATTATTAATTATTGATCAGTATCCTAACATACAAAAGTCAAATGCAGAATTTGATAAGGTTTTATTTAATTACTATAATAATGAGTGGCAAAATTTGCCAATAAAAATTGTTTTTTGTGGTGATGCATATATTCTTATGGAAAAATATGTTCTTGCAAAAAAAGCCCTTTGGAAAGATAGTATTGATCTGCATATAGACTTGAAGCCTTTAGGATTTTATGAGTCATGTCAGTTTTTTAATAATGATAATATAGAAGAGAGTTTATTTTTGTATGGTATAACTGGAGGTATTCCATATAATTTAGTAAGGAGCACAGGTGATATAAAAAAGGATACAATATCACTGTTTTTGGACAAGCAAAGAGCAGTAGGCTTGAATCCAGAAAAGTTAATGTCGACTGAATTAAGAGAAATGGCATATTATAATCATATGCTTACAGCTTTAGCAAGTGGACTTAACAGAGTAAATCAGATATCTGAAGAAGTTGGGAAACCAAAAGATGTTGTGGTGCCATATCTTAATACGCTTATGACAATAGGAATATGTACAAAGGATACGGCAATAACCGAGGCTACTAACAGAAAAAAAACCAGATATTCTATAGTTAATACAAGCACAGTTTTTTGGTATAAATATATAGTTCCAAATATTGATCTGTATGCAAAGGGGGCAGTTCAAGAGCTTTGGAAAGAAGTGATGAAGAATAAAGAGGAATTTCTTCAGTTAGTATTTATAAGAACGTGCCAAGAGTATCTAATTGAAGCAGCAAGGCTTGAAAAATTGCCGTTTACTATAGAGCAAACAGGAAACTGGTGGGTAAATGACGATGAGACAGGAACAACACAAGGCTTTGATATTGTGTCTCTTGGAAAGAGCGAGGGGAAATCGGCAACTATATACTGTCAATGTTTTTACAATGATAGTGAAGTTGAGATAGCGCAACTTAAGTCACTTATTGATATGACAAAACAGTTGCATAGACAGGGAGATGCTTTTTATCTCGTTTTTTCGAAAGCTGGGTTTAATGAAAATGCGATAACGGTATCTGCTACAATTAAAAACATTATGCTTATTTCGCTAAATGAAATGGAGCTAGAATAAAAAAGGAGGAAGACATGACAAATTTAGAGTTACAACAAAAGTGCGTTGAAGTTCGTAAGGGCATCATTGAAGGCGTACATGCAGCAAAAGCAGGACATCCAGGTGGATCTCTTTCAGCTGCTGAGGTTTTTACCTATCTATATTTTGAAGAAATGAATATTGACCCAGCAGATTCTAAGAAAGCTGATAGAGATCGTTTTGTATTATCAAAAGGTCATACAGCACCAGGATTATATTCAGCACTTGCAAATAGAGGGTTTTTCCCTGTAGAGGATCTACTTACACTTCGACACATAGGATCACACCTCCAAGGTCATCCATGTGTGCAGCATACACCAGGTATAGATGCATCATCTGGTTCACTTGGTCAGGGTATATCTGTTGCATGTGGTATGGCATTATCAGCAAAGTTATCAAATGATTCGTATAGAGTATATACTCTTCTTGGAGATGGTGAGCTTCAGGAAGGCCAGGTTTGGGAAGCGGCTATGTTTGCCGGAGCTAAGAAGCTTGATAATTTATGTGTAATCGTTGATAATAATGGACTTCAGATTGATGGACCTGTAGATGAGGTTAATACACCATATCCTATTGCAGACAAGTTTAAGGCATTTAACTTTAATGTAATTGAAGTTGCAGATGGAAATGATTTTGAGCAGCTTAGAGCAGCTTTTGATGCTGCTAAAGCATGCAAAGGAATGCCAACAGCAATTGTTATGAAGACAGTAAAGGGTAAAGGCATTTCATTTATGGAGAACCAGGTTGGATGGCATGGAAAGGCTCCTAATGATGATGAATATGCAATAGCAATGGAAGAATTGAAGAAAGCAGGTGAAGCATTATGTCAGAAGTAAAAAAGATAGCAACAAGAGAAAGCTATGGTAATGCTCTCGTGGCTTTAGGTGAAAAATATGATAACCTTGTAGTATTAGATTCAGACCTTGCTGAAGCAACAAAAACTGGTATTTTTAAGAAAGCATTTCCAGATAGACACATTGATTGTGGTATTGCAGAATCTAATATGGTAGGAATTGCAGCTGGTCTTGCTGCAACAGGTAAAGTACCTTTTTGCTCAAGTTTTGCAATGTTTGCAGCTGGAAGAGCTTATGAGCAGGTTAGAAACTCAGTAGGATATCCTCATTTTAATGTAAAGATTGGTGCAACTCATGCAGGTATTTCTGTAGGTGAAGATGGAGCAACACATCAGTGTAATGAGGATATTGCTCTTATGAGAGAGATTCCAGGGATGACAATCATTAATCCTTCTGATGATGTAGAGGCAAAGGCAGCTGTTGAAGCAGCATATAAGCTTGATGGACCATGTTATTTAAGATTTGGTCGTCTTGCAGTACCTGTAATAAATGACAATCCTGATTATAAATTTGAAATTGGCAAGGGTGTTGTGTTAAAAGAAGGAAAAGATGTAACAATTTTTGCAACTGGTCTTGAGGTAAATGAAGCTCTTGAAGCAGCAAAACTTCTTGAAGCAGATGGTATTGATGCAGAAATTATTAACATTCATACAATTAAGCCATTGGATGAAGAGCTTGTTTTAAAATCAGCCGCTAAGACAGGAAAGGTTGTAACAGTTGAAGAGCATTCAGTTATTGGTGGACTTGGAAGTGCTGTAGCAGAGGTTCTCTGTGAAAAGCAGCCAACAAAGATGCTTCGAATTGGAGTTAATGATACATTTGGAGAATCTGGTCCAGCAGTAAAGCTTCTTGAGAAATATGAGCTTGATGCAGCAGGAATTTATAAGAAAGTAAAAGCTTTTGTATAAATAGATAATATGATACCTCTATGTAAATCATAGGGGTATCATTTTTTGTGAATAATAGTAAGGATAATAAAAATGACGTTTGTAAAGAAAAATGGAGTTGGAATAATTGTTTGCTTAATAATAGCGGTTCCTTCATGGATTTTAGGAAAAATTTTTCCTGTAATAGGTGGAGCAGTTTTTGCAATTTTATCAGGAATGGTAGTCTCTCTTTTAATTAAAGATAAAACAAAAATACAATCTGGTATACAATTTACATCAAAAAAAATATTACAAT
Organism: Lachnospiraceae bacterium; assembly: GCA_045628025.1. GTDB lineage: Bacteria > Bacillota > Clostridia > Lachnospirales > Lachnospiraceae > Pseudobutyrivibrio. Next base: position 68,999 of record JAZQOU010000003.1, on the reverse strand, counting down.
GGGCAGTTATACTTTTAGGTTTTGGGTTAAACCTTGGAGTAATATTTGAAACAGGAAAGCAGTCATTACCAATAATTATTAGTACTATTTCTACTTCATTAATATTAGCATTTATAATGCAAAAAATATTTCATATACCAGCAAAAATATCTACGTTAGTTGGTGTTGGTTCTTCAATCTGTGGAGGATCTGCTATTGCAGCAACAGCTCCAGTAATAGATGCTGATGATGAAGAAGTAGCGCAAGCTATTTCAGTAATATTTTTCTTTAATGTATTAGCAGCATTAATTTTTCCGACATTAGGTGGAATATTGGGCTTTTCAACTCAAACGGGAGATGCGTTTGGAATATTTGCCGGAACAGCTATTAACGATACATCATCTGTGACAGCAGCTGCTTCAACTTGGGATACATTGTATGACTTAGGATCTGAAACATTAGATACAGCAGTAACTGTAAAGCTTACAAGAACGTTAGCAATAATTCCTATTACATTAGTATTAGCTTTATATAAAGCTAATAAGGAAAACAAAAATGGAGATAATAAAGGAGAAAATACCTTTAGCTTTAAAAGAGCTTTTCCAATGTTCTTACTGTATTTTATAATTGCATCAATTATTACAACCATAGCAGGACAATTTGGAATAAACTCAGATGTCTTCTTACCATTAAAGACTTTATCTAAATTTTTTATTGTGTTAGCTATGGCTGCGATTGGACTAAATACAAATATTGTTAAGTTAGTAAAAACAGGGGGAAAGCCATTATTACTTGGCTTTTGTTGCTGGATAGGAATAACTTCTGTTAGTCTAATAATGCAACATATTATGGGAATATGGTAATAGAAATTATGATAATAAAGAAAGAGTTTCTATTGCATTATCTTCAATAATAATGTCGTAGTGCTCATGCATATATTCATCGCTACCTATAACAAAATTAGTTTGATTACCATATTCTGAAAGAATATTACATACCTTGTTGAAATTCTCTAATGTATTGTCTGATTTAGAGAAAACCAGGTATAAAAGATTGTTATCTGGATTTTTATATAAGGAATTCTTTCCATTATAAAAATCTGAAGTGACTTTTGACAAACGAATAACATCTGTTAAATTTTCAAAAACAAACATTTTAGTAATGTTTATATTTTCAGGAAGATTAGAATTAGTCTTTTTATCTATCTCAGTATCCGTTTTTGATTTTTCAAAAAGTGCCTTAAAAGCAGAGAGAACATCATCAGCGGATATTTGATTAAAATCAGGTAATGAAGAAGTAACAGTATTATCTAAATCTTCCATATCTTCATCCGAATGAGAAAATCTTGAAAATCTAGTATCAAGTTCTTCGGGATTTTCAACCTTTGTAACAACTAAAAGAAGTGATTCAGACGAAAGAGGGACAGCTTCTATCATAAGAGGAATATCTTCTGCTTCAAAGCCAACTTGATATGATGCCTGTTCCATTAATTCTTTGAAAAGCGCTTTTGCTTTATCTGTTCCATAAGCTAATTCAGAAAGCTTGAGATGTCTGCTGACTAAATCTTCTCGTGTAAGAGTACATCTTATTTGATTGTCATTAATACGCTCTATTTTCAAAATAATACCTCATTTCTAATAATAAGTAATTATACTTGATGAATTATACAAAGTAAACAAAAGTACTATTAAAAAAAACAGCAAAATTCTATGAGAATATCAAAAAATAAATTTTCTGAAAATGATATGTTCTTAAAAAAGCAAAGCTGATATAAATATGGTCATGGAAGATAGTTCTTTTATAGGAGGACATATGTTGGAGACATTAACTGACAAGTATCAAATAGAAAAAACATTGCAAAAATCAGCAGCTACTGCAGTGTATCTTGTCAGACATAAACAGTTAGATGAACTACGTATAATAAAATGTAGTCCATACTGTGAAAAACAATCTTCTGAAATTCTATCAGAAGCATGTCTATTATCGAAAGTAAATATCGATGGAATTCCTAAAGTATTAGATATTTGGAAGGATGATACATATTATTATCTTTGCGAAGAATATATAGAAGGAAATAATTTAACAGAATATTTACTATGTCAAAAAAGAATTACCAGAGAAGAAATAAAAAATATATTGCTAGATGTCTGTAATATTATTATTTGTTTACATAGTAATAAGCCAGCAATTATTCACAGAGACATAAAGCCTGAACATATAATATTGTCAAAAGGAAAGATATATATTATTGATTTAGGAAGTGCAGTAGAAATAGATCAGCAAGAAATTTACAAGAATGCTGGTACATTATCGTTTGCTTCTCCTGAAGCAAAAGCAGGCAAGTTTTTGGATGAAAGAAGTGATATATATTCTATTGGAAAGATCTTAGAATATATGTTGCAATTTGCTGAGGAAAAGGACAAAAGCTTTGAACAGATATGTAAGAAGGCAATAAGTGAAAATATCGTAGAAAGATACACAACTGTGGATCAATTAATATCTGCGATAAAAGGGGTAGAAACAAGGTCCTCAAATAATACAAAAGGTTATCTTCTAGAAAAGATTGGCATTATTGGTAGTGAAAGGGGTGTTGGATGTACACATATAGCAATTAGTACAACTGTGTATTTAAATAAATATGTTGGTAAAGCAATATATGTAGACAGGTCACAAAATCGTGTTGTTCAAAAAATGTATATGTGTATGCCTCAGCTTAAATTAAGGAATGGGATTTTATACCACAAGAATTTCTGTGCTTGGATGAATTATGGACCAGGAGTAGAAATAAATAATCCTCCAAAAGGAATACAAGTAGTTGATATAGGTGTTAATGATTTTGATATAAATGAATTTGATATTATGTTTTACATATGTTCATCTACGGTATGGAAACAAGAAATAACGATAAAAGATTTTTTAAAAAATAAAAATGTTTTTATTATTAGTAATTTCGCTGATCCACTAGTAGCAATAAGTCAAGCAAAGACACTAAATAAACGAGTATTTGGATTTAAGAATAGTAAACCTTTTTGTATTGATAAGTCAGTCAAAAAAATGTTGCAAAAAATATTTAAGGAAGTAGAAGGAATTGAAATGGACAACTAAAAGAAAAATAGCAATACATTGCATTGGTATTGCAGGAGCTTATCGAGGTATTGGAGTTACACATATAGCTTTAGCTGTAGCAAATTATATGGCATCTATACAATGTCAAAAAACACTTTATATAAAAGTTGGAGAAGAAATGGGTTTGAGAGATGTTGTAGGAGAGAAGCGAACTGTGATTAATGGCAGATTAGCTTATTTGTATCGAAATGTAAATTATATGCTGAACGCTACAGAAAAGGTTGCAATTGAAGAAATGAAAAAATGGAAGGGAGTTGTAGTGCTTGATATAGATCAAGCTAATATAAGGCTTCTTTCACAATGCCAGCGAAAAGTTCTTCTAATTAGCAATAGTCCATGGAGAAAAAAAGAAGAAGAAAATTTTATTAAAGAATATATTGAAGATATACTTTCAGTAAGTATTTTTGAAAATGAACGAATAGAAAATCGGAAATATGATGGATGTATAAATAGAATAGAAAATCCTTTTATGCTTAAAGAAAAAGAATTTGCGACAATAGAAAAAATAATATATGAGTAGTTGCGGAAAGGAGGAAAAGGGGTAATTAGAAGAGTTGGCGTGAGCATAAAAATAAATATTTAAAGGAACCTAGCAGTTTTATTTATGTAAACGCTATTTACTTTTAGGTTTATTTTTTAAATAGATATAGATTAGAAAAAGTGTAAAAAAGAGCAGCTATATAGCTGCTCTTTTTATACGAATACTAATATGATAAAATATAAGTAAGTTTGCATAAAAAGGACAAAAAAATGGATAAAAATAGAAATAATAGTGGTTCAAAAAGAAATAGAATAGAAAATAGAAGAACAGCAAATAAGAGTTCCTCTTATAGAGAAGAATATAGATCAAGAACAAATGGGAATTCTACTACTAATTCTACAAGAAGTAATAGAAGCAGAAACTATAGTTCTTCAAAAAAGAAAGCTAGGCAACAAAAGCAGATGATGAGATATGCAGGATTACTTTTAGTTGTTATTTCGGTAATAATAGCATCTGTTATAGTTGTTACCAGATATACACCAACAAAAGATCATATGGAGCTTTCAAAATATTTTGAGCACCAGCAGGAGAATCAGACATCTGTTATTTATAATGGTCAGTATTGTAGGATGGCAGCCGAAGACAATCATGTAAAAGCTGTGACAGATGGGCAAGTGGTATATGTGGCCCTTGATTTTGTAAAAGATAATATTGATGACGGCTTTGTATATGATTTTACTGAAAATATTCTACGATATACAACAGACAAAGATGTATATTCAGTTACTTTGGGTAATACAAATTACTCTGTAGGTAAAAGCTATGAAGAACTTGGGCATCAAATAGTATATATGGATAAGGAGTATCCATATATAGCGTTGGATTATATATATTTATTGTCAGATATTGAATATAAGGTATATGAAAATCCTTCTAGAGTAGTCATTGAAACAGCAGGAACATCAAAAACCGTTGCTACTGCAAAGAAAAAAACACCGGCTAGAAGGTTTGGTGGTAATAAAAGTCTAATCTTAGAAGATGTTGTAAAGGGAGAAAAGGTTTCTATAGTAGAAAACTATGGAAAATGGAGTTTGTGTCTGACAGAGAATGGTGTATTAGGATGTATTAGGAATAATAAGCTTTCCAAACAGACAGAAGAGATTGTTGAAAGTCATATAGCAGAAAGAGAATATAATCATATCTCTATTGGCGAAGATATTCTTGTTTTATGGCATCAGGTGTCAGGTGGAGATACAGTAGCTGATACTGTAAAAAAAGCAGAAGGCGCAGATGTGCTTTGTCCTACTTGGTATTATTTGAAGGATAATCAAGGTGGAATAGCAAATAACGGAAGTACATCTTATGTAAATTATTGCCATTCAAAGGGTATACAAGTTTGGGGTCTTGTAAGTAACCTGGAAGATAAAAATGTAGATACTACATATGTACTTAATACAACAAGTGCGAGAGATGCGCTTGTAAATAATCTGATAGCAACGGCTATTACAACAGGATTAGATGGTATAAACGTAGATATTGAAAGTCTTTCTGCAGAGGCAAAGGATGGATATATCGAGTTTATAAAGGAACTTTCTTTAAAATGTGAAGATAATAATATAGTTTTATCTGTTGATAATTACGTACCAACACCTTCATCTATGCTATATAACCGAACAGTGGAATCTCAGTATTGTGATTATGTTATAGTAATGGCATATGATGAGCATTATGCAGGTAGTCAAGAAGCAGGATCAGTGGCTTCTTATGGGTATGTAGAAGATGGAATAAAGAATACTTTAGAAGAGGCTGATGCAGCGCAAGTGATTTTAGGCATTCCTTTGTATTGTAGAGTATGGATACAGCAGGAAGATGGTAGTTTAACAAGTAATGCTATGGGAATCGATGCTGTTAAGAATTTTATGAAGACAAATGGTGTTACTCCAGTTTGGCTAGAAAATGAAAAGCAGTATTATGCAGAATTTGCAAAAGGAAATAAACAATACAAGGTTTGGGTTGAAGAAGAAGAATCAATAGAAGAAAAATTAAAATTAATGCAGCAGTACAAGCTTTCTGGAGCAGCTCTATGGAAATATGGATTTGATACAGAAGATCTTTGGAGCATATTAGCCAAATACTTGTAGATTTCTTGTTATAATTTGTAAAAGTGTTATAATTTTTTTATGCTTACAAAGATAATATCATTTGTTGATCAAGATATAGACAATCGAATATTAGAAGAAGCATCAAATGTTTTAAAGCAAGGTGGTTTAGTAGCATTTCCAACAGAAACAGTGTACGGTCTTGGTGGTGATGCGACAGATAAAGAGGCTTCTAAAAAGATATATCAGGCAAAGGGTCGTCCATCGGATAACCCTTTGATTGTGCATATATCAGATTTTTCACAGCTGGAAGCTATATCCTGCGACTTGCCTAAAGAAGCAAAAATTTTATCCGATGCATTTTGGCCAGGTCCATTAACAATGGTTGTTAAAAAGAATAGTGTTATTCCTTATGAGACAACTGGAGGACTTGATACGGTTGCTGTGAGAATGCCTTCGCACAGGGTAGCTAGAGAATTAATAAAGCAAAGTGGAATTATGATTGCAGCTCCAAGTGCAAATAAGTCAGGGAGACCATCTCCTACTACTGCAGAGCATGTATATGAAGATTTATGCGGGGACATAGATATCATTATTGATGATGGACCAGTAGATATAGGCTTGGAATCAACGATTATTGATCTTTCAGAAGAAAAGCCAATGATTTTAAGACCAGGATTTATCACAAAGGATATGCTAGAAGCAGTACTTGGGGAGGTTTCAGTAGATCCAGGAATAGCTGGTGATGACAAAGGAACTAGACCTAAAGCTCCAGGTATGAGGTATAGACATTACGCGCCAAAAGCACCACTAACTATAGTTGAAGGCGATACAGAGCTTGTCATAGAAAAGATAAATGAAATGACAAAGCAAGCAAATAATAAAAGAGTTGGAGTGATAGCGACAGAAGAAACAAGGAATAAATACATTGCAAAAGATGTGCTTGTTGTGGGTAATAGAAATGATGAAAATTCTATAGCACATAATCTTTTTGCTGTTCTTAGATCGTTTGATGAAATGTCAGTAGACTTGATATATTCAGAGAGTTTTGATTCTATGGGGATAGGAATGGCTATTATGAATAGACTTTTAAAGGCTGCAGGGCATTCATTTATAAAGGTATAATATGGGAAGTATAAATAAGGTGATTTTTGCAGTTGGAAATGGTATAGCTAGAGCGCCAATGGCTGCAGCAATATTTAACAATTTGCCAAAAAGTTTTAATGCTATAGCTGAAGCAAGAGGGATAATAGTTTCTTTTGAAGAGCCTTTAAATCAAAAGACTGAGGCTGTCTTAATCAGTAATGGTATGGAACTGAAAGGATATACTTCTAAAGAGATAAAAAACGAAGACTTTGATAGTAAGACATATGTTTTTGTAATGGAGAAGGCACAGAAGGATAAGCTGATAGCAAAGTTTGAAAGTGCAAATGAAGATAATACATTTGTTTTATCGGAGTTTGTAGAAGATGAATTAGAAATAATGGATCCTTATGGGGCGTCTATTGAGTATTATGGCTTGTGTTTTGAAACACTAAAAATTTCGATAGAAAAAATGATAAAAAAGCTTGAAGAAAAGTAGAAAGAGGGTTTTTATGAGCGCAAAAAGAGAGGATTATATCAGCTGGGACGAATACTTTATGGGTATTGCAAAGTTGTCAGGGTTAAGATCTAAGGATCCAAATACACAGGTTGGAGCCTGTATTGTTAGCCAGGATAATAAGATACTTTCGATGGGATATAATGGTTTTCCTAAAGGCTGCTCAGATGATGAGTTTCCTTGGTCAAGAGAGGGAGACCCTTTAGAAAACAAATATTTTTATGTTACACATAGTGAATTGAATGCTATTTTAAACTATAGAGGCGGAAGTTTAGAAGGAGCAAAATTATATGTTTCATTGTTTCCTTGCAATGAGTGTGCAAAAGCGATAATTCAGTCTGGCATAAAGATGGTTATTTATGATAGCGATAAATATGAAACATTACCTTCAACAATTGCTAGTAAAAAAATGTTAAGAGCTGCTGGAGTAGAGATGATAAAATATACTCCAACAGATAGGAGCATTACCATTACACTATAAGAAAAAGCATTAGCATATAGAGGATAATTGTTTTGAAAAAGAAAAACCAGGGTGTGATGAAGGCGTTGGCGCTTGTTATGCAAATTAGTATAAACATGATTGTGCCGATATTTGTCTGTAGCCTAGTTGGAGTATTTATCACAAACAAAACGGGTAAGACCTGGGTATTTATAGTTGCTTTTATAATAGGTGTTGTAGCAGGTATAAATGGTTGCTATAGGTTGCTTAAGGATTATTTAAAAGACGAAAAGTCACCTGGTCAAATACAAAGAGAGATAGATGAGAACAATAGTAAATAGGCTTAAGCGATTAAATGAAGCTTTACCACTATTGATTCTTGGTATAGTGCTTTACGCAATAATAATAGAATCAATAGGTGTTTGGTTTGTAGAAGATAAAATTAGATATACATCCGGTCTTTTAATAGGATGTGGGTGTGCTATATTTCTCGCAATTAATATTGCAATGGTTATTGAAGAGTCTGTAAGAATAGGCGAAGGTCATGAAAAATGGCTGGCTTTTAAATCAGTTCTTAGATATTTTGTTGTTGTTGCAGTGTTTTTTTTAATGATGGGTTTTAAGCTGGGAAATTTAATACCAGCAATACTCGGTGTTATTGGGCTTAAGGTAAGTGCTTATGTACAGCCTTTGCTATATAAATTCATTAATTCGAAAGACGAAGAGGAGATGAATTCAACTGAATAATGAAAAGGAGGTGAAAATGTGAGTGATGGAATTCTAATGACCTCTGCAGACAACGTCGACTTTATGATACATGGCTTGATCAAATACGAATTATTTGGTCAGGAGGTGTGGATCACAACTAGCCACGTGTGTATTTTAATCGTTATGTTAGTAATGATTGTATTTGCAATTATTGCGAACAGAAAATTAAAAAAGGCTACAGAGGTTCCGGATGGCTTTCAAAATGTCATTGAGCTTATGGTAGAGACACTAGACAATATGGTTGGTGGAACCATGGGAGAGCATGCACCAAAATTTGCAAATTATGTAAGTACGATTTTTGTGTTTATCTTGCTCAGCAATATATCCGGAATATTTGGTCTTAGACCACCAACAGCGGACTATGGAACAACATTTGCTCTTGCGCTTATTACTTTTGTTGTAATTTGGTTTACAAAGATTAAGCATCAAAGTGGAAAGCAAATATGGACAGATATGTGTTCACCATTACCACCATGGTTTCCATTATGGTTGCCAATAAACTTGATATCAGAGGTAGCAATACCTGTATCGATGTCGCTTCGTTTATTTGCAAACGTATTATCAGGAACTATTATTATGGGATTAGTCTACGGACTGCTCTCAAAGGTAGCGCTTGTTTGGCCGGCAGTACTTCATGTGTACTTTGACCTGTTTTCAGGAGCCATCCAGACATACGTATTCTGTATGTTAACAATGACATACATAACCCAGGCATTTGGGGATGCAGAATAGCTTGCGGCATAAAGGCAAGAGGTTACTAATTGTTTTAGGAGGAATTTATTATGAACATTTCAGGAGCAGATTTAATTCACGCTTGTTCAGCAATCGGTGCTGGTTTAGCAGTTATCGCAGGTATTGGTCCTGGTATTGGACAGGGTATCGCTGCTGGCCACGGTGCATCAGCAGTAGGACGTAATCCTGGAGCACAGGGAAAAATCATGTCAACTATGTTACTTGGTCAGGCCGTTGCCGAGACAACAGGTCTTTATGGTCTTGTAGTTGCATTGTTATTATTATTTGTACAGCCTTTAGGATAAGAAGGGAATAAAGCATGGAAAGACTTTTTAACTTAGACTTCCAGTTGCTTCACGATACAATACTTTTAGCAGTTTCAGTATTTTTCTTATTCTTACTGATGTCATATCTGTTATTTAATCCAGCAAGAAAGCTGTTAAATGACAGAAAAAACAAGATTGCAACAGATATTGCAACAGCTACAGGAGATAAGGAAGAAGCTGCAAAGCTAAAGGCAGAGTACGAAGAGAAGCTTAAGGATGTCGATAAAGAGGCAGAAGTCATTCTTAGCGAAGCAAGGCAAAAAGCCTTAAAGAATGAAGCCAAAATAATTGGCGAAGCCAAGGAAGAGGCTGCAGCAATAATTGCAAGAGCAAAAGAAGAGGCTGAATTGGAAAAGAAGAAGGTTGCAGATGAGATGAAGCAGGAAATGATTTCTGTAGCAGCTCTTATGGCCCAAAAGGTTGTAGCAGCCAATATCGACACAACAATTCAGAATACCTTGGTGGAGCAGACACTTAAGGAAATGGGTGAAAGCACATGGCAAAGTTAGTTTCAAATGTGTATGGTGATGCATTGTTTGAACTAGCTATTGAAAGTAATCGTCTCGATGAGTTTTTTGAAGAGACAAAGGGGATAAAGGAGATTGTTATTCAGAATCCCGAGCTTTCTCAAATGATGAATCATCCAAAGATTAATAAAGAAGAAAAGCTTCAGGTTGTCGAAAATATTTTTAAAGGAAAAGCATCTGACGAGATGGTAGGCCTTCTTAGAATGATTATAGAAAAGGATCATTTTGAGGATATTATCGATATATTAGATTACTTTATTGCTAGAGTTTATGAGCAGAAGAATATAGGAGTTTGTTTTGTTACTACACCTATGGAGCTTACAGAGCAGCAAAAGAGTGATGTTGAGAAGCGATTACTTGAGACAACAAAGTACGAGTCATTTATGATGGAGTACAAGGTGGATACCGAGTTAATCGGTGGCATGGTAATTCGAATTGGAGATAGAGTTGTAGATAGTTCCATTAAGAGTAAGATCTATGATTTATCAAAAGAATTACAAAAAATTCAATTGAAAGTAGGTGAATGCGCTCAATGAGTTTAAAACCAGAAGAGATAAGCTCTGTTATTAAAGAGCAAATGAAAAGATACGCATCAGCGCTTGAGGTTGCAGACGTTGGAACTGTTATACAGGTTGCTGATGGAATTGCACGTATTCACGGATTACAGAATGCAATGCAGGGAGAACTCTTAGAGTTCCCAGGCGAGGTATACGGCATGGTTCTTAACCTGGAAGAAGACAATGTAGGTTGCGTTCTTCTTGGAGACCATAAGAGTATAAACGAGGGAGACACAGTAAAGACAACAGGTAGAGTTGTTGAGGTTCCTGTTGGTGATGCTCTTATGGGTCGTGTTGTAAATGCTTTAGGACAGCCAATAGATGGTAAAGGACCTATTGAAACAGACAAGTTCCGTCCTATCGAAAGAGTTGCATCTGGCGTTATTTCACGTAAGTCCGTTGATACACCTTTGCAGACAGGTATCAAGGCTATTGATTCAATGATTCCAATTGGACGTGGACAAAGAGAGCTAATTATCGGTGATAGACAAACTGGTAAGACAGCTATAGCTATTGATACAATAATTAATCAAAAGGGACAGGGAGTAAAATGTATATACGTTGCAATTGGCCAGAAGGCATCAACAGTTGCAGCCCTTGTTAAGACACTTGAAGAGTATGGTGCAATGGCATACACAACAGTTGTCGCATCAACAGCATCAGAGCTTGCACCATTACAGTATATTGCACCATATTCCGGATGTGCAATCGGTGAAGAGTGGATGGAGAATGGCGAGGATGTACTAGTTATCTATGATGACTTGAGTAAGCATGCTACAGCATATCGTACACTCTCATTGCTGCTTCGTCGTCCACCAGGACGTGAGGCATATCCAGGTGATGTATTTTACCTTCACTCAAGATTATTGGAAAGAGCAGCTAGACTTTCAGACAAGTTAGGTGGCGGTTCACTTACAGCTCTTCCTATTATAGAGACTCAGGCAGGTGATGTATCAGCATACATTCCTACAAACGTTATCTCTATTACAGATGGTCAGATTTATCTTGAAACAGAGGCATTTAATGCAGGATTTAGACCAGCTATTAATGCAGGTCTTTCTGTATCAAGAGTAGGAGGATCAGCTCAGATTAAGGCTATGAAGAAGATAGCAGCACCTATCCGTGTAGAGCTTGCACAGTATAGAGAGCTTGCATCATTTGCACAGTTTGGATCAGAGCTTGATGCTGATACAACAGAAAAGCTAGCACAAGGTGAGAGAATTCGTGAGATGCTAAAGCAGCCTCAGTATGCACCAATGCCAGTTGAGTATCAGATTATGATCATTTATGCAGCAACTAAAAAATATCTTCTTGATATTCCTGTTGAGGACGTTCTTGTATATGAAAAGGCACTCTTTGAACTCGTAGATACAAAGTATCCAGAGATTCCAGAGGCAATTCGTACTACAAAGCAGATGGATGAAGAAACAGAAAAGAAGCTCATTGCTGCAATCGAGGAGTGTAAAAAAAGCTACAAGTAAAGGCGGTGATTAGTAATGGCCTCTATGAGAGACATTAAAAGAAGAAAAAGTAGTATTTCCAGTACTCAACAAATCACTAAAGCCATGAAACTTGTATCTACTGTCAAACTTCAAAAGGCTAAAACAAGAGCCGAAGAGACAGCACCATATTTTGATTATATGTACAGAACAGTGTGCTCAATGCTTGCAAAATCAGGAAATATAGAGCACCCATATCTTATAAAGAACGATTCTGAAAAGAAGGCAATTATTGTAATTACTTCAAATAGAGGTCTTGCTGGTGGCTATAACTCTAATATAGTTAAGCTAATAACTGGTGGAGATTTCAAAAAGGAAGAATCGGAAATCTATGCTATAGGTAGCAAGGGAATAGAGGGTCTTAAGAATAAAGGATTTGATATTAAATCAGACTATTCGCCAATTATGGAAGCTCCTACTTATTCTGATGCCATGCAGATATGTAATGAGGTGCTTGAAGCCTATACGAATGGAGAAGTAAGCGAGATATATCTTGCATATACTCATTTCAAAAATACAGTTAGTCAAGAACCAAAGCTAATTAAGCTTTTGCCGGTTGAGGTAAGCAAGGAAGATGTTGATAACGTTGCTTCTGATGTGCTTATGAATTTTGAGCCAAATGAAGAAGAAGCATTAGAACTTATCATACCAAAGTATGTTACCTCACTTGTATACGGAGCTTTAGTTGAAGCGCAGGCTTCAGAAAATGGAGCTAGAATGCAAGCAATGGATTCGGCAACAAGCAATGCTGAGGAAATGATTAGTGATTTATCGTTAAAATATAATCGCGCGCGCCAGGGCTCTATTACTCAAGAGCTTACAGAAATTATTGCTGGTGCGGAAGCTATTTCTTAACAAGGAGTGAAAAATGGAAAATATCGGAAAAATCACTCAGATTATCGGTGCCGTTCTAGATGTTAAGTTTCAGGAGGGACAGCTTCCTGAGATTAATGATGCTATTGAAGTAACCAGAAACAATGGTGAAAAACTAGTAATAGAGGTATCGCAGCATCTTGGTGATGATACAGTGCGCTGTATCGCCATGGGACCTACTGACGGATTGGTACGTGGTATGGATGCTGTAGCTACAGGAGCTCCAATATCAGTTCCTGTTGGTGAAGCAACATTAGGACGTATCTTTAATGTTTTGGGTGAACCTATTGACGAAATTGAAGCGCCAAAGGATGTTGAATATATGCCTATACATCGTAAAGCTCCAGCATTTGAAGAGCAGGCTACTTCAACAGAAATGCTTGAAACAGGTATTAAGGTAGTAGACCTTCTTTGTCCTTACCAAAAGGGTGGTAAGATAGGTCTTTTCGGTGGTGCAGGTGTTGGAAAAACAGTTCTTATTCAGGAGCTTATTCACAATATCGCAACTGAGCATGGTGGATATTCTGTATTTACAGGTGTAGGTGAGAGAACTCGTGAAGGAAATGACCTTTATTATGAAATGAAGGAATCAGGAGTTATAGATAAAACCTGCATGGTATTTGGACAGATGAACGAGCCACCAGGAGCTCGTATGAGAGTTGGTCTGACAGGACTTACTATGGCAGAGTATTTTAGAGATAAGGGTGGAAAGGACGTACTTCTTTTCATTGATAATATCTTTAGATTTACACAGGCAGGTTCTGAGGTTTCAGCGCTTTTAGGACGTATGCCTAGTGCCGTTGGTTATCAGCCAACATTGCAGACAGAAATGGGTGCTCTTCAGGAGAGAATTACATCAACAAAGTCTGGATCTATAACTTCAGTTCAGGCTGTATATGTGCCTGCTGATGACTTGACAGACCCTGCTCCAGCTACAACATTCGCGCACTTGGATGCTACAACAGTTCTTGAGTGTTCATTAGCGGAGCTTGGTATTTACCCAGCTGTTGATCCTCTTGGTTCTACATCAAGAATTCTTGATCCAAGAATAGTAGGTCAGGAGCATTTTGAGGTAGCCAGAGGAGTTCAGGAGATACTTCAGAAATATAAGGAGTTGCAGGATATTATAGCAATCCTTGGTATGGATGAATTGTCAGAGGAAGATAAGCTTGTAGTTAATAGAGCTAGAAAGGTTCAGAGATTCTTATCACAGCCTTTCTTTGTTGCTACACAGTTTACAGGTCTTGATGGTAAGTATGTACCAATTCAGGAGACAATTCGTGGATTTAGAGAAATTCTTGATGGTAAGATGGATGATGTACCTGAGGGACATTTCCTTAATGCAGGAACAATTGATGAAGTACGTGCTCGCATGAAATAGGAAAGAGTGAGGACTTATGGCAGATAATTTATTTAAAGTTCAGATCATTACGCCTGAAAGAGTTTTTTTTGAGGGCGAGGCATCGATGATTGAATTTAATACAACAGAAGGCGAGATTGGTGTGTTTGCCAATCATATACCTTTGACAACAGTTATTGCGCCAGGAATAGTAACTATTACAGAGGAAAATGGCAAAAAGATGGCAGCAGTACATGCTGGTTTTGCTGAAATTCTAGGGGATAAAGTTACATTGCTCGCAGAGGTAGCTGAATGGCCAGAAGAAATCGACCTTAACCGTGCGAGAGAAGCCGAGGATAGAGCTAAAAAGCGACTTGAATCTAAAGACGGTAATGTTGATGTATTGAGGGCTGAAATAGCACTTAAAAAGTCATTAGTTAGACAAGATCTTTTGGCAAGTAAATAAATTACAGACCCTGTACAATCGAAATTTGATTGTTCAGGGTTTTTTTATGTTTGAATTTCAAGTATACTAAAGAAATGCAGATTAAAATAACAGTACAAAAAGATAAATTAATATATGCAATAGTGTTAGGCGTGATTTGTGGTGTAGGCATTTATATGTCTTTGCTTAGTCGAGTAAACACAATTCAGTCAATGGAGCCTGATATAACAAATCGAGTGTTGTTTATTTGGAGAACAATATATAAATCGCTAAATGACAATAGGCTAAGATCATTCCTAATATCGCTTTCAGCAGTGGCAATAATATACATTGGACACGAGATTTACTGTAAATTTTATCAAAAAATAGTATTAGCAATATTTGCAGCAATCTTTTCTTTTGTTCAAGTTTTATGTATAAGCTATGATAATATGAATTCCTGGGATGCAGTATTTGGAGTAGAAGAAGAGGATCTGTTTATATATCATTTCAGGTCTGGATATAAGATAATTAGCTATGCAATAGTTGTTTATTATATAGTAAAAATAGCTAAGTATTTAATAGAAAATTATTTAGCAAACACAGAGGAAAACACGGCCGATTGCAAGTTTAACATAAAAAGATGGCTTGCTTTTTCATTAATAGTATTTATATGCTGGTTGCCATATTTTTTTATTTTCTATCCAGGAACAAGTAATATTGATACATGTGTTCAGATATTACAGTACATGGGTCAACCAACATATATATTAGATATGACTCCCAATATAGATGAAACTGTATTTATTACAAATCATCATCCATACATATTAACAGTGATATTCGGACGATTTGCTAAGCTTGGTATGGAGTTAGGTGATATTAATAAGGGAATTGCAATATATACCTTATGTCAGATGATATGTATGGCATTAACATTAGCTGGAGCCGTTGAATATTTAGCAGTATGTAAAGTAAGTATTAAAAGAAGATTAATAATGCTTGGGATTATTGCATTATTTCCAATATTTGGTTTGTATAGTGTTTGTATGGTCAAAGATACATTATTTGGTATGTTTGCACTTATAATGACTATGCTTATGAACGAGGTCGCGAGAACTAAAGGCAGGGCATTTAAAAGCGTTTTATTTAATGTATTGATGCTTTTTAGTGCAATTGGAATGTTATTTACCAAGTCATATGGATACTATATGCTTTTAATAGTAATTATATTGTATATAGTATTTTATTATAGATATATACCTCAAATTGCAATAACAATAGCTTTACCAGCATGGTTTTATAAAGCAATATTTTTAGCAATAATACTACCATCGCTGAATGTGGCACCAGTAGGGATGCAGGAAGCATTATCATTACCATTTCAACAAACAGCCAGATATGTTGTTGAATATAATGATGAAGTAACAAAAGAAGAGAAAGAAGTATTAAATAGAATAATTCCATATAAAAAGTGGGCACTAAAATATGATCCTAATTTAGCTGATCAAGTAAAATCCAGGTATAATCAGGATGCTACAGAGGAAGATCTTGCAGCATATAAAGAAGTATGGAAGCAAATGTATAAAAAGCATAAGGATGCATATATACAGGCGACAATTAATAATACATATCAGTATTATTATGTAGATAAAATTTCTAGTATGAACTATTACGACTTTAATGATTATATTCAGACAAGAGATAAGGATGGTAGTTGGGAGCCATATTATATAAGTAATATGGAGGAGACAAAGGATATAAGATATATAGTTAATCAAATAGTTTTGATTATAGAAGAGATACCTATTGTTAATATATTCTGCTCAATAGGCTTATTGCCATGGCTACTATTATTCCTGGTGATTTTTCATGTATTTAATAAAAGCTATGCGTATATAATAGGACAGCTGATTCCTATATTAACATTTGGTGTATGTTTAGTGTCGCCAGATAATGGTAATATAAGATATATAATTCCGATAGTGTTGACATGGCCATTTCTATATTTAATAGCATTTTCCACGAATAAATGCGATAATAAATAAGGGGAAAGGAGAAGGCAATGACTTCAGAAAAAAAGGAAAAAATAGAGGATTTAAAATATAAATTAAAGGAACTTCAGACAAAAGAAGATGCTCTTATGTTTGAAGTAGAGGAAGTACGAGGACAAAAAAAGCGAATAATAGATGAGCTTTCAAGTCTTAGTGATGCTAAATACGAGCAAGATATGCTCGAGCTCGTATATCAGCAAAGAAGAAATAAAAACTAGTATTGTTTAATCGCGTCATTTTCGTCTGTTGTAGACTTATCAATGGCGCGAATTTCAATTTCATATGAATAAGAATCATCGACTTTAACAAATGCGCGCTCGCCAATTTTTTTTCCATTGATTGCTTTGCCAAGAGGAGATTCAATACTAACGAGTCCTTTCAATGAGTTGCTGCGTATAGATGTTACAAGCTTGTAGGTTTCTTCGCAATCGTCTTCTGGAATGTAGATAGTAACGGTGTTATTTATACCAACTTTATCATCATCAGAAGTATCATCAATAACATCTGCAAATTTTAGCATTTTTTCTAGGTAGCGAATGCGACTTTCGTTGATATTTTTTTCGCGTTTTGCAGCATAGTACTCAAAGTTTTCAGATAAATCACCTTGAGCTCTAGCTTCTTTTACAGCTTCTATTAGAACAGGTCTTTTGTTTAATTTTCTGTCTTCGATTTCAGCTTCTATTTTTTCAACGTCTGATTTTGTAAGTCTTTCACCCATTTGAGATCTCCATGTTATAATTAAATAATAAAGGTATATAGAACAATGAAATATCTTGATAAAAATACCACAATAAGCTAATATATGGAAGTCTTATGAAAGGAAACTTTATTTATGGGAATTAGTGTTGTATTACTAGCATATAAAGAAGAAGAAAATTTAAGAGTATTGCTTCCACAAATTATCGAAAATGTAGAAAAATGTGATGAAGAATATGAGATAGTTGTTGTAGATACGGCTGAACCTACTGATAACACAAAGGATGTTTGTGAACAGTATGGAGCAAGATATATAAATCAGGAGGAGCCTGGATTCGGAGGAGCATTTAGAACAGCTATTAAATATGCTGAAATGGATAAATTCCTTATTATGGATAGTGACGGTTCGCACCCACCAGTTAACATCCCTGACATTTATAATAAATTTGTAAATGAAAAATGTGATGTAGTAATTGGGTCAAGATACTGTGAGGGTGGTATATCTAATGACGCAACATCCTCTAGAATAATGAGTCATATTCTTAACTTTGCATATAGAATAGCTATTGGTGTTAATGCAAAGGATTTATCAACAGATTATAGAATGTATTATACAAACGCATTAAAGCAGGTTGAGCTTACATGTGTAAATTATGATGTATTAGAAGAGGTACTATTAAAGCTTAAGCTTAATAAACAAAACAAAAAATTGTCAGTTGGTGAAGTACCTATTAATTTCCAAAAACGATTATATGGTGAGTCAAAGCGCCAGTTATTAAAATTTATCTTGAGTTACGCAAAGACAATTTTTAGATTAATGGGACTTAGAATAAAAAGCTCTTTCAAAAAATAATTATTTAATTAACTGATAGAATAAAAGAAGGTAGTCATGAAAAAGTTATTTGCGCAGATTATAAAATTTGGATTTGTTGGAGGTCTGTCATTTATCATTGATTTTGTTATTACAATGATTGTAGCAGCTTTGATGAGAAAGCTTGGAATAGGCGCCGTTAATGCTGCAGCAGTTGGTGGATTCTTCGGTTTTGTTATATCTGTTATTTTTAATTACATTCTTAGTATGAAGATTGTGTTTGAAAGACGAGAAGATATTAGTAGAAAGCGTGAATTTATAGTATTTGTTTCTTTATCTGTAATTGGATTGGGACTTAATGAGCTTATAATTATTATGTGTATGGGAGCAGCAGCAAGTATAGCTGTATTTAGTACATTATCAGACAATATAGCAACAGCTGGGTCAAAGGTAATAGCGACAGCTATTGTTATGGTATATAATTTTGTAACAAGAAAAATATTTCTTGAGAAGAAGGATTAATAAAACAACCTACTTGCTTAAATAAAGCAATATATGGAGGGGATTGTGTCTAGATTAGTAATAACAGGGTTTTCGGGTTTTGTAGCTCGCCATTTTGTTGAATACTTATACAATAATAAACTGGAATATGAAGTGCTGGGATTGGATATTAACGAACCAGCATTTTCTTTATCAGATTTTTCAGATATTCTTACAATGAGCTTTAAAAAAGCAAATTTATTAGATAAAGAAGCTGTTAGAGACTGCATTAAGGAGTTTAAGCCAGACTATATTTTACATTTAGCTTCGTTTTCTTCAGTAGGATATAGTTGGGAGCATCCAGCAGACTGTTTTTCCAATAATACAAATATATTTCTAAATGTTACTGAAGCTGTTAGAGAATTTGTACCACAATGTAGAATACTATCAGTTGGTTCATCTGAAGAATATGGGAATGTGACAGAAGACAAGCTGCCATTAAAGGAAGATTTGCATTTAGTACCAGTTAATCCATATGCTGTAGCAAGAATATCACAGGAGATGATGGGAAAAGTATTTGCAGACAGTTTTGGTATGAATATTGTATTTACCAGATCCTTTAATCACATGGGACCATATCAGGATCAGAGATTTGTTATACCTTCTTTTGTCAAAAGAGTTTTAGATGTTGCAAATTCAGGTAAAGCTGAAGGGGAAATTGAGACAGGAGATATAACAATTGTTAGAGATTTCGTAGATGTACGTGATGTGGTAAGAGCATATTATTTATTACTTACAGAAGGTAATTCTGGAGAAATATATAATATCTGTAGAGGAGAGGGAACAACTCTTTTAGCTATTGTTGATGAGATTGCAGATATTTTAGGAGTAAAAATTACTTGCAAGGTAAACCCTGATTTTGTCAGACCAGATGATAATAGAGTTGTAATTGGATCTTATGAAAAGATAAAAAGAGATTTGGGATGGGAACCAGAAATTTCTACTAGAGAAACACTAAAAAGTATGATTGAATACATGAAAGCCTAAGGGAAGGTAAACATGGAAGCAAAAAGAAGCTCAAACTTTGAGTTGCTTAGAATTTTATTAATAATAACAGTGCCAGCATATCATTTTATATTATATTCTGGCATTATTTTTGGTCTGCCAAAAGCAAATACAAATTTTGGTTTAGCTTTATGTTCAGGCTCTGCAATTGTTGCTGATTACGCATTTATGGCTATGTCGTTTTATTTTTTACAGCAAAAAGGAAGAGATAGCCAAAAGAAAAGATTAATAGCATTTGTATCGCAAGTTATTTTTTGTCTAATAATAAAGCTTGTAATAATAGCATTAACATATGGTTTTAACACAGAAAATATTCTAGCTCGTCAATTTTTCTTTAAGGGATCCTGGTGGTATGCGTACGCATATATTGTAATTCTCCTAATATATCCAGTTTTAAATAAAATAATTACAAAACTAAATACAGGTCTATTAAGTCTATTATTTATAGTGCTATTTATATATACGTGTTATATCTGGCTTACGAGCAAGATAAATTATTTCAATGATATAATAGTCTTTATTATGGTCTATGTGTTTATGGGTATATTAAAGAAGAATGATTATAAAAAATTATTATTTATAAATAATACTTGGTCGAGAATGCTTGCCATTTATTTGGTTGGCTTAGCACTGACTTATACGGTGTGCTTGTATTTAAGATGGATATATTTAGTGCCATTTGGTATAGAGCCAGATCAGCTTATAGAGTCAGGAGATATGTTTATAAGACTTTTGACAGGTAAATATTGTCCTTTGCAGGCATTGATGGGTATAGCAATTTTTCTTTTGTTTAGAGGCATAAACATAAAACATAGTAAAACTATAAATTGGCTTGCAGGATCAGTGGTATTTGTGTTTTTGCTTCATGAGTCGTTGCTATGTATACTTTTTTATAATGGCTGGTTTGAACCAGGAACAGTTGGATACGATGATATGTCGGTAGCCGGTTTTTGCTCATACATGATACCATACATTATAATGTGCTTTGTGTTAGGCATTATTTCACGATATATATATGGATTTATGAAAATGCTTGTAAAGGGAAAACGAGAGTAAATGAATGAAATCTCAGCAAGGAAAATACAAATAGTAAGAGCCTTATGTATTATTTCAATCGTATTTATACATAGTACGGTTTTTACAAGTTATACATCTTATGTACGTTTATTTATTAATTTTAACGTTGGTACATTCCTTTTTCTTTCGGGTTATTTAACTAAGCTAAAGGATAGCTATGGGTCAACTATAAAAAAGCGTCTTTTTAGAGTAATTGTTCCATATCTGATATGGTCAGTTGTCTATATATTAGTAAATGGACAGATAAAAAACGCCACTTATTTGATTTTAACGGGGCAGTCTAATGCGCCATTTTACTATTTGTTTGTGTATATGCAGCTTGTAATATTGCTTCCCATTTTTTCAATTTTCTTAAGAAACAGGAATATTATAGTAAGGATTATACCTTTATTAATTACTCCAATATACTTGCTTTGGTACTATATAATTACATTAAACGGAGTGATTTTTTATTTTCCAAAAAGTCAGATATCATTTTTGCCATGGGCTATATATTTTTACTTAGGTATGATGATAGGAAATGGTAAGTTAAAAAAACTACCATCTTTGAAACAGATAATGCCAGTGCTGGTGGCTGGATTTGCTATAAGTTATTTTGAAATGAACTTTTGGAATGAGTTTGGAAGACATGATTTATGCGATACTGTAATAATGGCTTCATACATGCTAACAACTATTTGTTATGACTTTATATTTGTACAGTATATTGAAGATAATAAGATGGAGGCTGCAAGCAGAGCCGAGAAGATACTTAAAATAATTGGAGATGCATCGTTTGGAATATATTTAATACATAATTTAATAATAAACGCCTGTATTAATATATTCGGAGAAAATATAAACAAGGGAATTGTCGTTATAATAACAGTAATATCGTCAACAATAATTGTAACAATTGGTGTAAGAATTCTTCCTAAAAAGGTGGCGGGTTATATTGGATTTAATTAATAGAAAAAAGCAAATTAAATATTTTATGCTTTCATATATTGTCTTATCGATTGTTATAGCTTTGCGTTGTTATACTGCAAGAGTCACATCATATAATACAACAGTATTAGCCTTTTCTTATAAGTATGGATTTATATCAAGAGGTTTTATAGGAACAATTTATCAAAACATAATTGAGGCATTTGGTCTGAATCCATATACCTACGAATCAGCATTGTACTTTACACTAACAGTAACAATGCTGTTTTTTGTATTCTTTTTTGGTATGCAAAGAAGTTTGCTAAGTAGAACTCAGGATGAATATTTAAAGCTACATATGCTCTTAATATTATTCTTTGGATGCATAAGTGTATCAATGTTTTTTTACAAAAGAAATTTTGGAAGACTTGATATATATATGCTCTTATTATCGCTAATTGCAGTTGAGTTAATCATAATTGATAAGTGGATATTTTTAACAGTTCCTCTTTGTGCAATGGGAGTAATGGTACATCAAGGCTATGTTTTTATGTTTTATAGCCTGGTATTTATACTCATGTGTTATAGGATATATTCATCAAAGGGGTGGAAAAGAAAGTATTATAGCATATGCTTAATTATAGGCTTTGTTGCAGTTTGCACACTATTTTTCTACTTTGAATTATTTAGTCATACAGATGGAAACAGATTTGTTAATGAAATTATAAATAATGCAAAGTCTATGGGTTATAAAGGGCTTTATCATGAAACCTTAGTTCAAAAGGAAATATTAGGTGTTGATTTAGCTGAAGTAGAAAAAGATTTGCATGTTATAAATTTTGTGGAATTGCCTTTTTATATTGTCTTTATGCTGCCTTATGAAATAATGCTTGTTAAGATTTTAAAAAGAATGGTGATGATTCAGACAGATAAATTAAAAAAAGGGTTTTATCTATTACTGTCGATAGGCAGCTTTGCAATTTTGCCATGCTTAATAATAAAGGTTGACTACGGCAGATGGATATATACGGTTATTTGCTATTATATGGTTACTTTTTCATCATTAATTGCAATGGGTGATGATGAATTAGCAAAGACTATAAAAGACTTAGTTGTTAGCATCAAAGAAAAGTATTCATATGCATCATTATTTTTGTTGTATCCAATGCTATTTGTACCGTTTTGGGATGTTCACATAAATGAATTATTAGGACATATTAGTAACTGTATTAACGAAAATTTACTTAATATTTGGTAATGAAATGACAAGAAATAAACAAAAAGAATTTATGATTGCAATGATCGTATTTGCGATAGCATGCTTCTTTAGATTCTTTCAAAGGACAATGGAATATCAGAATACAACGCTTTTTGCTTTCAGCTACAAATATGGCTTTATATCCAGAGGCTTTATGGGTAGCCTATATGCATGTCTTGATAGATTGTTACCATTAGGTTTAATGAATTACAAGGCAGTATATTATTTTAATATAATTGCTACTGTAATATATTTTGCTATTGGATTATGGTTTTGCAGTTTTTGCCTAAATAGAACAAAAGCTATGTTTGACGATACAAAGTATCTTGTTATTTTGTATGGCATATATACATTTACTATGTATTTAACAGAAGAAAATTTTGGGCGATTAGATCTGTATCTTACAATAATTACAATTATATCTTTATTGCTTATATTGAAAGACAAATATATTTGGCTAGTACCAATATTAGCAGCGATATGTGTTTTAATACATCAAGGATACGTATTTACACATGTAAATATATTGCTGGTAGTATTGCTGTATAGAGCGATATGCTCAACGGAAACGAAAATAGCATCTTCAAACGAAAAAATCCAAAGAAATGAATATGCAGCAGTGTTTATAGTTACAATGATTGTAGTATCAATATTATTTATATACTTTGAATTTTTTAGTCACTCAAAGGGTGAACAAATATATGATAGTCTTGTTACATCAGCAATGGCTTTATCTGAAAGTGGAAAAGATTATAATGTTTCATTAGTAAACCATGAGATTTTGGGACAGGGAGTGTTTAAGGATGAATGGGAATATCATGTAGCTAATTACATGGAGTTTCCGTGCTACATTCTTATTTACATTCCATTTATAATAATAGGTGTAGACTTTTTAAAAAACTTATTTAGAAATACTAAAGCGCGGCTTAAATATATTATTATATTGTTGGGGCCACTAACATTATTGCCACAAATGATATTGAAGGTAGACTATGGCAGATATATGTATTTGATTTCATCGTATGTGATAACAATTATGCTATGTTTGTATGTGCTGAAAGACGAAAGCGTGATACAAGCTTTTGCAAAGACGAAAGAAAAGATAAAAAAGATATTACCAATACCCCAGGTTTTATTAATATATCTTTTGTTTCTAATGCCACATTTAGATGTACTTATTAGTTGGACAAGTTATAGATTAAGTGCATTAATATTTAATTTATAGCAATATCGGTAAACGCTTATTTATGTGATATAATTAAAAAACATTTAGAAGTGAAAAATATTGGAGATAGAAGTGAAAAAGGAATTAAAAGAGGCATTAGATAACTCGCCAATAATTGCTGCAATAAAAGATGATGAAGGCTTATTAAAATGCATGGACTGTGATAGTAGTATAATCTTTGTTTTATATGGGAATATTATTACAATAAAAGACATTGTTCAAAAAATAAAGGATGCGGGGAAGCTGGCATTTGTACATGTTGATTTGATACAGGGACTTCAAACAAAAGAGATTGCTGTAGACTTTATAAAAGAATATACAAAGGCCGATGGCATTATTTCTACAAAGGCTCCGATTATATCACGAGCCAGGGAATTAGGCTTATACACAATAATGAGATTTTTTTTAATTGATTCTATGGCATATACAAATATCGAAAAGCAGCTAAAAAACAATAAGCCAGATGTTATAGAAGTGTTGCCGGCGCTTATGCCTAAGGTTGTAAAAAAAATTTGCGGCATTAGTAAATGTCCAGTTATAGCAGGTGGCCTGGTTGGTGAGAAAGAAGACGTAATGTCATTACTTGATGCAGGTGCAAATTGTATATCGTCAACGAATCAGGACGTTTGGTTTTTATAAGAAAAATGAGAGAGTTATTAAAAGAATTTGTAAATGAAAAAAAGGTTTTAATCCTTGGATTTGGAAGAGAAGGTAAGTCTTCTTATAAGCTGATAAAAGAAGTTGGAGGATATGAATCGCTTGATATAGCAGATAAGAATCCAATTGATGAAAGTTTGACCCAAGGAAGTAAACTTATAATAGGTGATGGATATCTGCAATGCTTGAATGAGTATGACATTGTTATGAAGAGTCCAGGTATTGTGCTTGATAAACCTGTTGATGAGTATAGAGCAATAATAAGTTCACAGGTTGACCTGTTTCTAAAAAGATATGGTTGTCAAGCCGTTGGAATTACCGGAACAAAGGGAAAGTCGACAACCTCTACGCTTTTGTATCACGTATTAAAAGAAGCAAATAAAGATGTAATGTTAGCTGGAAATATAGGAATACCTGTATTTGACATTATTGATGAGATTAATGAAACAACAACATTAGTTTTAGAGCTTAGCTGTCATCAGTTGGAGTTTAGCCATTATAGTACGCACAGAGCGATTTTTTTGAATTTATATGAGGATCATTTAGATCATTATGGAACTTTCGAAAAATATTGTGCAGCCAAGAAAAAGCTCTATATAAATCAGACAAGAGAAGACATTTTGTATTGTAATCCAGATTTTCTGCCTGAAGATGGAAGCTGTCTTGCAAGAGTAGAAAAGGTGTATGCAGATATCTTGCCGTTTAAGGATTTAAAAGAGTTATCTGGTGTATCATTAAAAGGTAAGCATAATCTAATAAATGTTGCTTTTGTATATAGTGTTTGTAAAGAATTTGGAATTACAGATGAATGTTTTAAAAAAGCTGTTGCATCATATAAAACTCTAGATCATAGACTAGAATACATTGGGACATTAAACGGTGTTGAGTATTACGATGATAGCATTTCCACAACAGTTGAATCAGCAATAAGCGCAATGGAGGCTATTAGTAATATTGGAATAATATTATTAGGTGGAATGGATAGAGGCATAGACTATGATAAGCTGGTTGATTATTTGCTAAAAAAACCGCTTGATGATATTATTTTAATGTATGATTCAGGTAAAGTTATATATGAAAAGCTTAATGGGACAGACATTTTTGAAAATGTAAAGTATATACAAACGCTTGGGGAAGCGTGTGAATATGCTAAATTAAATGCAAAAGCAGGGAAAGCAGTAGTGTTGAGTCCTGCAGCTGCAAGCTATGGTGTATTTTTAAATTTTGAAGAAAGAGGCAAAGCTTTTAAAAAGTATGTCTTTGGAGAGCAAGTTGAGTAAACTAAGTGATTTTGAAAATCCAAAACCAAGATATAGAGTTTGCCAAAAATGTGGTAAACCAATGGCTAGAGGCACTGAGGGTGATTATTGCGAAAAGTGCAAAAATGAAGTCATTTATAAAGAGGTTAAGGAATACGTACTTAATAATAATGTAACAGAGCTGGAAGTATCAGATAGATTTAATATCCCTTTGTCTAAGGTTAGGGAATGGATTGCTGATGGACGATTAGAATATAGGAACGATTAGAATGATTAGACTTATTATTGCAGTTTTATTTGTTGTTATTTTTTTGATTGTAAGTATTCCTATATGGGGAGTGCTTGCAGTAGTATCGTTATTTAATAAAAAAGCAGCTGATAAAGCTGGATTTAGGATTGTACAGGGGGCATTTAAGATTGTATATAAAATAGCAGGTACGAAAATAATCCTAAAAGGACAGGAAAATATTCTTGATGAACCATGTGTATATATGGGAAATCACCTTGGATTTTTTGATGTAATTATTTCTTATTCACAGATGAAAAATATTACAGGATTTTTATCAAAAGATTCTTTTAAAAAGGTGCCATTGCTTAGTTATTGGATGAAGAGAAATTACTGCTTGTTTTTGAATAGATCTGATGTTAGAGAAGGAATGAAGACAATCCTGCAGGCAATAGAGTATGTAAATTCTGGTATAAGTATGTTTATTTTCCCTGAAGGTACAAGATCAAAAACTGGTGAAATGGCTGAGTTCAAGGATGGTAGTTTTAAGGTTGCAACTAAAACTGGAGTGCCAATTGTTCCTGTTGCTTTTGTAAATACGGGAGAAGTGTTAGAAGCTCATTTTCCACATGTTAAGAAAACAACGGTTGTAATAGAGTATGGAAAGCCTATATATGTAGATCAGCTAGAGGCAGAAGATAAAAAGCACATAGGCGCATATACCAGGAATATAGTATACAATATGGTTGAAGAAAATAAAAAATTGTTATAAATAAGAAGTACATATCAAATTGATATGTACTTCTTTTCTATAATTGCTCAATTATTTTTGAAAAGCCCATAAAATGAGATGCTTTTACAAGAACTGTATCATTAGCTTTTATATTGGACTTTAAATCCTTGATCAAATCATCTAATTTGCTGTAATAAAATGCTTTTTTCTTATAGTCTTCATTCAAGGAGTTAATAAGGTTTTTTGAAAGCTCGCCACAGGCATATATATAATCAATGTTTTTAGAATTAATATATTGACCAATACTTGCATGTAATGCAGCTTCATCTGCTCCAAGCTCACCCATGTCACCTAAAACAGCAATTTTTCTACCGTTTGCTATATTTAATACATCTATAGAAGATTTCATTGAGACCGGATTTGCATTGTAACAATCGTCAATGATAGTTATACCATTTCGATGAATTATGTTATTTCTTCCAGAAATTGTTTTTGCTGTTTCAAGGCCCTTTTTTATTTCTTCTTTGGAAAGTCCAAGCTCAACACCAAGTGCTGTGGCGGCAAGAGCGTTATAAACATTATGCTTTCCAGGAAGAGGAATATTTACTTCAAGGTCAAAATGTTTTGTATGAATAAGAGCGTGCGTGCTAGAAATATCATTAGCAAAAATATCACTTGCCCAGTATTCTTGATTGTCAAATCCAAAGTAGATTTTTCTGATGCCTTGAGTGTCAGCTATAAGTAGCTTGTCATCATCACCATTTAGAATGGCAACACCATTAGAGCTCATATGAGAAAATACTTCTGATTTTGCTTTTAAAATTCCATCTCTATCAATAAGATTTTCTAAATGACAGGTACCAACATTTGTAAAGACTATATAGTCAGGCTTTGCAATTTGTCCTAATCTATCCATTTCTCCGAATTCGGATATGCCCATTTCGACAACGGCTGCCTCGTGGGAGCTATTGATTCTGCAAATGGTCAATGGCAGACCAATCTCGTTGTTGAGATTTCCCTCGGTTTTTAAAATGCTGAATTTGGTAGAAAGGACGCAAGAAAGCATTTCTTTTGTGCTAGTCTTACCAACGCTGCCAATAACGCCTATTATAGGAATATTTAGTGTGGTTCTATAGTAAGCAGCAATTTGTTTTAAGGCGAGTAAACTGCTTTTAACTAAAATATAAGGACCTACAGGATCATTTAGTGTAACTTCAGATAAAGAAGCTGCAGCACCTAGTGCATATATCCCGTTTATAAAATCATGACCGTCAACTCTGGCACCTTTAATTGGAACAAATAGGAAATCTTTTTCTATTTTTCTGTTGTCAGTAACTACACCTTGTATCTCTATCGGAACATTGTTGTAGCCTGATGGATATATTAGCTGACCATCTGTTATTTCAGCTATTTTTTCAAGTGTCATATTCTTCATGTGTATAGCAACCTTAAATATATTTGTTCATTGATACTCTGATAATATCTTCGCAAAGATGCTCAAAATCAACGCCGACAGCAGCTGCTTCCTGAGGTAATAGGCTAGTAGGTGTCATACCTGGAAGAGTGTTTGCTTCTAGACAATAGATTTGATTGGATTCGTCCATAAGAAAATCCATTCGCGCATATACAGTAAAATTTAATGCTGTGCAAACTCTTTGTGCATAAAGTTGCATTAATGATGTTTGAGTATCATCTAAATTAGCAGGACAAGTTTCCACAGTAGAGCCAGCTAAATACTTGTTTTTGTAGTCGTAAAAGCCTTGCTTAGGAGCAATTTCAATAACAGGAAGCGCCTGTCCGTCAATTACACCAACAGAAAACTCTCTTCCTTTAATATAATCTTCAACTACTACTTCATTTTCCCATGCAAAAGCATCATTTAGAGCCTGTTCGAATTCATTCATATCGTTGGCGATTGAAACGCCTACAGATGAACCACCACAGGCAGGCTTAACAACACAAGGAAAATTTACTTCAATAGAACTATCATTTCTATCTTCTTTTTTGAGCGTAAATCCACCAGGTGTTGGAATTTCGTATTCTCTAAAGAATTTTTTTGTAATGCCTTTATCCATGGCAATAGCTGAAGAAAGGTAGTCATTACCAGTATATTTAATACCAAATAAATCAAATGTTGCTTGAACCTTGCCATTTTCACCATCACTGCCGTGTAATGCCATAAAAACAATATCTGCAGCTTGGCATATGCTTATAACATTAGGACCGAAAAAACAATCAGATTTATCGGCTCTCATAGCTTTAATCGTTTTAATATCTGGTGCTGTTGATGGAATATCAGAGATATTAATTGAAATGTCATCGCAGTGTGAAAAAATACTTGTAACATCTATTTCTTCATTTTTGTAGCCCATAAAAACATCCAGCAGAATAACATTATGGCCGTTTGTCTTTAATGCTTTTGAAATCATTTCTCCAGATTTGAAGGAAACATCTCTTTCAGAACTAAGACCACCACATAATACAACAATATTCATATCAAAACTCCGATCTAAGGCTTTTTACCTTTAAATAAAATCCCCCTAAAAGGGGTTCGCATCAAGCTTTATAGTAGTATTTTTGGCAGGAAATTACAATATATTTATAGTAAGTGGTCCATCCAAAAAATTTTTAAATTTCTCTTTTGTTATTTGAGACGATTCATTAGACAAAAGAGAGAGAATCTGAGAAATTGAATTTTTTGCATTATTTGCCTCAAGACTGTTTAAAATATCTGGAAGCATAGATTTAGTTCTTAAAACTTTAAAGTAGTTATAGCATAGATTGACTTTTTCCAACTGCTTTAGAGCTGTATTACAATAAGTGTTTGCAGAATAATAGTCTTCTCTGGTAAGAAAGCAAACAGCAATATTATTACATATTACTGCTTTCCTTTGTAAATCTATATCTGACAAAGGCTGAGGAAGAGAATTAAAATAAAATAACAGCTTTGCAAATATTTTAAGTGAATCTGTACTATTACCTTCTTCAATAAGACTAATAGATAATAGATTTAGAATTAATAGTTCTGTGTAATTAAGGCCGGACACGGGGTAAGGGCTATCTGCTGAAAAATCATTAATACTTAGTCTGATGAGAGATAATAGTTGATTAGTAAGATCTTTGACGTGTCGATTTTGATTTAGATACCAGATGTATGTAGAAATTGTGATGAACTGCTTGTTTTCTATGCTTGAAAGATTAGTGGCATTTTTGAAATCGATTAAAAGGACGTCTATGTCATAATCGTTTCCGGTTGAGAGTTTAGCAATAATCTTATTGCGAATACTTTCAATGTGCATTTCCTGATTGTATAGTAAAGCTTCATAGTTTAGGTCAATATCAAGTATGCTAGATAACATATCGAAGATACGCTTGGCAGGTACTTTGCCAGATGATTCAATTCTTGAAAGTGTAGAGATGCTGCAATTGCATTCCTCAGATAATTCTTGAAGAGTATAGCCATAGGATAGACGTTTTTCCCGCATTATATCTCCGAAATGAATATAAGAGTTTGTTTTTTTCATAATAATAATTCCCCTCTCTGAAATAGAAGTAAACAAAACAGTTACACGCCAAACTGAGATATTTTAGCATAAAAAAGGCGCATTATTATGCGCCTTAATAATATTCAATTAAAAATAATGAATTAAAATTCTGGCTCTATTAAACCATAGTTGTTATCTTTTCTCTTGTAGACAACATTTACTTCTTCTGTTTCAGCATTCATGAATACAAAGAAATCATGTCCTAATAGTTCCATCTGTACACATGCATCTTCTGGGAACATAGGCTTCATGCCAAATTTCTTTGTCTTTATAATTGAAACTTCTTCATCGCTTTCATTTGAAATATCTGAAAAGTCCTCTGTAAAGTAATCAGCAGCTTCTTCCTGCTGTTTACTAACAAGTTTTTTACGATACTTTTTGAGCTGACGCTCAATAACTTCTACAACCAATTCAATAGAAACATACATGTCATTTGATACTTGCTCAGAACGAATCATATGCCCTTTCATTGGAATAGTAACCTCTATTTTCTGACGCTCCTTTTCTACACTAAGAGTTACATTAGCAATGGTACTGTCTGAAAAATATTTTTCTAGCTTTGATAGGCGCTCCTCCACAGCGCTCTTAAGACCGTCTGTTAGTTCGATGTTTTTTCCTGTGATGTTGATTTTCATGATGTAACACCCCTTTGCTTTAAATTTAACAGAAAAGCTATCTGTTATGAAAAAAGTATAACACACCTTGCAAATCAAACAATATTTTTGGTGAAATTTTTAGAAAAAAACTAAAAAATATGAAAATTGTATAAACAAAAGGGGCATAATCTGTTAATATTTTCGAGTATAAATACATATTAATACACATAGTAGATCTAAAAACGATGGGGGGATTATGGCAAATTCGGGAAATCAAAAGGAAAAATTACTGCATATTGCAAAATTTCTGATGGAAAAAACGGATGAAAGCAATAAGGCAAATGCAACAGATTTGATAGAAATGCTAAAAGAACATGATATTAATGCTGAGAGAAAAAGCATATATTCAGATATAGAAGTTTTGTCAGAATTTGGGATGGATATTATCAAAGATAAGGATGGATATTATCTTGGTAGTCGTACGTTTGAATTGGCTGAATTAAAATTGCTTGTAGATGCAGTGTCAGCAGCAAAGTTTATTTCTGATAAAAAGTCTAGGGAATTGGTAAAGAAGATAGAAACACTGGTATCGGAAGACCAGGCTAAACAGCTTCATAGACAGCTGATTGTAAGTGGTAAGAGCAAAAGTAATAATGAAAAAATACTCTATACCGTTGATGAAATATATAACTGTATAGAGCACGATTCGCAAATAAGCTTTCAATATGAGGATTGGGACATAAATAAGAAAAAAGTATTAAGACATGGAGGGGATTTCTATAAAGTAAGTCCAGCCTTTTTGATATGGGATGATGAATATTACTATATGGTAGGTTATGATGAACATGCAAAGGAAATAAGGCATTACAGAGTTGATAGAATCGTAAATGCTAAACAAGAATTTGTGGCTAGAGGTGGAAGAATAGAAAGACGTATGCTCAAAAAGGATGACTACGCAGATACTCATTTTGGAATGTTCTCTGGCAATAAAACTATGGTGTCTATAAAATGCAAGAAAACACTGATTAATACAATGATTGACAGATTCGGAAGCGACATTTCTATAAGAAGCCTTGACGAGGAGTATATAGTGGTAAGGGCAGAGGTAGAAATTAGTAACATATTCTATGGATGGATAACAGGCCTTTCTGCGGTTATCACAGCACCTAATGAGGAGGCAATAAAATACAAAGATTATTTGGACAAGCAGCTTAGTCTCATAGAAGGTGAATAAATATTCAGGTTTTGGCGACAAAATGCATAAAATTGCAAAAATATAGACAAAATAAGAATTTTGTGATAGAATGCCATTCGGCGTTGCAATAGCGAGGCTAGAATGGAGGACACATTTTCAATATGGAACACTCAGATTACGATCAGGTTAGGGCATCAGTTAGAGAGCAGTGTGGTAACAGGGTTGTCATTCAGCTTGACAAGGGGAGAAACAAGATTGACATTCAAGAAGGAGTTATAAAGGGAGTTTATCCATCAGTATTCACTGTAAAATTTGATGATGCTGATCAGCTGGTTTCATTCAGTTATTCAGATATAATTACAAAAGAGATTCGAATGAAGCTGTGTTAATAATTTAATATAGGTTTTAGTCCCTTAGCATTATGTTGCTAAGGGATTTTTTTGTACAAAAATGACTGAAAAATACTATATATAGTGGTCTTTATGTGATATAATAACAAATTGGTGAAGATTATATTCAGAGAGCAAGGAAATGGCTGAAGAAAATAAATTTGTAATAGGTGGTTATACCTTTGATACGTATTATGAATATAGAGCAGCTTTAGAAGATGTCCAAAAGATAGAGTGCATCAATAAGGAACTTGATGTACAAAATCCAGAAGTGGCCATTAGGCTTTATAACGACATTAAAGATGGCATCATTACTTTTAATAGTCCAATTGGTAAGGCGTATGTCAAGCATGTGGGCGATATTGTAGCCAACAGATCGAAAGGTCTTTTGGATGATGTGTCAGTGATAGATGAGGCTGAGGACAAGGCCAGATCTCAAAGAATAATTGGCTTGTTTTGCATAGCGGCAGCAGTTGTCGTTTTTGGACTTTTTGCTGGCTATGAGATAAAAGATATAAGACAGACAAAGCATATAAAAGAAATGCAGGCTGCTGTGGCCTCTGTAGACAAGGAAAAACCTGCAGCAACAGTTTCTTCTGACAATAATAAAACAGAAGGCAGCACAAGTAATAAGTCGCATTTAACAGGGGATATTCCTCAGTTGGGATATATTGATCCGGCCAATCTTACGATTTTGCCTGAATATGCATCATTACATGAGCAGTATCCAGAAATGGTAGGGTGGATATCCATAGCAGATACAGATATTAATTATCCTGTGGTTCAAAGGGAAAATGACGATGAATATTATCTTGATCATGCGATAGACGGTACAGAAAACGCCAACGGAACAATTTTTGTTGATAGCAGATGCGATATAGTAAATCCTACAACAAATACTATTATATATGGCCATAACATGAAAAATGGTGCAATGTTTGGAACCATAAAGAAATATCTTAGTGCAGATTATCTTGCAACTCACAGGATGATACAGTTTGATACTATCTATGAGCACAGGACATACGAAATAGTGGCTGTTGGTCTGTCAAAAGTGGTTTATCAGGATGATGAACAGTACAGGTATTATGACTTTATCAATGCAAATACAATAGATGATCTCAATTTGTTCATAAATAATGTCTACGATTTGAGTGTGTTTGAGGACCCAATTAATATTACGAATACGGATAAGTTATTAACGCTTTCTACATGTAACTCATACACTGAGGATGGAAGACTATTTATAGTGGCAAAACAAGTAGAATTATGATATAATCTACAATATCTAGAGTTATTTTTAGAAATAATGATTTTATTTATCTTTTAGGTTGGAGAAGAGAATGAAAAAGGGAACAAGAATAGGTTGGATTTTAGTGGCTGTATCGATTGTACTTTCGGTATGGGTTATAGCCAGTCCTAAAACCGATGCAGACATCACAGTAGGAGATTTCGTATTAAGTGATGACAGCACTACATTAATAAGCTACGCAGGAGCTGGAGGCGCTGCAGTAGTACCAGATACAGTTACAACTATATCAGCAAGTGCATTTGCTAATTCGGCAATTACATCAGTTACTGTTCCGGCATCAGTTACAAATATCGGTGATGGTGCATTTTACAACTGTTCTTCATTGTCTTCTGTTGATGTTGCAGGTCCTGTAGCGATTCCGGCAAGTGCTTTTTATGGATGCGCGTCATTATCATCAGTAAATATTCCATATGCGACATACATTGGAGATAACGCTTTTGGAGCATGTTCATCATTGGGAACAATAACAATTCCTGCAGCATGTACATCAATTTCATCAAATGCATTTGATGGATGTGTTTCAATGTCTAGTATTGAAGTGGCTGGTGGAAGTACTTCTTTTGTTTCGTATGATGGCTGCTTATACAATGCAGGTGGAACAAATCTTTTGATAGTTCCAAAAGGAAAGGCAGCTGTTAGCAATATTCCTGCTTCATGTATAGCAATTGCTGACAACGCATTGTCAGGCACCCCATCACTTACATACCTTTACATTCCAAAGACGGTTACAAGTATTAGCAGAACCCAGTCAGGTTTAAATTCTGGTCTTGTTATATATTATGACCCAGAAGCTTCAGGAGAAGCTCCATCTGAGGCAGTTAATTTTGCGGCAGATCTTCAAGCAGCAGGATTAATTACTACACCTGCTGTTCCAATCGGCTCAACACCAACACCAGGAGACAGCTTTACAGTTACTTTTGATTCTCAGGGCGGCACTGCAGTTGATGCTCAATTGGTAGCAAGTGGAGCAGTGGCAGCACAACCAGTAAACCCAACTAAAGCCGGATACAATTTTACGGGGTGGTTTACAGATGCGGCTTGCACTAGCGCATATAATTTTACAACACCAGTTACAGCAAATATTACATTGTATGCAGGATGGTCAGATGCCCCTGCAACAGGATTTACAGTTAGCTTTGATCCACAGGGTGGCTCAACAGTAGCTTCTCAGATAGTAGCAGTAAATGGTAAGGCAACAGAGCCTGCTGCTCCATCAAGAACAGGCTATACATTTACAGGCTGGTTTAAAGAAGCAGCTTGTACAAACAAATATGACTTTAATACAGTGGTTACATCTGATATTACTCTTTATGCTGGATGGACCCCTGGAGCATCAAGCTTTACAGTTACATTTAATTCACAGGGTGGATCGGCAATTGCTACACAGACAGTTGCAAGTGGTGCCACAGCTACAGAGCCAACAGCGCCTACTCTTTCAGGATATACCTTTAGTGGATGGTATACAGAAGGTACATGTACAAACAAATATAACTTTGCAACACCAGTTACAGCAAACATTACACTCTATGCTAAGTGGACAGCTAATCCAACAACAACTACTTATAGGGTAGTATTTATGAATGGAGCATATCCACACTGGTATCAGGATGTAACAAAGAATGGATATGTTACAAGACCTGCAGATCCAGCGTATCTTGGAACAGGAAGTTACACATTTGTAGGTTGGTATACAAATACTTCATATACACAGCAGTTTAACTTCTCAACACCTATTACAACAAATATGGTGCTGTATGCTGGATATAAAGCAAATTCAGCTACACCAACAAATGGTCAAAATACCATAACAGGTAGTCCAACAAATACAAAGTCTGAAGTGACATATGTTGTTAATTCAGATGGAACTGTATCTCATAAAAAGGATGCAACACCAAAGACTGCAGATGGCTTTGACGAGAGATTTTTACTTTGCCTTGCTATTTGTCTTGCAGGTGTAGGAATCATAGTATATGGCAGATATGGAAAGATGAAGTACATAGCTCAAAATAGAAGGAAATAAAAATGCTAGTCGTATATATCGCTTTATTAATAATATTATTTAGCGTATGTGACAATGCAAAAAGCAAGAAATATTACGTGCCACTGAAGATGATCTGCAGTGGTGCGTTTCTTGTTATATTGGGTATTTGCACATACAAATCTAACACGCCTAAAATAGGTCTTGGATTAATACCATCGTTTATTTTTTGCTTCGCTGGTGATCTCTTTATGGGCATCTTTTATTTGAAAAAAAGAAGCAAATATATAATTGGTGGAATTGTAACATTCTTTTTAGCGCATGTTGGATTTCTTATTGAAATGTATTTAATTGAACCAAGCGCGAATATTGGAATAATTATGATTCCAATAATAATGCTTGTGGTCCTTTCTGTTGGAAGGATAAAGCTTCATATGCATTTTGGAAAAGCGCTAGTGCCTGTATATATATATACAGCTGTAGTTTCATCACTTTTAGCAAAGGGCATGCAAATGCTTTCACTGGGTGGAACATCATATATAAGGATAGGAATTGCAACACTATTATTCTTCCTTTCAGACTTTGCATTGGCCTTTCAGGACTTCTATCACTTTAAAGATAAAGGGATGAAAAAGAAGATACATATTTTTAACTTATCAACTTACTATATGGCAATGTATATATTTTGTAATGCAGTGTTGTTTTGGAAATAAAACACGAAAACTATTATCGTTTACATCTCTAAGAAAGAAGCTTAAAAAATGGAAAAAATGTTAGAAAAATCAACAATAGAATTTATAGATGTGTTATCTTCTAAGGCCCCTGTTCCAGGTGGTGGAGGTGCTTCTGCAGCAGTGGGAGCATTTTCAGCAGCACTGGGCATGATGGTTACAAATCTTACAATAGGAAAGAAGAAATTTGCTGATGTAGAAGACAGAATTATTGAGATAAGAAGCATATTAGAAGAAAAAAGAGACAACCTAATTGAGCTTGTTGATGAAGATGCAAAGGAATTTGAACCATTGTCAAAAGCGTATAGTCTGCCAAAGGAGACAAAAGAGGAACAGGAATATAAGAAAAAGATAATGGAAAAGGCATTAAAAGAAGCCTGTATGCCGCCTGTTAATATAATGGAAACAGTATATTCTACATTGGATCTTTTGGATGAGTTGGCTGATAAAGGATCAAGACTTGCATTATCAGATGTAGGTGTGGCTGCTTTATTTGCAGCAGCAGCAATAGAGGGAGCAAGCTTGAATGTATTTATAAATACAAAATCAATGACAGATAAAGAAGCGGCTTCTCAGCTAAATAATAAAGCGGAGAATCTGATCTATCAGGGTAAGGAAAAAAGCCAGAAAATATATGAAAAAGTATTGGCAGGTATTAAGTAGATTATAAAGAATTGCATGTACGATTAAGGGGACACGATGGCTGATATAATGTTAGGTGCAAAGGTTGCAGAGGCACTTGTAGAAGAATCAAAAGAAAAAGTTAATAATCTTAGATCAAGAGGAATCAATTCAACGCTTGCTATAGTTAGGGTGGGCGCCAGAGAGGATGATCTTTCATATGAAAGAGGCGCAACAAAGAGAATGGAGAAGATGGATATTGATATAAAGAAATATGAGTATCCAGTTGATATATCCCAGCAGGAGTTTGAAACAGAATTTGAAAGGATAAATGCTGACGACAGTATCCATGGAATATTGATGTTTCGTCCATTACCAAAGACACTCGATGAAAAGAGAATTGTTGAAATGATTAATCCTTTAAAGGATGTTGATTGTATGTCTTCGGCGTCATTAGCAAAAGTTTTTATGGGTGACGAGTCAGGATATGGACCATGTACAGCAGAAGCTGTTATACATCTGTTAGATCATTATGGTGTTGATGTTTGTGGAAAAAATGTTGTAGTAATAGGAAGAAGTCTTGTAATAGGTAAGCCGGTTGCCATGATGCTTCTAAAGAAAAATGCTACTGTGACGATTTGCCATACAAAGACCAAGGATATGGAAAAGATAGTTAGCAAAGCAGATATAGTGGTAGCATGTGCAGGTGTTGCCAAAATGGTAAAGCCTGATATGTTAAAGGATGGTGCTATTGTAGCAGATGTTGGAATAAACATGGACGAGGAAGGAAATCTATGTGGAGATGTAGATTTTGACGCATGTCAGGAAAAATGTTCATTAATTAGCCCTGTGCCTAGAGGTATTGGATCCATTACAACAACAGTCTTAGGAATGCATGTTTTAAAGGCAGCAGAAGTTATAAATGCAGACTAGAAAAGGTGAGTAGATGAAGATAATTCATTGTGCAGACTTGCACTTAGATTCAAAAATGGAAAGTAATCTTTCTAGTGCAAAAGCAAAGGAGCGTAGAGAAGAGCTTTTATGTTCGTATGAGCGAATGGTAGATTTTGCAAGAGATAATGACGTAAGAGCTATACTTTTAGCTGGTGACACATTTGACAAGATGCCTATTAAGGTAAAATCCAGAAAGCGATTCCTTGAAAAAATCGAGAATAATCCAGAAATAGAATTTTACTATTTAAAAGGTAATCATGATAGGTGTGAGATTATAGAGGAAGGAAAAGAAAAGCCTCAAAATCTTCATCTATTCAAAGATGAGTGGACAACATATGATCTTGATGGAATAAAGATTAGTGGAATTGAGATAGATAAAAACAATAATAGAACTCTTTCTACGACTCTTGTTTTGAATCAGGAAGAATTCAACGTTGTTATGTTACATGGTCAAATATCAGATTATTCAGGTAATGATAAGACTGAGATCATAAATATTTCAGAGCTAAAGAATAGTAATATAGATTATTTGGCACTAGGTCATATTCATTCGTTTTCAGGAATTATGCCTTTAGGAGACAGAGGTAGCTACGCATATTCTGGAGCGCTCGAGGGAAGAGGCTTTGACGAGACTGGAGATAAGGGATTTGTACTTTTAGATATTGAGGATAAAAGCTGTGAAGCTGAATTTATTCCATTTTCTAATAGACGACTGCATGAGTTAGAGGTTTGTGTTAGTCCTAATATGACAATGTCTCAAATAATAGATAAGTGTGACGAATCGCTCTATGATGTTGATGATAAGGATCTTATAAAGTTCGTTTTAACTGGAAATACCGAAGTTGATTTTGAAATGGACCTGGATAGAATCTATAGAAAATTCGATGAAAGATTTTACTTTGTTAAGATTTACGATAAAACTAGTCCAGTTATTCATTTTGAAGATTTTGTAAATGATAAATCATTAAAAGGCGAGTTTATTCGACTTCTTCAGAACAAAGAGGGGTTAACTGAAGAAGAAAGATTGGAAATAATTGAAATGGGTATTAAAGCCATAATGGGAGAAGAATTAGATTGAGAGTAATTTCATGCCATATAAATGGATTTGGAAAAATAAAAGACTTTGATTATGAATTTAATCAGGGATTAAATACGCTTCTTCAAAATAATGGATGGGGTAAAACCACATTTAGTGTTTTTGTAAAGGCCATGTTTTATGGAATGGAATATTCAAGAAAACAAGGATTGTCAGAAAGAAAGCATTACCAGCCATGGGATGGAGGAGTATACGGAGGAAGTCTGACATTTGAAGAGGAAGGTCGTATATATAGAATAGAAAGAATTTTTGGAAAAACCGATAAAGAAGATAGTTTTTCATTAATTAATGTGGAAACAGGACTAGAAACTGAAGATTATGACAGTAATCTAGGAGAGACTATATTTGGCATAGATAGAGACTCGTATGAAAGAACAAGCTTTATACCACAATTAGATACTAAAACAGGTATGACGGGTTCGATAAATGCAAAAATGGGAAACCTATCTTCTGTAGCTGACGATATTAGTAATTTTGATAATGCAATAAAAGCAATTGAAGAAAAGAAGGCTTCATATACAAGTAACGGCTCGGTTAATAAGGGTGCATTAATTCGAGTAAGAAATAGCATAAAAGAATACAAAAAAGAGGTAGAGCTTTTAGATGGATATCAGTCTGCATATGATGGACATATGGAAAAATATAAAATACATCAGGCTCAGCTGGGGGATATTAGTAGACAAAAAGAGGAAAATAGAAAAGCAATAGAAGAAAATAGTAATAAGGAAAAACTTGTTACTACATATAATATAGCAAAAGATAACCTTGAAGAAGAGAAGAAAACACAACACGAGTTGGATTTGTTTTTCTCAAATGGTATACCTACAAAGGAAGAAATTGATGAAGCAATCGAAAATGAAAAAAGGATAGGTGTGCTTGAAGGTAGTATCAGCTCACTTGATGAAAAAATTAAACCATTAGATATATCATCAGCTTTGATATCAAAGCTAGATAAAAAAATACCTACTGATGAAGAGTTTGCTGCTTGGTCTGCAGAGTCAGTCAAGCTTCAGGGATTAAGAGAAAGAGCAGGACAAGCAAAACTGGCAGAAGATAAGAGGCAACAGCTCGAAGACCTCAGATTCTTTTTTAAAGAAAGCATGCCTGACGAAGAAGAACTAGAAAAGATTGAAAAAGCATCATCAGAACTAAACGTATTAGAAGGAAAGCTATTAGCATTACATGATGTGGTCATAGATCATAGAGCAAGGTATGAACAGGCTGTAATAAATGCAAAAGAGACCAGTGGAATAATTGGCACGGTTGTAGGAATCACAATTTTTGTGGGATTGATTGCAGCAGCAACAGTAATATGGTTTTTGGATTCACATAATACTGTGTCTGTATTATTTACAGCTATATGTCTGTTATTAGCGGTATTTGATTTAATAGCTTTACTTATTATAAAAAAGAACAAAAAAAGAAAAATAAAGGCAGATGATAAAAAGGGCAGAGATGATCTGGATAAAGTAGAAAATGAATACAATAATCTGCTTTTAGAAAAGAATAATTTAGAGGAAGAGGTAGAGGAATTTCTTTCTTCGTATAGATTAAAAAGGGCCACAAGTGCTCAGGATAATGTATACGAAATAAGAAGAAATTTGGACCAGTATAACAGTCTTATAGCAGAAGAAATGGCAATTCAAAACAGCTCCTCTGAAATACTGGATCAAATAGCGGATATACATACATCCTTATGTTTACCATTATCTGAGTATGCACAATGCTATGGAATGGATATTTATGACGCAAATGAGAGTGAATTTGTTCAGCAACTAAAAAATGATGTTGCTGCATACTTGGAGAATAAAAAGAATATAGAACAAAGAGATATTATTAGGACTGAGTATGAGACATTGAACATGCAGCTCAAGACATTTCTTGACAGATTCTCATTTAAAGGTGGAGAAGATGCTATTAATCATATAGCCCTAAATCTCGATAAGTATGTTCAGGTAAATGAAAAGATTAATAAGCTGAAAAAAGACATTGAAGAGTTTGAAAGAGAGAATTCAGAAGTCAAAGAGGCTGTGTCGACAGCTGAACTGAATGAAATAGCAAAGGAACTAGATGAAGAATTTGCAAAGATAAATGATCTTTTAAATGATGATAATAAAATCATAGTTGAAGTGTCTGATAAAATAGCTGAGTTAAGAGAAAAGCAGGAGGATATAGAAAGACTAGAGCTAGAAGAAGCAGAACTGAAGGCAAAGGTTTCCATACTAGAAAAGACATTAGATGCTTTGAATGAAGCAAAAGAGCTTTTTGTTTTAAAATATATGGGACCATTAAAGCATTCTGTTAAAAAGTATATTGATATTCTAGATAAGGAATCAGGTACAAATATAGAATATGAAGTAGATATTAATTTGAATATAAAGGTGATAACAACAAGTGGAACAAAAGAGGCTGAGTATATGTCAGCCGGATATCAGGACTTGTTAAAT
The DNA here is from genome assembly GCA_045628025.1 of Lachnospiraceae bacterium. Taxonomy (GTDB): domain Bacteria; phylum Bacillota; class Clostridia; order Lachnospirales; family Lachnospiraceae; genus Pseudobutyrivibrio. Next base: position 26,919 of record JAZQOU010000003.1, on the reverse strand, counting down.
CTCTGTGCCAGATTAGCTTTGATAGATATTATGTATGATAAGAAGAGGCCGCTACTTATACTGGACGATCCATTTACAAATATGGATAAGGATAAGATAGAGCAGGCAATTAATCTATTAAATGTAATATCTAAAGAGAATCAGATTGTATATTTTACTTGTCATAATTCCAGGGCATGAAATAGTTAATGATATAAATTGCAAAAAGTAAAATTTCAAAAAAATAAAAATTTTTAAATTTGTTATTGATAAAAAATATCAATGGTGTTATATTCTTCTTGCAAACAAATATTTAACCAGAGAACATGAGCAAGGTTATATGACGAACGTACGAGTCGTTTATTTACCTTGCTCTTTTTAACATCTTTTTTAAGAAGAAAGGAAAAATTGTTATGTATGATGTAGCAATCATCGGCGCTGGTGTAGTAGGTAGCGCTATTGCAAGAGAGCTTGCAAAGTACAAAGTAAAGGCATGTGTCATTGAGCGTGATGAAGATGTCTGCTGCGGAACATCAAAGGCTAATTCAGCTATCGTTCACGCAGGATTCGATGCTAAGCCAGGAACACTTAAGGCTCAGCTTAATGTAAGAGGAAATGAAATGATGGATCAGCTTTCAAAGGATCTTGATTTTCCATTTAAGAGAAATGGTTCTTTAGTTGTTTGTACAAAGGATCAGGATGAGAGCCTTCTTGATGAGCTCTTAGAAAAGGGTAAAGCAAACAATGTACCAGGCGTACGTATTATCGATAGAGACGAGCTTCTTAAGATGGAGCCAAACATCGCTGATGATGTTGTAAAAGCACTTTACGCACCAACAGGCGCAATCGTTTGTCCATTCCACCTTACAATGGCTCTTGCAGAGAATGCAGCAGATAACGGAGTAGAATTCTTCCTTAATACAGAGGTTGAGTCTATTGAGAAGGCTGATGATCACTACGTGATTAAGACAAATAAGGATACATTTGAGGCAAAGGCAGTTGTAAATGCAGCAGGTGTTTACGCTGACAAGTTCAACAATATGGTATCTGCAAATAAGATTAATATTATCGCTCGTCGTGGACAGTACATGCTTCTTGACAAGTCAGCAGGAAATCATGTATCACAGACAATCTTCCAGCTTCCATCTAAGATGGGTAAGGGTGTTCTTGTTACTCCTACAGTACATGGCAACCTTTTAGTAGGTCCTACAGCTGAGGATGTAGAGAATAAGGAAGGCGTTAATACAACAATGGAGGGTCTTGATTCCCTTGCTTTAACAAGCGCACTTTCAGTAAAGAATGTACCACTTCGTCAGGTAATCACAAGCTTTGCAGGTCTTCGTGCACATGAAGAGAAGGGTGATTTCGTAATCGGCGAGGCTGAGGATGCAAAGGGCTTCTTCAATGCAGCAGGTATTGAGTCTCCAGGACTTTCATCTGCACCAGCTATTGGTGAGCTTGTTGCTAAGCAGGTAGCAGAGAGCCTTTCACTTGAAGCAAATGATAGCTTTAATGGAATTAGAAAGGGTATTCTTAATCCAGCAACACTTTCAATCGAAGAGAGAAATGAACTCATTAAGAAGCAGCCAGCTTACGGACAGATTATCTGTAGATGTGAGATGGTTACAGAGGGTGAGATTCTTGATGCAATCCATAGAACACTTGGCGCTAGATCACTAGATGGCGTTAAGAGAAGAACAAGAGCTGGTATGGGTCGTTGCCAGGCAGGCTTCTGTTCTCCAAAGACAATGGAAATCCTCGAGAGAGAAGTTCCTATGAGCATGTTTGATGTAACAAAGAATGGTGGCGATTCAAAGATTGCTATCGGATACAATAAGAAGATATAGGAGGAGCTTACCATGAAGAATTATGATTTAGTTATTGTCGGTGGTGGCCCTGCTGGTCTTGCAGCTGCCATTTCTGCAAAGGATAATGGTGTAGATAGCATTCTTATTATCGAGCGTGATAATCAGCTCGGTGGTATTTTGAACCAGTGTATTCATAATGGATTTGGTCTTCATACATTCAAGGAAGAGCTTACAGGTCCTGAGTATGCACAGCGTTTTATTGACCAGGTAGTTGAGCGTGGTATTGAGTACAAGCTTAACACAATGGTAATGGATATTTCAGATAAGAAGCTTGTAACAGCTATGAATTCAACAGACGGTATGTTTGAGATTCAGGCAAAGGCAATCGTTCTTGCAATGGGATGTCGTGAAAGAAGCCGTGGTGCTCTTAATATCCCAGGTTATAGACCAGCTGGTATTTTCTCAGCAGGTACAGCTCAAAGACTTGTTAATATCGAAGGTTATATGCCAGGTAGAAGAGTTGTTATTCTTGGTTCTGGTGATATCGGACTTATCATGGCACGTCGTATGACACTTGAAGGAGCAAAGGTTCTTGCTGTTGCAGAGCTTATGCCATACTCAGGTGGTTTGAAGAGAAATATCGTTCAGTGTTTGAACGATTTTGATATTCCTCTTTACCTTTCACACACAGTAGTAGATATTGAAGGTAAGGAAAGAGTTGAGGGAATCACAATTGCAGAGGTTGGCCCAGACAGAAAGCCTATCCCTGGAACAGAGATTCACTATGACTGTGATACACTTCTTCTTTCTTGTGGTTTGTTACCAGAGAACGAGCTTTCAAAGCAGTCAGGTGTAGAGCTTAGCCCAATTACATCAGGCCCTATCGTAAATGATAGCCTTGAGACAAGCATTGATGGTATTTTTGCCTGTGGTAACGTTCTTCACGTACATGACCTTGTTGATTATGTTTCACAGGAAGCTACAAACGCTGGTAAGAATGCAGCTAAGTATATCAATGAAGGTAAGCAGGAGACATCTAAGCAGATCGAGATCCTTCCAGTTGATGGTGTTAGATATACAGTACCTAAGTACGTTAGACCAGATGCTATGGATGAGAACCTTACAGTTCGTTTCAGAGTAGGTCAGGTATATGAAGGATGTGCAATCGCTACATACTTTGGTGATGAGCTTATTTCAAAGCGTAAGAGACCTATCATGGCTCCAGGTGAAATGGAAGAAGTAAAGCTTACAAAGGAGCAGCTTGCTAAGTATCCAGATATTACAAACATCACAATCAAGATTGAGGAGGCATAAGATTATGGAAAAGAGAGAATTAACATGTATCGGCTGTCCTCGTGGATGTGCCATCACAGTAACAATGGAAGGTAATGAAGTTACTGAGGTAACAGGAAATAGCTGTAAAATCGGTGATACATATGCCAGAAAAGAAGTAACAAATCCTACAAGAATCGTAACTAGCTCAGTTAGAGTAAAGGATGGAGCTCTTGCAATGGTATCATGTAAGACTGCATCAGATATTCCAAAGGGAAAGATTTTTGATATCTCAAACGCACTTGAGGCTGTTGTTGTTCCAGCACCAGTAAAGATTGGTGATGTAGTACTCGCTGATGTATGTGGTACAGGTGTTGATGTAATCGCAACAAAGAATGTAGCAGCAAAGTAGGACTTTTAGAGAGAGAGTATAATTTATATATATTTTACTATGGGTATAGCACGTCGGTGGGGGCCGGCGTGCTGTTTTGAATATTAAGGGGAGTATTGTTGACATGTGGCCGTCATAGGGCTATAATTCTACAAGCGCCAAGGCGCAATTAGACTTCATATATGGAAAGGAAGTTACTATGGAAAAGAAAAATCTAATAACTTACGAAGGTCTTAAAGAGCTTCAGGATGAGCTTGAGAATCTCAAGGTTAATCAGAGACGTGAGGTTGCAGAAAAGATTAAGGTGGCTAGAGAGCAGGGAGATCTTTCTGAGAACGCAGAGTATGATGCAGCAAAAGATGAGCAAAGAGATATTGAGGCTCGTATCGAAGAAATCGAAAAGATTTTAAAGAATGTAGAAGTTGTAGACGAGGATGAGTCAGATGCAGATAAGGTAAGCCTTGGATGCACAGTAAAAATTCTTGATGTTGAATTCGATGAAGAGCTTGAGTATAGAATAGTTGGTTCTACAGAGGCAAACAGTCTTAAGGGAAAGATTTCAAATGAGTCACCAGTAGGTGCAGCACTAATCGGCAAGAGCGTTGGTGATACTGTTACAGTAGAGATTGATTCTGAATCATTTGATTATAAGATTTTAGATATTTCAAAGTCATAGTAACATATAATAGTATTAATCGAGGCTGACAGTGATGTCGGCCTCTTTCAAATAAGAGGTATAAAATGGCAGATAATAATAAGAACGAGCAGCAGGATCTAAATCAGCTTCGCAAGGTTAGATTTGATAAGCTGAAGACACTGCAGGAAAATGACAAGGATCCATTCATTATCACAAAGTATGATCAGACTCATCATGCAGATGAGGTAAAGGCACTTTACGAGGAGCACGAGGCAAAGAAGCTGGCTGGACGTGCAGCAGTAAATACAGAGGGAATGGATGAAGAGGCTGCAAAAGCAGCAATCAATGATGACTATAATGAGCGTAGAGCAATAATGGATGCTGATCCAATTCAGGTATCTATTGCTGGTCGTATGCTTTTCAAGCGTGTAATGGGTAAGGCTTCATTCTGTAATATAAAAGACAGAGATGGTAAGATTCAGGTATATGTGGCTAGAGATGTTATTGGCGAAGAAGCATATGCTGACTTTAAGAAGTCTGATATTGGTGACATTTATGGCGTAAAGGGCTATGCCTTTAGAACAAAGACAGGTGAGATTTCAATTCATGCAAATGAAATGATTCTTCTTTCAAAGAGTCTTCAGATTCTTCCAGAGAAGTTCCATGGACTTACAGATACAGATACAAAGTATCGTCAGAGATATGTAGACCTCATTATGAATGACGAGACAATGGATACTTTCAAGAAGAGATCTGCAATCATTAGAGAGATTAGAACATTCCTTGCAGAACGTGACTTTATGGAGGTAGAGACACCTACTCTTGTATCAAACGCAGGTGGTGCAGCTGCCAGACCATTTGAGACACACTATAATGCTTTAGATGAGGATGTAAAGCTTCGTATTTCACTTGAGCTTTATTTGAAGAGACTTATCGTAGGCGGTATGGAAAGAGTATTCGAAATCGGTAGAGTATATCGTAACGAAGGTGTTGATGCTAGACACAATCCTGAGTTTACATTGATGGAGCTTTATCAGGCATACACTGACTACGAAGGTATGATGGAGCTCACAGAGACTATGTTCAGACGCTTGGCTGAAAAGGTATGTGGTACAACAACTATTACATATCAGGGCAAGGAAATCGACCTGGGCAAGCCTTTTGAAAGACTTACAATGTCAGATGCTGTAAAGAAGTATGCAGGCATCGATTTTGAAACAATAGCTGATACAGATGCAGCAAAGAAGGTGGCAGATGAGCACCATGTTGAGTATGAAGATCGTCACACAAAGGGTGATATCCTTAATCTCTTCTTCGAGGAGTATTGTGAGGATAAGTTAATCCAGCCAACATTTATTATGGATCACCCAATCGAGATTAGCCCACTTACAAAGAAGAAGCCAAATGATCCTAGCAAGGTAGAAAGATTTGAGCTTTTCATTAATGGATGGGAAATGTGTAATGCGTATTCAGAGCTTAATGATCCAGTAGACCAAAGAGAGCGTTTTGCACAGCAGGATGCAAATGCAGCAGCCGGCGATGATGAGGCAGAGCACACAGATGAGGACTTCCTCAATGCACTTGAGATAGGTATGCCACCTACAGGCGGTATTGGCTACGGAATAGATCGTTTGACAATGCTTCTTACTGACAGTGCTAGCATAAGAGACGTAATCGCCTTTCCAACGCTGAAGAGCATCAATCAGTAAATGACAGATAGAACGATTGAAAGACACTTACGTTAGTTCGTAGGTGTCTTTTTTTGTTTTGCAGAATCCTTTCTTTTTCATGAGCATTGGTCAAAATCACAGGAGGTAATCATGAAAAAAGGATGAAGAAAATAACGCTTAGAGTTTCAAATGAAGAGATTGCTCGTTACGAGGCTTATGCAGAGAAACATAATCTAACCAAAGCTGAAGTGCTGCGTAAAGGATTTGAAAAGCTTCTTGAGGAAGATGCAAAATCTGAATAAGTCTTTATATTTGCTCCCACTTATAAATAGTGAGGTGAGACAATGGCAAAGAAAGCAGGAAGTTGTGACAAAGTTAACTGGTAAGATTGTCATCAGGTAAGGAAGGAGGAAATAGAATGAGCGAGAAGGCACAGATTACATTTATGCAGACAAGACTTCTGAGATTAGCATCGGAAGAATGGAATTTACCAATTGAAAAAATAGTAAGTATTTTTAAATCAACAAATGTATTTGCTTATATTGAATCAGGATATGGAATCTTTCACTGTGAGGGTGACGAAGCAGTACTTGAAGACGTTGAAAAATTTCTTGAGAGAAAGGGGATAAAGGTTAATGCAGGAACTGTATAACGGATTAGTCCTCTATCATGGAAGTTATTGTGAAGTGAGAGAACCATTGCTTAAAAAGTGCGCTAATAGAAAAAGAAAGTCATTTGCTGATATCGAAGCAGATATGGCACAGGCTTCCAGAACGACTAAAAGATCAGTTCTGTTTTAAGACAGAAAAGGCTCTTAAATGTTTACACTTTGTGGAAGGAGAAAAGGTATGGCTTCAGAAGTGATAACAAAAGAGAAAATGGATTATACGATAGATGTGCTTGTGACAATGATTGTAGATGAACTAGCAGATACTACAGGAAGAGATAGAAATGAAATACTTCCAGAGTTTGTAGTATCAAAAACAGGCAAGGCTCTGTATGATATATCATCTAGATTGTGGTGCAATGGACCTTCTTATATAGTTGATATGTATCTTGAGGAAATCGCAAAATCTTAATGACTGCCATGGTAGACACTCAGATAAAAGTATCTAATGCGACTACTTTGATTGAAATAGCATAAAGTATTTGCCTGCATTGCGAAAATCCTAAATCTGGCTTCCCGTAACAGGGTTACGTTACAAGAAAATATTACCAATTCTGCAAAAATTGGGTTGCCAATATACGAAGTGGCGCAATAGGATAGAGCACATGATTTGTAATCGTGAAGTTGTAGGTTCGAGTCCTATTTTTGTAACAAATTGGTTTAACAGCGGTGACTGTAAATCACCTCCAGTTTAACGGTTTTGAGTCTTATTTGAACATTTAATTGTGAATATTAAACTTTTATACGATTGAATTGTTTTAGGTAAAATGAAAACTTTGATATAGGCATAGAGATATGCTGAAATCCATGAAAAACGGTTAATTATCAAATTCTATTGAATTACATATTAGAGGCCAGTTCATATTCACCCTTGCATGTCGTATTAAGCATATTTTCATAAACTCTATTCACCCCACAATAAGAATTTCTTATTTCATTAAGAAATTATAAACTCTATTAGTAAAGTCCTTAGCTTCTTCATATGCGGCATGACCATATTCATCATATATAAATAATTCGCATCCCATTTTTTCTGCAATCTCAATCGACGCTTTACCTGTTGTAATCTTATCCAATGCTCCACCCAACACTAAGACAGGACATTTTATTTCAGTGAGTCGATCATAGCAATCAAAATTAAGTATTGATGATGCAAGCATTTCAAATCTTTTGAAGTCCTTAGGTTTTATCAATTTAACAATGATTGGCATTAATATTTTATATTTCTTTAAATACTTGTTCGTATACATAAGTGTGAATGTTTCTCTATTTATCGCAACATAGTCTTTATTTTCGGCACATTTTACCCATGAACCAACGACCTTTCTAATTGTTTCATTAGGCCTCGATGCTGTAACTCCAAGAACCATTTTATTTATGCTTTGAGGATAAGATAACGCCATAGCCATTGATATCATGCCCCCTTGGGAAACTCCAAATAAATCTGCGCTTTCAATTTTTAGTTCATCCATCGCCTTATGAATATCTTCTGCAATATCCCATACAGTAATGGCTGAATCAATACTAGGTCTTCGATCAAACATATATACTCGATAGTCCTTTGCGAACATTTTATACATTAATGCAATTGAGACTCCTGTACCTTTTACATCTCTTACATTAAGTCCCTGTATAATAATAAGGTTTTTATTACCTTTTCCAAATGAAATATAATCTAAAGTCATCTCGCCAATATTGACTTTATCTTCAATCAAATTGTAAAACATGTTGTCACCCCAAGCACACTAAAATTTTTAATTTACTAAACAGCTTAATAGCAAAAACTTTCTGAAATGAATATACCATTATATGTTTCCGGAATTTTACGTACCTCTAGATTCTACCAAACTAACTATTTTTTGCTCTCTGTGTCATCTTCCACATCATTTTACCCATAAACAAGGGGTTTAAATAACACAATTTCATCTGTAATGACTGATTTAATGAATGGCATATTACAAAACTTTTCTTAAACATTCTTTTCCCAAGCCCCCTTCCAACTTTTTCCGGATTTGCTTTGAATTCCTTTGGTACCGGAAGTTTTTTGGAAGATTCTGTATTTGTTAGTGGTGGCTGAAAAATATGCACTGTGATTCCATGCACATCATTCTCCACTGCAAGACACTTCGCTAGAGCCTCAATAGCTCCCTTCGTAGATGCATATGGTGAAATATTTCCAAAACCTGTTACGCCTACCCCTGAACTTGAAAAAATAATTCTTCCTTTTTTCGCTTCACGCATATGCGGAAGAACAATCTTAGCAAGCCTAAGTGCTCCGTAATAGTTTACATTCATTACACGCTCATAGGTTTCATATGGCGTTTCAAGTACACCTTCAAATGTGCAGATACATGCATTATGAATTGCTACATCAGGAATTCCGAAATGCTTAATCGCTTTATTAACCCCTTCGCTTAACGACTTTTCATCTGTTGCATCGGCCTTTATTGTTATCAATGTGTCTTTGTAATCAGCTACTAACTTAGCAATATTTTCTATGTTAATATCAAGCACCGAAACTCTTCTGCCATCTTCAAGCAACTGTTTTACAGTATAATAACCTATTCCAACATTTGCTCCTACTATAAGAATATGTTTCATTAATTCCTGCCTCCAAAAATAGATTTCATATAATTATTCACTTCTTCTTTAAATTTACTCTTCTTATCTTCTGTTAATTCTCCATTTAAAATATATTTAAATGTAAGCATAGTCATTTCTGCATAATAAGCATTTCCAATGAATAATGCTTGTTCCATATTCATGATTCCCATTTTACCTAATGTTTCAAAGACTCCCACCTGATATTTATACGGAAGTTCAAACAAATATTTATCGTATAAAGCAACCATTTCATTATTGTGAAACTGTTCTAACATAATGAATCTGAGCATCTGATTACAAAAAGGATCAAATAAATATTGATCAAAATAATACGCATTTATACTAATCGGCGAAAATGAAACATTTGGAGCAAGTTTTTCAATAGCTTCATTAAGTTTTTTAACCAGCATATTTAAATGCCCTTCAAATTTACTCACTAGCGAATCCACTATATCCTGTTTGTTTTTGAAATGATAATATATGGAGCTTTCCTTAATATTCACTGTCTTAGCTATATCTCTAATCGAAACAGAATCGTATCCCTGATTGGAAAACATCTTCAAAGCTTCCTGCATAATTAGTTCTTTTGTATTCATTTTTTTACCCTCCGTCTAACACTTGTTAGGCAATTATATCTAACAGTTGTTAGATTGTCAAATAAAACAAAAGCCTTAAGTATTTCTTACTCCAGAAACACTTAAGGTGTACTGATATAGTGAATTTGTAACACTCTGTTCGGATAAAATATAATATTTATTATCCAAGGAGGATGTTACACAATGTCAGTACGTTACAGTGAAGATTTTAAAAAGGAAGTTGTCAGAGCCTATATGGCTGGCGACAAATCTTACCCTCAGCTTTCAGCAGAATATAACGTTGCTAAAAGCACTATTAGTCAATGGGTTAACAAATATCAGGAAGAATGCCTTTATACCACCAACAGCACTACTGAATCTAATGAAGCAAAGGACATCAGAAGGAAAAGTATCCTTTTACATTAACTGGTACAACTATGTCCGCACCCCTAATTTGCTGGATTTTACTTGCCGTTTACATAGTTATAGATTTAGCAAAAAGTTCGGAATGAAATTGTATATTCGGCAAGAAATCGAACGAGATTGATTTCTTGCCGATTAAAGGGTATAATTATCCGCAAGAAGACTTTGATAACAGAGGGGCGTAACGATGAAAACATGTAAGGAAATCGCAGTTGAATGGAATGTTGCGGAGAGAACAGTTACAGCATTTTGCTACTCTGGAAAAATTCCAGGCGCAAAAAAGGTTGGGAGGAGTTGGCAAATACCAGATGATGCCTCGAAGCCAGTGGATGGAAGAGTATCAAGTGGAAAATATATCAAAAAAAATATAGGTACTCAAGCTGAGTTTAAATCGCTGCCAATTGGTATCTCTGATTACGTACGTGCTCAATCAGAATACTACTATGTCGATAAGACATTATTAATTAAAGAGTTCTTGGATCAGAAACCATTAGTATCTCTGTTTACAAGGCCAAGAAGATTCGGAAAGACTTTGAACATGGATATGCTCAGAGTGTTCTTTGAGATATCTGACGAGGATACCAGCAAGTATTTCGTTGATAAAGCAATTTGGAAATCCGGTGAAGAATATCGTTCTCATCAAGGAAAATACCCAGTTGTTTTCCTGACTTTTAAAGATGTTAAGTTTGATACTTGGGAGGCAACAATAGATAAAATCAAGGGATTGCTTCAAGAAGAATATGGAAGACATCAAGAGTTGTTAAATAGCGATAAGCTTTCGCAATACGAGAAGGAGTATTTTACAAAAATTATGGATTCTACAGCAAATGAGGTGGAGCTTACTTCTTCTCTCGAGAGATTGTCGAAAATGCTTGCTACACATTATGGCAAGGCCCCAGTAATCATTATTGATGAATATGATACTCCAATTCAAGAGGGATATTCTAAGGATTTCTACGATGAAATTATTGGATTCATGAGAAATTTCTTTTCTGGAGCATTTAAGGATAATAAGAATTTATCCTATGGTTTCCTAACGGGAATTTTGCGTATTGCTCAGGAAAGTATCTTTAGTGGTCTAAATAATTTAACAGTGAACTCCGTAATGGATGAAGAATATGATAGCTTTTTTGGATTTACAGAATCTGAAGTGAAAGCAATGCTCAGTTACTATGGAGTATCAGATAAGGAGGAGGAACTTAAAGACTGGTACGATGGATATTTGTTTGGTAGCGAAGAAATATATAATCCATGGTCTGTAATCAATTATATTTCCAAAGGATGCCTTCCTCAAGCATATTGGGTAAATACAGGAAAAAATGAAATCCTTGATGATGTACTAAGAGTGGCTACAGATGATATTACAGAAAAATTATATGACCTTTTGCAAGGAGAAAGAGTAGTTGCAAGAATTGATCAAAATGTGGTGTATAGATCGCTTGCGGAGGACCCAGCAAATATTTACAGCTTATTGTTGGTTGCTGGATATTTGAAAACTCCTAAAAAGGAACTGCAAGCAGATGGATCATATTTGTGCGAAGTATCAATTCCAAATAGAGAGATTGCAGCTGTATATAAGAGTGAAATCTTGTCACATTTCTTACAGACGGGAGCAATTACGAGAACTACAGCGAATAAGATTGCAGAAAGTCTTTATGCCAATGATTACAAGAAGTTGCAGAGTGCTATTGGGGAATATATGGATAAATCAATCAGCTTCTTCGATGGTGGAGCTGAAGGATTTTATCATGGTTTGATGCTTGGATTAATAGCATTAATGGATAACCAGTATAAGATTAAATCAAATCGAGAATCTGGAGATGGTAGATTTGATGTTTCTCTATTTCCAAGGGAAAAAAGGTATCCTGGCATTATTTTGGAATTAAAGTGGAAAGAGAAATTAAGTGATATTGAGCTTGAAAAATGGGCGGATAAGGCATTGGAGCAGATAGATAAACTGCGATATGATGTGGAAATGAAAGATGATGGAATTACTGATATATTAAAGTTTGGGATTGCTTTTTCGGGGAAAAAAGTAAGCGTGAAGACTAAATAGTGCAGAGATTATAGATAAAGCTATAATTATTGTCAGATGAGGAGGCGATAGTATGTTTCCAACAATTAATAAAAAAGAAACAGGTGTTAATCTTCGAAGAATTATGGATATGCGAGCTTCGTTTGAAGCTGTCATTGAGGTTGGGCATATCTATTTAAGCGATGAAGCATGTTTGTAATTTATATATGAAAGGCTTATAGTAATCGTTATCAAATATAGGGATGATGTTTGAATCTATTGCAATTATGGTAATATATTCTTTAAACATTACAAAAAAATATTCGGGCTAAAGGTAGTTCAGAGTAAAGGAATTGTTATTTAGTAGGAGAATTATGGAATTAAAATTAGAAAATGGAAGTCCTGCTGATGTTAGTGGCAGACTTGATAAGGAAAAAAGATGCTATGAGCTCTTGGATAGCTTGGGACTGGAGTATTGGAGATGCGACCATCCAGATGCTAATGCTAATACTATGGAAGACTGTTTAGTAATAGACGAAATCCTAGATGCTTTGGTTTGCAAAAATTTGTTTTTATGTAATAGACAGCATACTGAGTTTTATCTTCTTATGATGCCAGGAGACAAGGTGTTTAAGACTAAGGAATTGCCATCGCAGCTAGGCTGCTCAAGACTTAGTTTTGCGGAGCCTGAGTATATGGAAAAGTATTTAGATATTACACCAGGCTCAGTTAGTGTGTTAGGTCTTATGAACGACCATGATAACGCTGTACAGCTCATAGTAGATAAGGATGTATTGGAGGGTGAATTTGTAGGCTGTCATCCATGTATTAATACAACAAGTCTTAAGCTAAAAACTGAAGACATCTTTGGACCTTTACTAAAGGCGATGCATCATGATATGAAAATTGTGGAGCTTTTAGGCGAGTAAAGAATTATATAAAGTTATATGGCTTTATATAAAAATGGCAAGTTTTATATAAATAATAGGACTTTTATATAGAATTATATAAATGAACATTCAAATAATAAAATCAAACAGAAAAACAATAGCTATACAGGTAAATCCTGATCTTACAGTGACGGTAAGGGCGCCTAAGTGGGCTAGTAGAAGAGAAATAGATAGAATTATTAAAGAAAAGGAGCCCTGGATTCTAAAGCACCTAGAAGAAATGCAAAAACGAAGGGAGGAAGAGCCTACCTCAAAAGAACTATCTGATGAGGAAATAAAGGAACTTGCAAAAAAAGCACGAGACTATATTCCAGGTAGAGTAGAATATTATGCAAGAATTATAGGCGTAGATTACGGACGAATAACAATAAGAAATCAAAAGACTAGATGGGGCAGCTGCAGCAGCAAGGGGAATCTGAATTTTAATTGCCTGTTAATGCTTATGCCATCAGATATTATTGACTATGTTGTTGTTCATGAATTGTGCCACAGAAAAGAAATGAATCATTCAAAAGCATTTTGGAGCGAAGTTGAGAAAGTGCTGCCCGACTACAAAATTCAGGTGAAATGGTTGAAGGATGAAGGTAGCAATATTATGAGAAAATGAAAATATCTAAAATAAAAAAAGGATATTTACAATATAATTGTAATATTACCAATAGAGGGGAATTACATTATTAAAATACTTTATACTAAAAGGAAACCTTAGGAGGAAGAAAAATGAAAAATCTAATAGTATATGCTTCTGTTCATCACGGAAATACAAAGAAGCTTGTAGATGCCATTGCTAGTGAGTGTGATGTTGAGATTGTAAATTCTGTTGAAGTAAAGGAAAAGGATTTATCTGAGTATGATATGATCGGCTTTGCTTCGGGAATATATGGAGCGAACTTTCACCAGTCTATATTGAGCTTTGCAGAAGCAAATCTTCCAGCAGATAAGAAGGTGTTCTTCATTATGACTAGTGCTATGAATAAGGACTTTTCTAAATCTATAATGAAGGTTATAGGTGATAAAAATCCAACGGTTGTCGGATTATATACATGTACAGGCTACAATACATTTGGACCATTCAAGCTTATGGGTGGTACAGGCAAGGGTCATCCAGATGAGAAGGATATAGCTGATGCAGTCGCTTTCTATAAGGGGCTTGAGGCTTAATTAGACCATAGTTACCAGCCACACATTGCTTTTGACCATAAGCATACCAATGATACATTTTATAAACTCAGTTGCCTGAACACAGAAGAATACTGTGACAATGCTTAGAGCTGTATATCTGCTGAGAATGAAGGCAACTGGGATTACTATTACCCAGGTGAACACGCTGTCAAATATAAAGGTGACGATAGTTTTTCCACCAGTACGAAGCGTAAAGTAAGCGCAATGACTGAGTGAGCAAAAAGGCATCATAATGGCAGATATTATGAGGAAGTTTTTAGCCAATAGTTTAATGGCTGCAGAGGTGTTGTAGATGTTAGGGAACAATCCTCCTGTTGCATACATAATGCCTGCCACTATAGTGCAGCAGAAGAAACTAAAAGCTATCATCTTGTTATCAGCATCTTTTGCTTCTTCCAGTTCACCAGCACCAAGGTATTGACCTACAATTATAGAAATGCAGCCACCAAGCTGAATATAAATAATATTGAAAAGATTGGTTATTGTACTCGAAATATTGAGCGCAGCTACCGTGTCAAGACCTCTAACAGAGTAGCATTGTACAATCGTTGTCATACCAGCAGACCATAGTATCTCATTAAGAGCCAAAGGTGTACTCTTTATAATCATTTGTTTTAAAAGATCTGAAGGCAAACCAAATCCCTTATAAGCGTCAATCAAGAATTGACATGATGATATATGTGAGTGAGCCCATATTACTACTACAAAAAATTCGACAAAGCGGGCGATTACGGTAGCAATAGCGGCACCATTTACTCCTAGTTCGGGGAAAGGACCAATGCCAAAAATTAACAAGAAATCTAATATAGCATTGGCAATTACGGCGATGAAGCTAGCTGCCATTGGTAATACTGTCTGACCAGTTTCTTTTATTGTGCTGGCGTAGATTTGTGTCAGTGCTAGAGGAATAAGACCTATTAGCATAATGCCCAAATAGTCTTTAGCATATTCGAAAGTAAGTGCAATATCTCCTGAGCTGGCAGATTCTGTCAGATAAAGAGAGATAAGGGAGTCTCCTTTTGTGATAAAAAGAGCAATTGCAAAAATAGCAAAAGAAAGACAAACATAACCTCTGAATCTAAAGGAATACATGTGTCCTTTATGGTCATTTTTTCCAAAAAATTGTGCACCAAATATACTTGCTCCTCCATTTAGTCCGAAGAGGCCAAGCAAGTATACAAACAATAATTGATTAACAATAGCTACACCTGACATTTGTTCTGTGCCAAGCTGACCAACCATAATATTGTCGAGAAAGCTGACAAAATTAGTGATTGCACTTTGGAGAATCATAGGCATGGCTATAAACATATAACGTTTATAGAAATCTAAATCGCCAATATATTTTCTTTTAAATGAACTAATCATATTACTTACCTGTAAATTTATAATATAATAAGAAACAAAAATCGCAGTCCGTAAATATTAACACCATATTTTTCTATTTTCAAGATATAAGGAGAAATGAAATGAGTTATTTGATTGCAGAAACAACGAAAGAAGAGCGTGAAGAAATTGTTGCGCAGTCGCTTGGAAGCATTGAGGCCAATTGTGATGGATGCATGCCAGGTCTTGCTGAGATGTATCAGGATTATATTGATGGAAAAAAAGAGCTTCGTGAGATTAATATGGAGTTTAACGCAAGATATATAAAGGATGATGACATGCCTGGACGTAGTGGATGTGGTATGTACTAGAAAGGAGATTCGAGAAAAGATATTTGATACAAATATTAGTTCAAAAAGAGTTTCAAAAAGAGGTTTAAAAAAGTACATAAATTGACGAAATAAGTCTTGCAAAATCGCATGGCGGTGTTATAATGAAATATCAAAAAAGAGCCCGCATTCCTCAGAGGCAGAGGTGCCAAGAGTGGTTGAACCCCAGGAATGAGATGTAACTGAAAACTATCACTTACACAAGGAGGCGAGAATATGTATTATCCAGTTGTAGACCTGGTAGCAACAGGAGCCCGCATTAAGGAGCTTCGAATTCAAAACCACCTGACGGTTCAGGAGGTGGCAGATTTCATGGGAGTGTCCGTACAGGCCATTTTCAAATGGCAAAGAGGCGATGCGCTACCTACCCTAGAAAACTCGCTTGCACTTAGCAAGCTGTTTGGGACAACAGTAAACGAAATACTCTGCGAATGCAGATATGGCTATGAGGAGGACGAGAGGTCCTCCTCTGTTGTTTTTATAAGGGACTTGTTGGCAGGATAAAAAGTATTTATAATTTTGATTATGGAGAGAGAAAATCAGTTAAGGTGGCCTACCTTTAAAGAAATTCCAATTACATATATTTTGACTATAGTAAATATAGTAGTTTTTGTGTTACTAGAGATTATTGGCGATACAACAGATATATCATTTATGGTAAGACATGGAGCAATGAACCCATATTTGATATTAAAGGATGGTCAATGGTACAGACTGCTTAGCGCTATATTTCTGCATTTTGGATATCAACACCTTTTAAATAACATGTTACTTTTGTTTTTCCTGGGAGGGATGATTGAAAAAGCCTATGGTCAGACAAGGTATGCGGCAGTATATTTGATATCAGGAGTTGGAGCTTCATTTGTTACTTTTATGGTAATGCTTTTATATGGAAGAAATGATGTTTCGGCTGGTGCATCTGGAGCAATATTTGGGCTAATGGGGGCTTTGGTTTGCCTTTTGATTGTACATAAGGGCAGATATGAAAACATAACATTACCCAAGGCATTGATAATGGCGGGGCTTTGCTTTTACTTTGGATTAGTAGCGACGGGTGTAGATAATGTTGGTCATGCAGCAGGATTTATCATTGGTCTTATTACATCGTTTATTTTGTATGGAATACCGCATATTATTTGCCGCCTAAGAAATAAAGATATTTCTGGCTAAATAATTTTGCCCTTGGGGAAAGACAAGATATAACTGTAACCCCACAGGATATGAATGTATGCATCTCGTAATCGTTGATTTATAGAGGCAAAAATTTTATAATTAACTAGTGTGTGTTTTTATTTTGTGAACATGTAAATACATGCATTGTATCGTTGAAATTTATATATTAGGAAGTAGATATGAAGGTTAATATTTACTATGGTGGCAGAGGCATATTAGATGACCCTACACTTTATGTTATTAATAAAATAGAACAGGTTCTGGGCGAGCTTTCTGTTGAGGTTCATCTATATAATATTTATGAGCAGAAGAATGCGATATCGGTACTGCCACAGACACTAAAGGGTGTTGACGGAGTTGTTCTTGCGACTACGGTTGAATGGCTAGGAATTGGTGGCTATATGAATCAATTTTTAGACGCGTGTTGGCTTTATGCTGATAAGGATGCACTAGCGTCAACATATATGCTTCCAGTAGTTATGTCTACAACTTATGGTGAGCGAGATGCAATGGTAAATCTGGAAAATGCCTGGGAGATTTTAGGTGGTCTGCCATGCAGCGGTATTTGCGGATATGTAGAAGACTTAGCAGACTTTAAGTCAAATTCTGAGTATGGTCGTATTATTGAAAAGACAGTAGAGTCTTTATTTAAAACCATATCTCAAAAGACTAAGGGACTTCCAACAAGTAATCTTGCTGTTAAAAAGAGCGTGCTTAGAACTCAACAGATGGAATTGACACCTCAGGAGTCTGAACAGCTTTCACAGTATGTTGCAGACGATTTGTATGTGCAGACACAAAAGGCAGACATAGAGGATTTGTCCAATATGTTTAAGAGTCTGATGGGACAGGAAACGTCTGATGAGAATTCTGAATACATCATAGAATTTAATTCTCATTTTAAAGGACAGAGTGATTTTTCTGCAAAATATTTGTTTATGATTGATGGAAAGAAAGAGCCGCTTCTTCTTGAAGTAAATGGTGAGCAGATTAATATAATGTATGCAAGAGAAGAGAATGTCGATGTATACATGAAACTTTCACCTACCATTATGGATCATATAGTGGCAGGAAGAATGACATTCCAAAGGGCTTTTTCTGTAGGAGATATGACAGCAAAGGGCAATTTTAGAACACTTCGTATGTTAGACGAAATATTTACATTTTCAGCGTAAGAGGGTAATAAGATGAAAAAGGATGATTGTATTTTTTGTAAGCTTGCAAATGGTGATATACCTACAAATGTAATATATGAGGATGAAGATTTTACATGTATTCTTGATGCAGATCCTGCAACAAAGGGACATACACTGATTCTTCCAAAGAACCATGCTGATTGCTTATACGATTTAGATGAGAATTCAGCAACAAAAGCACTTTTGGTAGCTCAGAA
Organism: Lachnospiraceae bacterium; assembly: GCA_045628025.1. Lineage (GTDB taxonomy): Bacteria > Bacillota > Clostridia > Lachnospirales > Lachnospiraceae > Pseudobutyrivibrio. Next base: position 8,466 of record JAZQOU010000003.1, on the reverse strand, counting down.
GCTGGCTAAAAATGCAAAGGAGAAGCTAGGATGCGCAGGTGTCAATATTGTACAGAACAATGAGGCGGCTGCAGGACAGACAGTCCCACATTTTCATATACATGTAATTCCTAGATATAATGACGATCCTGATAAGACTATTTGTGGTTGGTCACATCAGAGCTTTACAGATGAAGAGATTGTTAGGATAAAGGATTGTCTTAGCATAAAGGCATAATGCGTTTTGGATTATACAAGTATTAACGATGTTCTAAAAAAAGAATATGGTCAAAAGGTATATAGAATATCTTTAGATGCAGGCATGACATGTCCCAATCGTGATGGCACATTGGGCATGGGTGGCTGCATTTTTTGCAGTGAGGGTGGCTCTGGCGATTTTGCTGAAAGCAGAAGGCTATCAATAGCTGAGCAGCTAAAAGCAGGTAAAGAAAAAGTAAGAAAAAAAGTAAAATCCTGTAATCTTTTTATAGCATATTTCCAAGCATATACAAATACCTATGCCAGTATAGATTATTTGCGAAAGGTATATTACGAAGCCTTAGAAGACGAAGAGGTTGCTATTCTTTCTATAGCAACAAGACCTGACTGCCTTAATGGAGATGTTTTAGCATTATTAAAAGAAATAAATGAAATAAAGCCAATCTGGGTAGAACTTGGACTACAAACGATAAACCAGACAAGTGTCGAATTTATAAACAGAGGATATAAAAATGTAGTATACAAAGAAGCGGTACAGAATTTAAATGCCATTGGAATAAAGGTAATAACGCATTTAATATTATATCTTCCGAATGAAACAATAGACGATATGCTTGCGTCGTTAGATTATGCTGTTGAGTGTGGGACATGGGGAATAAAACTTCAGTTATTACATGTTTTAAAAGGAACCAGATTGCATCAGATTTATGAGAAAACCTCATTTTATATTCCGTCATTAGAGGAATATACTGACACCGTTATCAAGTGCCTAAAAAGATTGCCTGAAGAAGTGGTAGTACATCGTATTACTGGAGATGGGCCGAAAAAGCTGCTAGTAGAACCTACTTGGACGGCAGATAAAAAGCGAGTTTTAAACTATATGAATTTAAATATAAAGGATGCTGAATGTGGCAAATAATTTTTGAAAAAAGTCCAAAATTATTTTAATTATCAGAAAAAAGGAGTATTATTATGAAAGAGTACGCATAATTGACGCACAGGATGCGTCGAGGATTTACAACAGGAGGGTTTAAGATGAAATATGTATGTTCAGTATGTGGTTATGTACATGAGGGAGATCAGCCACCAGAGGAGTGTCCAGTTTGCCATGTAGGCGCTGATAAGTTTAAGGAGCAGGACAGTAATGCAACACTTGCAGCAGAGCATGAATATGGCGTTTATGCAAGTACAGTAAAGAACAATGCGGACATTCCAGAAGAAGACAAGAAATTTATTTTTGATCAGTTAAAGGCAAACTTTGATGGTGAGTGCTCAGAGGTAGGAATGTACCTTTGCATGGCACGTATCGCTCATAGAGAAGGATATCCAGAAATAGGTCTTTATTGGGAAAAGGCAGCCTTTGAAGAAGCAGAGCATGCAGCAAAGTTTGCTGAATTATTAGGATCAGAGCTTGAGCCTAATATGACTGACTCTACAAAGAAGAATCTTGCTTGGAGAGTTGAATGTGAGTATGGTGCTACAGCAGGAAAGTTTGAGCTTGCAAAGATGGCTAAAAAATACAATCTTGATGCAATTCACGATACAGTTCATGAGATGGCAAGAGATGAGGCTAGACATGGCAAGGCTTTAGAGGGAATGCTCAATAGATATTTCCCTATTTCAGTTGCTGGAGATAAGATTTCAAAGGGTGCAGCTGACATTGCTGATAAGGCATCTGGCTTTGTTGAGAATATTGCAGACAAGTTAAAGAAGTAGAGTTTATTGATACTTTTAGTTAGGTAAACGTACAATTTTTAAAAAATAAGGTGCAACAGATGAGCTTCTCATTTGTTGTACCTTTTATGTTGCGAATTTATCGCTGTTGTGAAGTGGGTTATGAGGGTAGAATTAACAGTTGATGAGGAAATAGAATTTGATAGTTTGTCGAGAGATATTCTGTCAGATGAAAAAGTTCAGGAAATGAAAGCATATATTCAGCACGGAGATGTTACAACATATGATCATGTGATGTCTGTGGCAAGACTTTGCTTTAGGATGGCAAAGAGAAAGCATATGAATTTAGATATGCAAAGCTTGGTGAAAGGAGCACTGCTTCACGATTTTTATTTATACGATTGGCATCATGATGAAAAAGTGAAAGAGCATGGTTTACATGGTTATACGCATGCGAAGACAGCACTGAACAATGCTTTAAAGCACTTTAAATTGAATCATATAGAAATTGGGATAATAAAGAATCACATGTGGCCCTTAAACATAACCAGACTTCCCAATAGTAAGGAAGCCTGGCTGGTATGCTTTGTTGATAAAATTGTTTCTACTGAGGAAACATTAAGAAAGTAAATTTGCTTTAACTAAAGCATTTTTTACAATTGTTCCTAAAGCTATGGCAAGAACAATCTTGATAATGTCAACAGGAAGAAATGGTAAAACACATACTGAAAGAGCATAGCTAAGGGTTGTATCCATCATCAGTATGAACCAGATTGTTCCAAATACGTAGTCGATGAGAACGCCGATGAAAAGATATATGCCACCCAACCAAACTTTAGTTGTTTTTTGATATAGTGTTCCACCTACTAAAATCATAAGAATGAATCCTATGAGGTAGCCACCTGTTGGACCTGCCAGCTTAGCAACGCCACCTGAAAATCCTGAAAAAACTGGAAGTCCGCAAAGCCCAAGTAGCAAATATACAATGTAACTAATAAGTGAGTACTTTGTTCCTATAACAACTACGGCCAAATAAATAACAAGAATTGTTAATGAAATAGGAACCGGGCCTATAGGTATTGATAGAGGTGCTAAAACACATAATAATGCGGCAAATACAGCACAAAATGCCATTTCTTTAATAGTAATATTTTTCATTATTATCTCCTTTTGGTAAGTATATTAATATTGTTAACAAAATAACAAGCAATACATAGTTTATCATTATTCTTAATATTGTCAACCTAAAATTTAATATAGGTTAACAATATGTGTTTGTGTTGTATTCTATAAAAAATCTCTCGTTGTTTATACAAGTGAATAAAGTTATAATAATCAGAAATAAAGAATAAACTGAAAGGGAAAGAAATGTCTTATCATATTTGTGCTTTAATAATAGGATTTGTGGTAGAAATCATCATTGGAAAGCCTAAATTTTTACCACAATTAAAGGATGTTATAGAAATAATAATAGACTTTTTGAATAAAGTATTTATTGGTGACAATATCGAATATATTGTTAAGGATGAAGACGAAGAAAAAAAGAAAGGTTTGTTGACATTAGTTATAACAATCCTTTCGGTTTATGCAGTTATTTCGCTATTTTTAGTTATTACATATTGGATTCATCCAGTGATGGGTGTGATATTTGAAACGGCAGCAGTTTACTATCTTCTGTCAGCACGAGCAGTTTTTAACAAAGCAAAAGAAACAATTGATCAGACTGCAGAATTCGAACAGACAGAAACAATAATATCAGAAGTTTCAGAAATGGCATCATTTGTGAATTTCGGATATATTACACCATTGTTTTGGCTTGCTTTAGGTGGCTCGCCTTTAGGGTATGCTTATTTAGCTGTTAGAAGCTATAACGAAAAGATGAAAAAGGACGTAGCATTACATAGAGATTATGGTTGGGCAGCAGACCGCCTTGATCACATAATGGCCTATATTCCATCGCGACTTGCAGCATTATATGTTTGCTTTGTTACAAAGATTATGAGTGGAAAGTTCTCATATTCAGATACAGTTAGTGTTTATAAAGCTGACGCGAATAAAGGTGATGATTCAAATGAGTCACAGGTGCCAGCAGCTTTTGCAGGAGCTCTGGATATGAGACTGGAAATTGTTGAAAATGATGAAATTACAACACGTGTTGGAAATTCAGACAGAGAACTATCAAAGAACGATTTTGAAAAAGCAGAATTCTTGTATTTTGCAGTTATAGGTGTTGGTCTTATAGCAACTATTATTCTTAATATTATTTTTGGTATATCATTTTAGATAAAGCATGGATTGATATTGGTGAAATATGAGTAAAATTAATTTTAAGCCAGGAAATATGGTATATCCACTTCCTGCAGTGCTGGTAACAGTTACTGATGGAGAAGGAAATGATAATGTTTTGACAGTTGCATGGACTGGTACTGTATGTACTAATCCACCAATGGCATATATTTCTGTTAGACCAGAGAGATATTCATATAATATGATTGAAAAGACAGGGGAGTTTGTTATTAATCTGACAACAAAGGATCTTGTATGGGCAACAGATTATTGTGGAGTGACATCTGGAAGAGATGTTGATAAATTCGAAAAATGTTTGTTGACAAAACAAAAAGCAGATATAGTTAAGGCGCCACTTATTGAAGAAAGCCCTGTTAACATTGAATGCCGTGTTAGAGAAACGAAGGAGTATGGCTCTCACACAATGTTTGTAGCAGATGTAGTAGCTGTTCATGTTGATGATAAATATATGGATGAAAAAGGCAGATTTGCTTTAGAAAAGGCTAAGCCTTTAGTATATTCTCATGGAGAGTATTACGATACGAATGAGCTTTTAGGGACTTTTGGATATTCTATAAAAAACAAATAATAATTATTAAAATAAAAATACCCCACCTTTGTATATGTACTTTTAAAGTTTCATTACAAAGGTGGGGCTATTTTTTTAATATGCTATACCATTGTCTTCTGCAACAGTAACAAATGGATCATCTTCCTTTGAAAAGCCTTCTTCTTTTAATGCATTAATGGTGTTTGTCATATTCTTATTAAGATTAGGATATATGTAAATATTTCCATTGCTTGGTGCAATAACAGAGAAGTATTCATAAAAGATGTCTCCGCATCCAACTATAGGAGTAGGACTTGTAAGGTGTAATTCGAGATTGTTAATATATAACGTATCGTCATATGTACCTTCTTTGTAGAAGTATGCAACAAAGAAGTTCTTCTCATCAATATCCTTCATAAATGCTTCGAAAATTTTATTAATGTCAGCATCGGATAAATCTTTTGATGTTACAGCCTGCTGATAATACATTTTATCTGTATCATCCCAGTGTGGAACATTGTACACTAAAGAGGCAACAGTCATATCTTTATATGTTTCGCCAATATAGCATCTTTTTATTCTTTCCGGATCATTTGCAAAAGCAAGGAGCTCATCGGCTATTTGCTTTGTTAAAGCATTACTGTAAGAATCATGAATCTCATAGTTTCTGGTTACGGTTTTTCCATTTTTAAGCTTATATTTAATTGTAATATAGTTGCTTGCGTTATCATCGTTTTTGTAAAGACGAATGTCTTCCTTTGCTGTAATGATATCTTTATGAATAGCAAGTATTTCTTCAATACCTTCTTTTTCGTACTCTAACATAGGATAACTAAAATTTATGCCTGCCCATTCGATATCTTCTTCCTTTGGCTGGTAAACTTCAAATCCAAGTGTATCAAAACGAAGAGTGGCAAATACAATAATTGTCAAACCTACATAAACAATAGAGCTGAAAACATTCTTTTTATTTAAAACTCTAAATGACTTTGCTATGAGCATTTGAACAATGTAATAAATAGCTAATCCAATAATAAGAGTAAGAATGAGGATAATAACAAAAATTTGTATGTACTCAAGTGTCTCACTGCTATCGATGGTGTCTTCTATCATCATTGAAAGAGTAAGTGCTGCAAAAAATGAGCAAACTATAGCAACTATAGGCTTTAAGATATCAAAAGCGAGGAAGTCGTTTGCTGTTTCGACTTGCTTTGCTTTATAAAGCTTGTAGCCTAATAAAAGAATTATTAGACCAACGCCGGCATATATTAAAGCTGAAGAAAGACCTGTCATTGATGGTATTACTTTTGATACAATTCCTTCTTTGTCATATTCATAATCTAAAGCAATTCCTGTTTTGCACAGGTAGCTTATAGGAGAGAATATTGCATCTGAGAAGTTGTTTTGAAACTCGCTTAGTCCAAATGAAATATGTGACATTAATAGTCTAAAGCAGTATTCAATAATATATGCGGCATAGTTAAAAATAAAGTAAAGGGCTACAGTTGTTATTAGCTGTCCACTTAGCATACAGCAAAAGGCAGATATACCAGTAAACAATATATCAAATAAAATGCTGAACACGAATGTAAGCAATATCCATTTAAGAGATTCTGGAGTCTTTACAGCAATAGCCATGATGCTCACTAATATAGTAACTACAAATTGTGGCACTAATAAGCCTAAAAATGTAAATAAAGCATTTGAATAGTAAAGGCTTTTTCGACTAACTGGAAATGCGTGCATCATAAATGCACCTCTCGTGGTATACAGATAATTAAATGAAAGAGCACTTAAAATTATTGCAAACACTCCAACAAAAAATGCATTTTGTGCATAGTGATTGAGGGATATTGTTTCAAGCATAACCTGGAATTTAGTAACCTCTGGATTCCACGATTTATAATTATTGAGTGATGTTATAAAAGAAAATGGCAGTTCATACAAAAGTAGAAGTGTATATGCAACTACTGCAATCCAATTTCTTTTAAAGTTGTTAATAAGTAAAGCATTATTAAAGGATGATGTCTTTGACTGCATAGTTTTCACCTCCTAACTCGTAAATAAATATTTCTTCTAGTGTAAGTGGAAGCACATCTAAAAGAATAGGATTAAGCGCTGACATTTTAGCTGTAGCGACCTCAGGCTTCTCTCTGACAATCAGTGTGTGTACTCTGCCAGTCTGCTCTTTATGAATAATATTTATATTGTCTGGCAGCTCAGGCATCACGCCTGAAAATGCGACTTGAAGCTTTGATATGCTGCCTTGTAAATCGTCTAATGATCGTTCAATCAATAGCTTTCCATGATTCATTATTCCTACATGATCACAAACATCTTCTAGCTCTCTTAGATTATGACTTGATATAAGAACTGTAACTCCGTGATCAGCAACGTCAGACATAATAAGCGACCAAATTTGTCTACGCATTACAGGATCAAGTCCATCTACTGGTTCGTCGAGAATAAGAAGCTCTGGACGACAGCTAAGTGAAAGCATGAATGCTATTTGCTTTTGCATTCCTTTTGAATGAGCCCTGATATTTCTTTTTAAATCAATATTTGTAAAACAATCAGCAATTTTATAGAAAAGCTCTTCAGAGAAGTTTGGATACATATTTTTATAAAACTTCATCATATCTATAGTATTTGCCTGAGTAAAATAATAGAAATCATCAGGTATGTATGCATATTTTGACTTTAGTGGAATGTTTTCATATACTGGCTGATCATCTATAGTAATTCGACCGCTGTCCTGCTTATAAACACCTGTAAGATGTCTTATAATAGTTGATTTACCAGCACCGTTTGGACCAACAAGACCATATATAGATCCCTTAGGAACATTCATATTTAATCCATCTAAAGCCTTAAAATCATCAAAATATTTTGTGACATTTTCGACTTTAATCATTGTCTACTCCTCCTTCTTTATATATAGAATCAATTCTTTCTTTTAATGATTCTGAAGTTTGTGAGAGATATATTAACTCACGTGTTGTTTCATCAAAGGTTTTTAATAGTTTGTTTACCCTGTCAGAATTTATGTCTTTGTAATCTGATGCAAAGGTGCCTCTACCGGATATGGTATAAACATATCCTTCCTGCTCAAGTTCTCTGTAAGCTTTTTGAATAGTGTTAGGATTGATAGCTAGCTGCGAAGCCAAGTCTCTAACAGAGGGGAGCTTTTCGTCTACGTCAATCGCACCCTGACATATCAGATTTCTAAGACCGGTTTTTATTTGCTCATATATTGGTCTTGAATCTCTGTAATTAAGCTGAATCATATGACCTCCTTTCTACTACAATATATTTATGGTTAATAACCCTTACAACCAGTAAGGAATTATCCATCTTGTTGCTTAGCTGTATAATGATGGAGCAATCGGTATGTCGGCTTCCTTTCCTGGACTTAACGTCCGTTAAATAGACTGATAACCAGCTCCTCATTTGCAGCGTTCGTTTTATGCAGGTTGAACTGCCTCGGGTACGTTCGTGTCACACCACAGTAGATAGAATAGGCAATGAGTAAAACTGGTACTTATCCATTGCAATAATCTTAAGGAGTGACAAATTTATGAACGCAGTAGGTATCGATGTTTCTAAAGGAAAAAGTATGGTTGCAATCCTGAGACCATTTGGTGAGATTGTATCCACTCCCTTTGAAATCAAACACACATCCAGTGACATCAATTCACTGATCGAACTCATCAATTCTGTTGAAGGTGAATCTCGCATTGTTATGGAGCATACTGGGC
>JAZQOU010000002.1:0-3328 GCA_045628025.1 Lachnospiraceae bacterium | reverse complement strand
CATATGAAGGCCTATGATGAAAACAAAGTCCAAGATAATATTTAAAACAGTGGACACCATAAGACATACGACCGGTGTCTTACTATCACCAATTGCACGCAAAATACCTGCAAATGTGTTATAGAAAATAGTAAAGGGAATACCAAGGAAAATAATAAATATATATGTTCTAGCATAGTTATAGATGTCTTCTGGTGTACGCATTATATGCAAAATTGCATCACAAAAATAGCACACCATAAGTGTAATAGCTATAGAAAAGAAAGCAGCTAGCCACAAACTATTAGCTACAAATCTTCGTAATTCCTTCTCTTTTCTAGCTCCAAACGCCTGAGCAACTGGTATCGAAAAGCCGCCACTAAGCCCTGTGCAAAATCCAATAACCATGAAGCTAATTGCTCCTGTAGAGCCCACCCCCGCAAGGGCTTCTAACCCTATCTTCTGTCCAACAATAATAGCATCTATAACACCATATAACTGTTGGAGAATCATTCCTAAAAATAAAGGGAATGCAAATCGCACTATATGTTTTAAAGGGGATCCCGTTGTAAAATCATTTGTCATAAAGTATCTTCCTTTGATGCCTCTCCCATCTGAAGCGCTTTATAGTAACAAAGCCATGATGCACCTGTAGCAAAGCCAGATAATATTAAAAAAATCCAACTCTTTTTACTGATTTCAGTTAATCCCCCCTGGGCATTCGTCAAAAATACCATTCCCCAGGCCATAGCAACAACCACGACAGTCCTAATGGCTGTCGCAAGATTTGAATTAACACCATCTATTCCGATTTTGGCTAATATTGAAGTTAGTGCAGCAAACACTGCTGATAAGAAGGCAAATAACAACCACATATCGCAGCTCCTTTAAATATATGTAACTATATTTCCAGTTCTATCGAGTGGCTTTCTAATTGGCAAGCCATCTTCAGAATCCGCATATCCTATTGCTAATGCACCATATACTCTTTCGTCTTCCTCTAGGCCTAGTTCTCTCATAGCATCAAGTAATACCGGATTCTCACCAAGCCATCTAAGCTGATTAATCCACACGCTTCCAAGATCAATTGCATTAGCCATGAGCATCATATTTTCAAGGGCACATGCACAGTCAGCTATATTATTTCCATAATCCTTTTTATTAGCTGTAACAATTAATGTAGGGCAATTATAGTGAAAAACATAATCCCCATTTTTAGAAGCATTGATTGAATGAACTAGTGACTTATATGTATTTTCAGTTACTTCCATTTTGGCAAATTCTTCTTTGGCAAGACTAGCAAGTTTATCAAGCACTTCTTTATTGTCAATCACAATAAAATGAGTGGTCTGAGAATTGCCTCCACTAGGCGCGTATCTACCAGCTTCGACAACCTGCGCTATCATCTCCTGTGGCAACTTGTCACTCTTAAATCTTCTTGTACTTCTTCTGCTTTTAATAAAATCTAACATATCACTGGCTGTCTTTATTTCCATGGCTTTTCTCCTTCTTAGTTATAAGGTCATATACTTTATATAAAATAATAGTAACTAGCATACTTGTAATAAATACGCTTACTACATACAGCGGAATATTCTTTATATATAGAATTCTTCTGTACTTTGGAAAAAAAGTAGCCCAGCAAAAAAGATCACAGAAAAGCGGATGGATTAAATAAAAGCCTAACGTCATACCACCCATTTTTCCAAGAAGCCCATTTCTAAGCTCTACTTTAAGATTTAATACAATGATTGCCAGCGAGAATAATAAAGCTGTAAGAGATTGCATAAGCGCTGTCTTAAGTTTTAATACTGGATTGTTGTATGTTGCTTCAGAAGTTCCTAGATAATCATTCATTTTGATTGATTTCCTAAAAGCAAAAACAAACGCCACTACTAATAGAATTAATACCACCCAGTAGTACTTCTTAAACAATTCCATTAGTGTTTTTTCATACTTAGCAAAAATAATGCCTATAACAAATACTAAAGATGAATTAAACCAAAAAGTCTCAAATCCAATAATAAAATCCACAACATATACATATGCAATGGAAACAATAGCTGTAAAAATAATAGCTATATGATCATTTTTTATAAATCGAAATGCCAAGAAGAATCCTATATAGGAAATTGCTATGGCATATACAAACCACGTATATGTACTAAGATGTTTTGTCACCAGGAAAACAATTATATTGGTAACCAGATAAAAATATATAAGTGGTAAAAATCTCTTTTTAAAAAAGTTCTTCAAATAACCATCTTTGCTCTTAACTGATTTATATAAACCAAAACCTGAAGCAAAGAAAAAGATTCCAACCATTAAATAACCAATATTAAGGAAAGGTTCTAATCCTTTTACTCTAGGATATGACAGCCATGGTGCACAGGTATGCTGAGCCAAATGATGAAACATAATAGCTAAAGCTGCAAAACCCTGAATCGCTTTGGACTGAGTTAAAGAGTACGCATTCTCATTAAAAGTACGCACACCATAAACTTTTGCCCTGGCAAATGTAAATCCAATAAGTAATATAGGAAATAAATACGTAATGAATTTAATATATGTCATTGCTACCCCTACTCTTCATAATACGTTTTATTCTTCATCTGGAGCCTGTCCATCATGAGCAAGCCACTTACACTCTGTTATTTCCATATCGGTAAATGTAGCTTTGAAAGAAGAATCTTCAGGACTGCAAGCATATATACCAAACTGTATTTCGCCACCAGCTTTAGGCATATGACATATTCTCATCTGCTTGTATTTAACACCATCCTCGGAGCACTCTATACAATAGTCATCCTCTCGTCTACTAAATCGATACCACATAGACTTAATGTCTGCAGCAATCTCTGTTGTCGCCCAGTCTGAGTAACCATCATTAGTAACAACACTTCCAAGATGCTGAAATTCTTCGTTTTCATACTCAATAGAACCTTTTAACCAGTTCTCGCTATCTAGATACATAACAATACCACACTGGTCAAAACGAACTTTACTTTCAAACCTGGTTTTTACCACGAAAGAAAAAAACTTCTCACTAGTTGTAATCTGTAATACTGGTGCATTATCATTTCTAAAATGATAATAAGTACGCTGCCATAAATCAGTGTGTGGATTGGTAGTGATCTCGATCCTATCATCCGATATAATAAAGTCCTTTGGCTCTCTGGTCCATTTCCATTTTGATTTATCTATCATATTCGTCTACCCCTCTCAAAAGATTAAACTATTACCATTATATTCCTTTATAAATCTGTGCGAGCATTAATATTGTGCTATCTAAATATATCCCGCTCTAGCCTATGCATAACATAGAAAAATGCAGGGACAAGGAAACAGT
>JAZQOU010000001.1:0-4372 GCA_045628025.1 Lachnospiraceae bacterium | reverse complement strand
TGATAAAAATACATAAATAATTATTGAGGACTATAGAAACTACATATATTATTTTCATAATCTAGGCAAAAAAGGCAAAAAAATACCACATCAATCTAGATGTGGTATAAATACTTTATGCACATAGAGATTAATTATGAGCGTACCAAAATAGACCTCTATCTGGGTAGAAGCACAACAACTTATTTTGATACTACAATATTAAGTTAGTTTCTATTATCCTCACTTAATACAATGCTCTTAATAAATTAATCTCCTTTCATTTTTTATTCAGTCTATCAAACAGCTATAATGCTGTCAAGTCAAAAATTGCACCAAAAAGAACCGTCCCTATGAACCACTGCCGTCATATTTAGAAGCGCCCTTCATCCACAACTTATAACTTGCATAAAATGCCAGAATGCCAATAACTGGCGACAACCATGTAAGGAGTGGCACATCATCTGGTCTAAGTATAGCAAGGCTTGGATAATAAGCCATAAATGCAACTGGCAAAATAAATGTAAAAATAAATTTAAACACATCATTAAATATTGTCACCGGATACTTGGCGTAATCCTTCATCTTAAGCGAAATATCTAAAAGCCAAAAAGAATTCTGTATCCAAAAGCAGGATGCAGCTGCTGCATTTTGAAGTGCCATCATAAATAATGAAGCTGTAATCAGTGCAATAATAGTCTCTATTATTAATAGAAATGTGACTGGTAATGACAGCTTAATCCATGCATAGATAAGAGTTACAAAACCAAATACCAGCTGACCTAAGCCCTTTACATCAAATACCTCTGACACATAATAGAACCATAAATTAATAGGACGAAAACAATATTTTACAAAATCACCATCATAAACATATCGGCGCAAACTCCAGTTATTATCTAATAAACACTGAGTAGGTGTGATTGAAATAAGTGAAAATCCATATAAGAAAAGGATCTCATAATATCCCCAGCCATTAATAGATGGAAACTTACCAAACATAATCAAAAATGCAATAAAGCCTGCTATATTAGTGGCCACCATACCTACAGTAGAAATAATAAAGTCAGAACGATAGCTCATCTTACTCTTAATGTCCTGCGCTATGATTTTAAAATAAATATTAATATAGAATGCAAGTCCCCTTCTTTTAAAAATCACATTTGTATTTGTATTTTCCATATCAACCTCCGTTTACAGTTACCTGCTTAATTGACACGCGCCAAAAAAATGAGCTAAACAGCGAAATAGCAATCACCCATAAAAGTGAAAATCCAAGCTTTGAAACAACTGTCTGCCAGTCTGGATCACGTGTCATAAGTAGAGTAAGTGGAGTATCATAAATAGCCCTAAATGGCAGGTACTTCACTACAGCTGATACCTTTTCAGGAAAGAATGCCAGTGGTATCATGGCACCTGATAGCAACGATACAATCATCTGCTTCATAATATTTATTCCCCAAATAGACTCAGTGTATAAGCATATGGTACCTACAATAAAATCAATATTGTAATTGATAATAATCGAAAAGATAAATGCTATAAGGAAATAGAGCAAATTGATACCAACTGGTATCGTTCCCTTAGTCATAAATCCTACGATAATAAGTGTCGGTATGAAGGTCACAAAAAAGTTTACAACCAGTCCACCAGAATTTTCCCAAAACACGAACTGCTTATATTTAAATGGTCTTAGCAGATCCAACACTATCTTACCGCTTTGAATATTACGACCTATCTCCCAAACAAGATAAAGCTCTACTACTCCATATAACGATGTGGCCAATACCAGATAGACCATGGTCATCTCAAATGTCATGCCATTTACCACATCAGTACCAGCAGATGCAAATATTGCCTTCCATAAGAAATATATAAGTGTCAAATAAAGAAGGTTTCCCAGTACCATTACGAACAGGGCTAGACGCCACTGCAGGGTTTCAAGAACTCCAAGTCTTGTCAAAGCAAAATATTTTTTTAGCTTATCCATCTATCCCTGTACCTCCTTCATATATTTTTTTAATTACCTCTTCTGTAGAGATTTCTTCTAACTGCATGTCTCTTACGTTATGGCTTTCCTGAATCATTTCAAGTACCTTCATGACACGAACCTTCTCTTCATTTACAAGAATCGATATCCATGTGTCATCATTTGAAATAGAGACTTCATATGACGCAAGCTCTGTGTTAAGCTGTTTAACTACTTCTTCTATATCTTCCTTGAGTCTAATCTTAAGTGTTCTATAAGCGCCAAAGAATTTTTTAAGATGCTCAATATCATTGTCATAAAGCATCTTACCTTTATCAATGATCACTATTCTCTCACAAAGTGCGTCTACATCACCCATATCATGAGTAGTAAGAATAACTGTAGTATTCTTTTTCTTATTAAGTCCTAAGATCATCTCACGTATCTTACTTTTCATGGCTACGTCTAAACCAATAGTAGGCTCATCAAGAAATACGACCTTTGGATTATGCAAGAACGCTGCAAGTATATCGCTAAGAGTTCTCTGTCCAAGGGACATCTGGCGAACTGGCTTATGGAGCAATGACTCTAAATCCACCATGCTGGCATATAACTCAAGCATGTCGTTGTAATCCTTGTCACTTATCTGATAAATATCTTTTAACAGCTTGAAGGACTCTACTAATGGAAGAGCCCACCATAGTTGGGATCTCTGACCAAATACAACACCTATCTCCTGACTATTCTTGGTTCTATCCTTATAAGGCACACGATTATTTATAATGAGCTCACCACTACTAGGTTCGAGAACCCCTGTCATCATCTTAATCGTAGTGGATTTACCAGCACCATTTGGTCCAAGGAATCCTACTATTTCGCCTTGTACCACATCAAGATTTATATTATCTACTGCTCGAACTATTTTATAATCACGAGAAAATAGATCCTTTATACTCCCCTTAAGCCCTTCGTGTCTATTTAAGACTTTAAATTCTTTAGTAACATTTTTAAGTTCAATTATTTTTTCCATACTAAATACCTCCTAGACTTACTCACCGCGATGTGATACAATCACAATATAACACTCCGGTATATAAAAAAAGATACTTTGTAGTATGATTTTATAACAATATTACGCTAACTGTTATTTTGTTATAATATCTCCGATATATTTCATCAATGATTATTTTGTTATAAAAAGGTTGGATTTTGTTATGATAAGAGCAAATGTAGGCTTGATTGCAAAACGAGAAGATGGTTCAGAAATCGTAAATTATCAAAATGATGATTTTCCATCATACCTTCATGTAGGTAATGTATTCCCTGGCGCAAGCTGGACAAACAAACCTCACTTTCATGAAGATCTGGAGTTCATCACTATAACCAAAGGCAAAACTGGTTACAACATTAATGGAGAACAGATATATCTGGAACAGGGTGATACTCTGATGGTCAATAAAAATCAGATTCATTACAGCTTTACTACTCAACCAGAAAGCTGTTCTTATTATATTGCCATATTGCATCCATCACTTTTATGCTCAAGCTATTTTGTGCAGGCACACTATGTTGAACCTATTATAAATAATCAAAATATTCCATATGTACTTATAAAACATGATGATCCATATGCAGAAAAAATATATTTCAGAGTAGAAGAACTCATTGATTCCATTGATTCAGAACTAAGCATTACCATATCATTTTTGGCTTTGTTCAACGGTATCTTTTCATGGTGTCGTGGCCATTATATGCTTGATCATCCTGCACATGTATCAAACACAGACTCCAGCTTTAAGCTGATGCTAAAATTCATTCAATCCAATTATGCTAAGCAACTTACACTCTCCGACATAGCTAAAGCCGGCGATGTCAGCAAGACGCACTGTAACACATTATTTAAACGCTTTACAGGCAGTACTCCTATAGACAGCCTAAACCGATACCGCACAGAAAGAGTGGCTTATTTCGTAACCAATACCAATCTCTCCATGAGTGAGATAGCAGAACGAACAGGCTTTAGCGGAGCCAGCTATATGACTGAAACCTTCAAAAAAATATATGGCGTAGCCCCTAGAACCTACGCATCCCAGAACAGATAACTAAAAAAGTCAGACACTAGAACTTTCCAAGTGTCTGACCTCTTTTTTACTTAAATATTTTCTCAATTTCTCTTTCTGTCGTGTCTGCCTTTAAATTTGTTTTCCTCTTTTTTCAACAACAAACTGTATCAACTTAGTTGCGGCTTGTCTATCATATGGGAATACCCTTTCCATATAAAGGTAATAAATTAGCATGGACCAATACACCTCATAGCCACCATAATCAAATTCATCTTCTGTGGGAAAATACAAAAGACACCCATTGGTATATCCATTCATATAGAAAAATTCATCATTTAATCGCTTCGTTGTTTCTAGTGCA